>JAOATY010000045.1 GCA_030157865.1 Candidatus Nanopelagicales bacterium | reverse complement strand
AGTCCACCGGCAGCTCGGGGAGAGCCTTGGCGGTCGACGGTGATGTGGGCTGGAGCTTCAGCACCGATCTTGCTCCAAATAAATTTAGAAAGAGCTTCGGCATAAGGCATTCCACTTGCAGCTTCAATTACCCAACCAACCAGATCAGTTGTTGGTGACATGTAGCGGAACTTCTGGCCGTGCTCGCCTTCCTTCTTTCGCGAAGCGATGAAGTCATGCAAATTTGGTGCGCCAAGTGGAGCTGGATACCAACCAACTGAATGTCGATAGGCGATGATGTCCGGGCCAGGGGTGTAATCCTCTTCGAACTGGTAACTAGCAGCCATGTCTAGCAAGTTACGAACAGTTGCATCACCAAATCCGCTATCGGCAATCTCTGGAACATACTTGGTAACCAAGGCGTCAACATCGATTTTGCCTTCTTGCACCAGCGAGCCAACCAGCATTCCAGTGAATGACTTAGTGACACTAAAAATTAGATGCGGCTCTAGGTCACTAACTCCTGGAGCCAGCCATTCGAAAACTAAGTCCTCACCTTTTGCCACTGTAAATGAGTCAGTGCTGGAACTTGGAAGGTACTCAGAAATAGTTTTTACACCTGTGTGAGTTTCGACGGACACGTCACCAAGTGCGGAATTGATCTTCTTATTCAGTACTCGAGGTGAGTGAGCGCAATCAACTTGTGCGGTGGGGATTAATTCCCGAACATGTCGAAAAGACCAAAAGGTATTTTCAGGTAGTAGCCAGTTATCAAGAGTGGGCCGAGTCATGTATTTAGTATGTCGGTTCACGATCTAAATCGTGGAGATCTGGTAGCAACATTATGAACAGCTGAAAGACAATCAGGATAGATACAGCAGCAATGTAGACCGGACGGACGCCAAAAGCATCCACGCTTATTCCTGTGACAAACATTCCGATTGGACCACTTGCATAGAACAAGGAAGTTTGTACGCCAAATACTCGGCCTTGAATGTGTGGAGCTACGCGTTGTTGAACTAAAGAGTTCATTAAGGGATTCATCGGACCCCAACCAAGTCCAAGCAAGAATCCAGATAACACGAACAATCCAATTGGCGGGAAGAATGTCATCGGAATCATTGCAATTGAAGTAGCTGCAAGTGCACCAATCACGATCGTGCGCTTCTTGAATCGCTTAACTAAACGTGGATAAGCAAGCATCGATGCAATGCCACCAAGTGCCATGGATGACAAAACATATCCAAGTCCACGTGGGTCATTAATGTCAGAGAAGTATTTCGGTAATACGACAGATTCTGTGGGTAGATAAACCATCGCCAAGAAAACAATTGAGATCGTTAAGTAGTACATCGCTTTGTCGGACTTAAGTACTTGCAAGCCGCGTAATGTGCTGGTCCAAAACTTTTCTTGATCGTTTATCTCTTCACGATGTTCTAGGCCAAGGTCACCAACATGCAACATCGAAATCAAAATGATTGCCAAGATAAATGCAATGAAAACAATCCACATGGAATTTGCTGCACCAACAAGTGAAATCGCGATCGCACCCAATGCTGGACCAAGAGCCCATCCGCCAGAAAAAACTGCTTCGTGCCAAGAATTAAGTTTGTCCATTGATGTGTTGCTTGCTTTGGCGACATCCGGAATCAAAGACTTTCGTGCGGTGTAACCGGCTGGATCGAAAGCTGCGCCAAGAACTGCAAAAGTTGCAATCGATGCAAAAGTTAAACCGAACAAGGAATCCCAAATTGGAAACAGCATGACCGATAGAGCTGAGAGTAGGTCTGAGCCAATCGAAACTCGCTTGCGACCGTAGTGATCAATTAAGGCGCCAACAAATGGCGAAATTATGATTCCCGGAATGGCGGAAAGCGCGACAACGATGCCAGCCTGAGTGGCTGATCCGGTGCGCTCAAAGATGAGCCAGGGGATAGTAATAATCGCGATTGCGTTACTGAGCCCGGAAAGGGCATTGGCCCCTTCGAGCAGGTAAAGGGGGCGCCGGCTGACTTTCATGCGGCTTTAGCACATCCCTTTTTGGTCGCCGCCAGGCAGATTTGGGCAAAATGCCTTGATTTAGCGGTTTTCTTAACTTTGAGCCTACCCCAGAGATTCAACCTCGTTTTGACCCACGCCCAGAAATACAGGTAATCTAAGGATTCGTTGTGCCTTTAGGCATAAGGAAAACTAGCAATTTAAACCCCAATTATTTAGACAAAGAAGGCTCACTGTGCGCACGTACTCACCAAAGCCAGGCGATGTGAATCGCGAATGGCATGTAATCGATGCAACTGACGTTGTTTTAGGACGTCTGGCGTCACAAGTTGCTGTGCTGTTGCGCGGCAAGCACAAGCCAATCTTTGCACCACACGTTGACACTGGCGACTTCGTCATTGTTATCAATGCAGAAAAAATTGCACTTACCGGCCAGAAGCGTGAGCAGAAGATGGATTACCGTCACTCCGGTTTCCCAGGCGGTTTGCGTGCGACTAACTATGTTGAATTGCTAGCAACAAACCCACGTCGTGCAATTGAAAAGGCCGTCAAGGGAATGCTTCCGCATAACAAGCTCAGCGATGCTCAAATCACAAAGCTAAAGGTTTACGCAGGCGATGTTCACCCACACGCTGCACAAAATCCAAAGCCATACGAGATCTCTCAGGTAGCGCAGTAAGCGCTCGCGGATACATAGATTTTTACGAAGGGAAATAACATGTCAGAGAACGAAGTAGACGTAACAGATGCCATCCTTGGCGATGAGGCTGAAGTGGAATTGACGGAATACACTTCCGAAACTCCTGCTGCTGCAGTTCGCGAACCACGTAAGGCACCAGACACACCTGGCGCTGCAACTGGTCGACGCAAGGAAGCAATTGCTCGCGTTCGCATCGTTCCAGGCACCGGTCGTTGGGTAATTAACGGTCGCTCGCTTGAGGATTACTTCCCAAACAAGGTGCACCAGCAGCTTGTTAACGACCCATTCAAGACTCTTAACTTCGAAGGCGCTTACGACGTAATCGCTCGCATCGATGGTGGCGGAATCTCCGGACAGGCTGGCGCATTGCGTCTTGGCGTTGCTCGTTGCTTGAACGCAATCGATGTTGAAGGTAACCGCGGTGACCTAAAGAAGGCCGGCTTCCTAACTCGTGATGCACGCATCAAGGAACGTAAGAAGTACGGTCTGAAGAAGGCTCGTAAGGCTCCGCAATACTCCAAGCGTTAAATCATGTCGGGCCGACTTTTTGGCACCGATGGCGTTCGTGGTTTAGCGAACGGTCTTTTAACAGCTGAGTTAGCTACAAATCTCGGTGTTGCTGCTGCGCAAGTTTTAGGCGAGCGCGGCGAGTTTTCTTCACATAAATCAGATCGCCCATTCGCAGTTGTTGGTCGCGATCCTCGTGCCAGTGGCGAATTCTTGCAATCAGCAATTAGCGCAGGCTTAGCTAGCGCTGGCGTTGATGTAATCGATGTAGGCATCCTTCCAACACCGGCAGTTGCATTCCTAACTGATCTAACCGGTGCTGACTTAGGCGTGATGCTTTCGGCATCACACAACGCAATGCCAGATAACGGAATTAAGTTCTTTGCCCGTGGCGGTGTGAAACTAGATGACACTATCGAGGATGCCATCGAAGCTCACCTGGATGTAGTTAGCGAACTCCCAACTGGCGCTGGTGTTGGCCGAATCCGCAGTGAACACGATCTTGTTGAAAAATACCTGCACCATTTGAACTCCAGTATTTCTAATTCCCTTGAAGGTTTAACTGTTGTTGTTGATGGCGCCAATGGATCAGCATCGCTAGTTGGGCCAGAAGCACTTCGCCGTGCAGGCGCACAGGTTATTTCAATTCACTGTGAACCTAACGGATTGAACATTAATGAAAACTGCGGATCAACCCACATGGATGATTTGTTTGCTGCCGTCGTAAAGCATGGCGCAGATCTTGGTATCGCACATGACGGCGATGCAGATCGCTGCCTTGCAGTCGATGCTGATGGAAACTTTGTCGATGGCGATCAGATCCTTGCGATCTTGGCATCTGGCCGCAAGAGTCGTGGCGCATTAGTTGGAAACACTGTTGTTGCAACTGTGATGTCCAACTTGGGATTCAACATTGCGATGAAAGAACTTGAGATTGAAGTAATTGCAGCAGCAGTTGGCGACCGTTACGTACTTGAAGAAATGCGTACCGGTGGATTTACGATCGGTGGCGAGCAAAGTGGCCACGTAGTTCTAAGTGAATTCGCAACTACCGGTGATGGCGTGCTTACCGCACTTCATTTGATGTCAGAAATGAAGGCAACTGGAAAATCAATGTCAGAACTTGCAGCGATAGTTAATCGCTTGCCACAGGTTTTGATTAACGTTCCTAATGTAGACAAGGGCGCCATTTCGAAATCGGAAGTTTCGGAAGCCGTTGCAAAATTGGAGCAAGAACTAGGTAGCACTGGACGTATTCTGTTGCGTCCAAGCGGAACTGAACCATTGATTCGAGTAATGGTTGAGGCTGCCACGGCTGATCAAGCTCAGAAAGTTGCTCAAGAACTTGCTGACGTGGTCGCTACCCACTGCGCCCTTAGCTAATAGATAGACTCAAGGTATGTGCGGAATCGTTGGATATGTCGGCCCGCAACAAGCCCAAAATGTAGTCATTGAAGGTCTGCGCCGATTGGAATACCGAGGCTATGACTCGGCTGGTATCGCAATTGTTTCCGATCAGGCAATCCAAACTCGCAAGAAGGCTGGCAAGCTAGCCAACCTGGAAGCTGAGTTAGTAGATAGCCCAATCTCGCCATCACATACCGGAATCGGCCACACCCGCTGGGCTACACATGGTGCTCCAAACGATGTAAACGCCCATCCGCACGTAAGCGAAGATGGAACTATCGCAGTTATCCATAACGGCATTATTGAAAACTTTGCAATGCTTCGCGACAAGTTAATTGCTGAAGGCGTCACACTTCGCAGCCAAACTGATACCGAAGTTGTGGCTCACTTACTTTCTAAGCAAATGAAATCCACACCTGGACTTGCTGATGCACTTCGCGAAGTTTGCCAGGTTCTTACTGGTGCATTCACTTTGGTGGTTGTTCACGCTGACACCCCAGATGTTGTCGTTGCTGCCCGCCGAAATTCGCCACTAGTTGTTGGGCGCGGAGATGGCGAGAACTTCCTGGCTTCAGATGTGGCTGCATTTATTGCACACACTCGTAACGCAATTGAACTTGGACAGGATCAAATCGTTGAGATCACTCCTAATTCAATTGAAGTAACAGACTTTTATGGCAAGCCAGCTGAATTCACTGAATACGAAGTTACTTGGGATGCAGCTGCTGCTGAAAAGGGTGGCTTTGACTTGTTCATGCTCAAGGAAATTGCCGAACAGCCAAAAGCTGTGGCTGACACTTTGCTGGGCCGGATTGATAAGTCAGGAAAAGTTACCCTTGCTGATTTAGGTCTAGACGATGCCTTCCTTAAGACCATCGACAAAATCATCATCACTGCATGTGGCACGGCTTATCACTCAGGCTTGATTGCCAAGTATGCGATCGAACACTGGACTCGGATTCCATGTGAAGTCGAGTTGGCAAGTGAGTTTAGATACCGTGATCCAATTTTGACTCCAACCACTTTGGTAGTTGCGATCAGCCAGTCTGGCGAAACCATGGACACTTTGATGGCCATGCGTTACGCCCGCGAACAAGGCGCAAAAGTATTAGCCATCTGCAATAGCAACGGTTCAACAATTCCACGCGAAAGCGATGCAGTTATCTACACGCACGCTGGACCTGAAATTGCGGTTGCTTCGACCAAGGCGTTCCTAACTCAAATTGTTGCCTGCTACCTATTTGCAATGTACTTAGCCCAAACTCGGGGAACCGGTTACGGCAAAGACGCAGCCACAGTTGCCCTTGAACTCAGTGACATGCCAAGCATGATCGACTTAGTTCTGGATACAACTGAGGGCGTTAAGGCAATTGCCAAAGAATTGATCGATAAGCAATCTGTACTTTTCCTGGGACGAAGTGTTGGCTTCCCAGTTGCACTTGAAGGCGCATTGAAGCTCAAGGAATTGGCTTACATGCACGCAGAAGGCTTTGCTGCTGGTGAGCTAAAGCATGGTCCTATTGCATTGATTGAAGATGGCATCCCAGTATTCGTAGTCGTGCCACCTCAAGACGATGAATTGCACGACAAGATCGTTTCAAATATTCAGGAAGTCCGAGCTCGCGGCGCACTAACTATCGTGCTGGCCGAAGAGGGCGATGAATCCATTAACGAATTCTCAGATCACATCATTCGCTTGCCAAAGTGCCCTGCATTAATGCAGCCTTTGGTCGCCACAGTTCCATTGCAGATTTTCTCTTGTGAGATGGCAACTGTTAAGGGCTATGACGTTGATCAGCCAAGAAACTTAGCTAAGAGCGTCACTGTTGAATAACTTCTGAAAGAAGTTATTCAACCAAGTCAGCAGTGCTTATTTGCTCAGGATTACCTATGGAAATCCTGAGCGTGCTGGACCATAGTTTGGTGCTGTTGCTTCCGCTCAACAGCACCGATACCTCCACTGTAGCCAGAGTTACCCCTGTTGCAAAAATGACATAACTACCTGCCTTGGTATTACTAGGATCTTGTGGGCCAAGTTTGAAAAAACCAGTATTCACGGCAAAGTTAAGACATGGCCATAGTTGGAATCGGTGTCGATGTCGTGGACTTGGCACGCTTTTCGGGGGTCGTGGAGCGAACTCCTGGAATCATCGATCGGCTATTTACTAAAGCCGAACAGACCAGTGCTGAAGGCCATCAATTGCCTTTGATTTCTCTAGCTGGCCGGTTTGCCGTTAAAGAAGCAGTCGCGAAAGCATTAGGTGCTCCGGTGGGTATGGAATGGCATGATTGCGAAGTCAGCAATGGCGGCGCACCAAAAATTTCTGTTCGCGGTTCGGTTGCCAAGGTTGCTGACGACCAAGGCGTAACCAATTGGCATGTCTCACTCAGCCATGATGGTCCGGTTGCAATTGCGTATGTAATCGCAGAGAAGGTTTAGGTATTTAGATGTCTGCTCATGTGACGGCTCGAATTGATCTAGGTGCCCTGGCACATAACGTTCGAGTTCTTAAAGCGCGCACTGATGGCCGAAAGTTAATGGTTGTAGTTAAAGCCGATGCCTACGGTCATGGCTTAGTTAAGTGCGGGCAAGCGGCAGTTAATGCCGGAGCTGATTACTTAGGTGTGGCATTACTTGAAGAAGCCGTTGCGCTTCGCGAAGGAAACGTTCCTGGTCCAATCCTTGCTTGGCTCAACACTCCATATGATCGATTTGCGGAATGCATAGCGCGCGATATTGATTTGGGAGTTAATTCAGTAGCTACTTTGAAGGCGATAAGTAATGCTGCATATTCAGTTGATCGAGTTGCTCGGCTTCACGTCAAAGTTGATACAGGTTTAAATCGAAATGGTGTCACACTCGCCGATTTACCTGAGTTGATTTCTGCATTAAGCAAAGCTGAAGCTGAAGGCACCGTAAAGGTAGTTGGCGTAATGTCTCACTTTGCTTACGCGGATGAGCCAAGCAATTCAACAATTGCTGATCAGATTGCTGAGTTTAAAACTGCTGTTGATTTGTTAGAAGCAGCAAATTTCGAACTTGAAGTAAAGCACTTAGCAAACTCCGCAGCCACGCTTGCTTTGCCAGAAACCTATTTCAACATGGTTCGCCCAGGTGTTGCGGCCTATGGAGTTTCACCCGGTGAAGAAGTTGGCGTTGCAACAGATTTTGATCTAAAGCCAGTTATGACGCTTTGCGCTCCGATTGTTTTGTTAAAGAAAGTACCAGCCGGCACTGGTGTTTCTTATGCTCACCAGTACCACACCACTGCTGATACAACTTTGGCTCTAATCCCAGCCGGATATGCCGATGGCGTGCCGAGAAGTGCAACTAATCGTGGGCCTGTTTTAGTTGGTGGAGAGATTCGCAAGATTGCTGGTCGAGTATGTATGGACCAGTTTGTTTTGGATGTTGGAAATTTGGACGTTCAGCTCGGCGAAGAAGTAGTTCTTTTCGGTGACCCTGAACGTGGTGAGCCAAGTGTTGAAGATTGGGCTATCGCCGCTGACACAATCTCATATGAAATCATCACTCGCATTGGTCCTCGCGTCCATCGCGAATTCATTAACAACTCTTGGTAGCACTTGTGTCTTTTTCCATTTCAACATCTGAACAAATGCAGGCATTTGGAAAACAAATTGGCGCACTCTTGATTGCCGATGATGTTGTTGTGTTGAGCGGACCTTTAGGTGCAGGAAAAACTACCTTCGTTAAAGGTTTAGCCGAGCAACTTGATGTGCAAGGCGTAGTTACCAGTCCAACGTTTGTGGTTTCTCGAGTGCATAAACCACAAGGAAGTGGATTGGCGTTGGTGCACGTGGATGCATACCGACTTTCGAGCCAGAGTGACTTGGTCGACTTAGATTTGGATGCCACAAAAAACGCAGCTTATGTAATTGAGTGGGGCAAAGATTTTGTTTCGGGATTTACCGATAACTGGCTTGAGATAGAGATTGATCGAGCGGAAGAACTTAACGATGACACTGATCCGGCGAGTGGAGATCGGTCAATTTCAGTGACAGCCGTTGGAGATCGCTGGAGCGACTTGGATCTAGCAGGGCTGTTCGCATGAATGTAATAGCAATTGATACTTCGGTAGGCGTAAGCGTTGCAATCTTGCGTAGCAATGGTGAGCTAACTCAAAGCCAGGCTGTTGATCACGGAATGCAAGGCGAACTTACTGCAGATTTGATTTCGCAAGTGGTTGCTAAGTCAGGCTTAGCGATAGCCGAGGTTACTGATGTAGTTGTCGGCGTTGGACCTGGCCCATTCACTGGCTTGCGTGTAGGTCTGGTGACGGCTTCAGTATTCGCCCATGCCAGAGGCGTCCCAATTCATGGAATCTGTTCGCTGGATGCAATTGCATTTGATTACGAAAAACCTTGTGTTGTTGTTACCGATGCGCGCCGCAAAGAGCTGTACTGGGCACGATACGAAGGAAAGCGCATAGACGAGCCACAAGTATCCAAGCCAGAGGATTTGCTCGCACAATTTCCTGATGCTGAATTTGTCGGTCCCGGTGCACAGCTTTACCCAGATGTCATTTCGGGGAAAGCATTGGAATTGAAAGCAGGATCGTTAGCAAAACTTTTTGCATCTGGAACAGCACAGCTCGTGGATGTGTCACCGATGTATTTACGAAAGCCAGATGCAGTAGAACCGACCAACAGAAAGTCGGTTCTCTGATGTTAGAAATTCGCCCGATGAAGCACTCCGACTTAGCGGCAGTCTTGGCACTAGAAGTCGACTTGTTTCCGATTGATGCATGGAGTGAAACAGTATTTCTAGAAGAGCTCGCTGAAGTTTCTAACTCTCGCGATGTTGCCGTGGCAATTCTGGATTCAGAAATTGTTGGCTATGCCTCATTTAGATATGTCGGCAAGCAAGGTGATGTGAATACCATTGCGGTTTCGAAGGATCAACAGGGCAAAGGGATCGGCACTGCCTTGATGGATTGGCTTGAGTCACAAGCTACTTTGAGAAACGTTCGAGAAATATTCTTAGAGGTACGTAGCGACAATGAAGCTGCCATGAAGATGTATGCATCTCGTGGCTATGAACGAATTGACGTTAGGCGCAACTATTACGGAAACACAATTGACGCAAACATTATGCGAAAGCGAGTAGCTAATGTCTGAGCCATTGATTTTGGGAATAGAAACTTCCTGCGATGAAACCGGAATCGGAATCGTTCGCGGCACAACTTTGCTGGCTGATGAAGTTGCATCAAGTGTTGACGAACATGCCCGCTTCGGGGGAGTCGTGCCTGAAATTGCAAGTCGCGCTCACTTGGAGGCAATGGTCCCAACAATTGAACGCGCCTGCAAGACCGCAAATATCAAACTTGATGATGTTGAAGCAATTGCAGTTACTTCTGGCCCAGGCTTAGCCGGAGCCTTACTCGTTGGAGTTGCTGCCGCAAAGTCTTTGGCAGTCGCTTTGGGTAAGCCGATTTACGGAGTTAACCACTTAGCTGCTCATGTTTGTGTTGATCAACTCGAACATGGTCCATTAGATGAACCAAGTGTGGCAATGCTGGTTTCTGGTGGCCATTCGTCATTGCTTTTAGTGCCTGACATCACTGAAGATGTAATTCAACTTGGTCAAACTATCGACGATGCAGCAGGTGAGGCATTCGACAAGATTGCCCGCGTATTGGGACTGCCATTTCCTGGCGGACCATACATAGATAAAGCTGCGCAAACGGGTAATCCAAATGCCATTGATTTTCCGCGTGGATTAACCTCACCAAAAGACATGGCTAAGCATCGTTTTGATGTTTCGTTTTCAGGTTTAAAGACTGCAGTAGCGCGATGGATAGAAACCGAGCAGCGCTCTGGAAATGCAGTGATGGTGAATGATGTTGCTGCATCCTTCCAGGAAGCAGTTGTTGATGTCTTGCTGCGAAAGGCAATTGATGCCTGCCTAAGTAACGATGTTGGAACCTTGGTTATAGGTGGTGGTGTTGCTGCCAATAGTCGTTTGCGAAGTGAAGCAGCGCAACGATGCCAAGAACACAACATCTCACTTCGAATTCCGCGCCCTGGTCTTTGCACTGACAACGGGGCGATGGTCGCCGCTCTTGGCTCGGAATTGGTCAAACGAGGCCGTGATGCTTCACAATTGAGTTTCGCAACAGATTCTTCGATGAACATAACGAACGTGGTGGCATAGTGACGAGTTTTGCAAGTTGGTTAGCGCAAGGACCTTGGCCGATTGATGGAGGCCTTTCTGGTGAACTTGAAAAGCGTGGCCACAATTTAGCTGACAAGCTATGGTCGGCTCGATTACTTCGCGATGCGCCTGAAGCGATTGCGGAAGTTCATCAGGATTATGTTGATGCCGGTGGTCGCGTGATCATCACCGCTTCTTATCAAGCAAGCCGAACTGGCTTTGTCGCTACTGGAATGACTGAAGCTCAAGCCGATGACCTAATGAAACTATCCATCACACTTGCAAAAGATGTAGCTGCAAAAGCGCCAGAAAAAGTTTGGGTTGCAGCCAGCGTCGGTCCTTATGGCGCAGTGCTTGGTGGGGGACAGGAATACGTAGGTAACTACGGAGTTGCTCACGAAGATTTAGTTAGATTTCATCGGGAACGCATCGAAGTATTAGCAAGCGCTAATCCAGATGTTTTTGCCTGTGAGACCATTCCTGATTTGGATGAAGTTCGAGCCTTGGTAGAAGTATTGGCTGACTTCCCACACATTCCAGCCTGGATCACAATGAGCGCGCAAGATGGAGACTCAACGTGTGCCGGACAAGGCATTGGGCATCTTGCTGAAATTGTTAAAGATTGCGAATCAATTGTTGCGATTGGTATTAACTGCACCATGCCAGAACATGTCACATCATTACTTCGCAAACTCTCAGCCAAAACTTCACTTCCACTAGTTGTGTATCCCAACGCTGGACGAGTTTGGGATGGCGAAAACATGTGTTGGATTGGTGAAGGTCACACAACCCTGCCAACAAAGATTGTCAGTGAATGGGTTACTGCTGGCGCAACGCTAATTGGTGGTTGCTGCGGTCTTGGCCCAGATGCAATTACTCAGTTAGAAAAAGACTTAGCTCAACTTAGATAACGTCGACATACGAGGGCTTGTGGCCCAGCATCGTCTCGATAGATAGCAATTACTAACTCTTGCTTTCCTGATTTCGACGTTTTCACGGCTGTCTTTCGAATCACTTCAACGTCTAGTTGCATGCCTCGAGTCATCACAGTTACACCAGAAGCTTCAAAGTCCTTCAAAGTTGCAACCATTTGTTTTTCGGAAAATTTGAAATGAGATTCAATCGTCAAGATACTTGCCAAGCTTGGCGACTGGTTAGCCAGATTGGAAACAGCACTGGAGTCATCTGAAGTCAACCAAGCTATGTGTTCATTTACCAAGCCACCATTGCAAAGCGAAGCAACTGCATCAAGTGCACTGGCACGTATCAAGGCTGGATCTGGAACAACTAAGAAGCCACCTAGTTCTTGGGTTTTGGTTATTTCATCACCCATGATTTCGACACTTGAATTGTTAGCAGAGTCGAGCAGAACAGCGGCTCGAATGCCAGAACCTGCACTGCTTAGAAAACATTCAACTAAGTCACCATCAGAACTAATCCAACGCGCATCCCAATCTGCAAGATCTGCTTTATCTATTCCAGGTGCAACTTTGGCAATCACTGGATGGGACTTAGTTATTTGAGCAATGGTATCCCAGCTAGGTGACCATTGCGAGGGATCAAAAATTCGCTTTGTGTTTCCCATTGAATTTTTGGCAGCATTTGGATTGCGACGAGCTGGATCAACGAAAACTACGTCGACATCATCGGGTATCTCAAAGTCTGCGGCATCGGCGCAATGCACCGTTACTCCAAACTCATTCAGATTATGTTGGGCGTATTGCGCTACCTCGGGATCAATTTCAACTGCAGTTACTTTTAGTCCCTTTCGAGCGAACTCTCGCGAATCGAAACCAAGTCCACAGGTCAGGTCTAAGACATGGGCGTTGGCACCAAATTTGTGGGCAATGAATTCGGCGCGATAACTAGCAACCTCAGGCCTAGTGGCCTGGCTAATTCCGTCTTCAGTCAGCAAGAGGTCAGTTGCGGAAGTTCCCCATCTGGCTTCCAGCCGACGCTGCAGCTGAGCCTGGCTAAAGGCTAGGGAAATCAGGTCTGGGGAGATCTCGGAAAATTGCTTACGTAGCGCGGGGATGGCCGTAAGGGGATCGGCGTGCATTTTGGCTGATTGGATCACCGCTTGGCCCACGGGGCTTTGCAGCCAAGAAATGCTCACACCCCAATCTATGTCCCGAATCTTTGCGAATGCCTGAATTGGTAGGGTTATGGGGTGTTCACGCGCCGAGTGTGACCCCAGGAGGCTTCTTAAAGTGTCGGTAACTTCGCGCGGTTCGCGTCGCCTAGAAGAGGCTCGTGACGAGTTAATTTCACGAGTTGAAAAGTCCATTTCCAAAGACTTAACTACCGTTGTATCCCGCTACTTTGATCTGGTTGCACCCGAGGATCTAGTCGGAACCGAAGTTCGTGACCTTGAGGGTCTAATCAAGTCACACGTTGCTTTAGGTCAAAGCCGCACACCAGGACACTCAAGAGTTCAGGCACTTTCCCCAACACTTGATGCAAACGGCTGGCAGTCACTTCATACCGTCGTTCAAGTTGTTACTGATGACATGCCGTTCTTGGTGGATTCAGTTTCTGCAGAACTTTCTCAGCAAGGCCGTTCCATCCGCGTAGTTATTCATCCACGGTTTTGGGTAAAGCGCGATGCGCAAGGTGAACTTGTTGAAATTCTCGATCGTGATGTTTTGCCAGGAGAGTCGGCTCCTGAAGGTGCGCTTCAAGAATCTTGGATCAGCGTTGAGATTGATCGCGAAACCGATTCAGCAGATCTAGCTGCGATCGTCACCAGAATCCAGCAAGTACTAGTTGACGTTCGAGCAACTGTCGAGGACTGGCCAGCTATGCAGTCAAAGCTTGATGAAGTTATTTCTGAAATTGAAAATGCGGCTGGCGTCAGTGATCGCGAGCGTCGTGAAGCAATTGAGTTCTTGAGTTGGTTGACCGACAATCACTTCACATTCGTTGGATATTCCAAATACGCGTTAACTAAGAATGCATTAGCAAGTGTGAGTGGCGCCGGACTTGGCACATTGCGCGATGCAACTAGCGGTAGCTACTTAAGCGAAGATGATCAGGATCATTCATCAATGTCTTCGTTAATGATCGTTACTAAGGCGAAGATGCGTTCAACGGTACATCGTCCGGTTTATCTGGACTACGTTGGCATTCGCCAGGTTGATGCTTCTGGCAAACAAATTGGAGAACACCGATTCTTGGGTCTGTTCTCATCAGCGGCTTACAACCAGTCGGTGAACAACATCCCAGTACTTTCCAGCAAGGTAGCTGACGTAGTTTCATCGATGGCACTTGGGCGCGATTCCCACAGTGGAAAAGACTTAATGCAGTTCTTAGAAACTTATCCTCGCGATGAAATGTTCCAGATCTCAACGGAAGAACTGGAAGATGTTGCTCGCCGAGTACTTCAGCTACAAGAGCGACGCCAGGTCCGAGTCTTTACTCGCACTGAGGTTTTTGGTCGATACGTTTCCGCTTTGGTTTATTTCCCACGAGATCGTTACACCACTGAAGTTCGCCTACGCATGGAAGCAATTTTGCTTGAGGCTTACGGCGCTACATCGATTGATCACACTGCGCGAGTTTCTGAATCCGTTTTGGCCAGACTCCATTTTGTAATTCGTAAGCCACTTGGCAAAGACATTCCAGAAATTGATCTTGAACAGCTTGAAGTTGACCTAGCTGAAGCTACCCGATTCTGGGAAGACGATTTTGCTGATTCATTAGTTGAGCAAGTTGGCGAAGAAGATTCTGCAAGACTGCTGCGCACTTGGGTGGATTCCTTCCCAGAGTCATTTAAAGAAGATGTTCCAGCGAACAATGCTGTTGCTCACCTAAAGATCCTTGAATCCTTAGAGTCACAGGCTCCAGGAGCAATCAAAGTTTCGATGTATACCCCTGAGTTGCCCGAAGATGGCACCAGACGCTTCACTATTTACCGCGTTGATAGCTCAATAACGCTTTCCGCAGTCCTTCCAATGCTTCATGATCTTGGTGTTGAAGTTATTGATGAGCGCGCTTACGACTTGCGTCGAAAAGGTCAGCCAGTTGCCTGGGTTTATGACTTTGGATTGCGCTTTGATGACTCAAAGGCACCAGAGCTTGATTCTCTGTCTGAAAGATTCTGCAACACTTTCATGGCAACTTGGCATGGGGAAGTTGATAGCGACCCATTCAACGCATTGGTAATTCAAGCTGGGCTATCAGCGCGCAACGTTGGAATCATTCGCGCCTACGCAGCTTACTTACGTCAAGCCGGAACACCATTTAGCCAGGGTTACCTGCAACAGGTTTTGCTTTCCAATATCAACATTGTTCAATTGCTGGTTCAGTTGTTCGCAGTTCGTTTCGATCCTGCGCTAGAGCAAGATCGTGATGCTAAGCAAAAGCAATTAGTTAGCAAGATTGACGATGCACTTGATGCGGTTGCCAGCTTGGATCATGACCGAATCATGCGAGCAAGCATCGCTTTGGTTTCGGCAACCCTGCGCACAAACGTTTATCAACTAGACGCTGATGGAAACTATCCGCAGGTTATGGCATTCAAGTTGGATCCAAGCATGGTTCCGGACTTGCCATTGCCACTTCCTAAGTTTGAGATCTGGGTATTCTCCCCTCGAGTTGAAGGCGTGCACTTACGTTTCGCGTCCGTTGCTCGTGGTGGACTTCGTTGGTCAGACCGCCAAGAAGATTTCCGAACCGAAATTCTTGGCTTAGTTAAGGCCCAGATGGTTAAGAACACTGTGATTGTGCCAAGCGGCGCAAAGGGTGGATTCGTACTTAAGCGCGGACCAGAGCCAAGTGATCGTGATGCTTGGTTAGCTGAAGGTATCGCTTGCTACCAGATGTTTATTGGCGCACTGCTCGATGTCACAGACAACTTAGTTAACGCAAAGGTCGTCCCGCCAGAGCGGGTAGTTCGCCATGACGTGGATGATCCTTACTTGGTAGTTGCTGCAGATAAGGGCACTGCAACCTTCTCTGACATCGCAAACAAGATCTCTGTTGATCGCGGATTCTGGATGGGCGATGCCTTTGCTTCCGGTGGTTCGGTTGGCTATGACCACAAAGCCATGGGCATCACGGCCAAGGGTGCCTGGGAATCCGTTAAGCGTCACTTCCTAGAGCTTGGTGTAAACACTCAGACTCAAGATTTCACCGCAGTTGGCGTAGGCGACATGAGCGGTGACGTATTTGGAAATGGAATGTTGCTATCCGAGCACATCAGGTTGATCGCCGCCTTCGATCATCGTCACATTTTCATCGATCCAAATCCAGAAGCCGCAAAGTCTTTCGTTGAGCGCCAGCGATTGTTCAACCTGCCGAGATCCTCTTGGGAAGATTACAACGTAAAGCTAATTAGCAAGGGTGGTGGAATTTATCCACGCAGCGTTAAGTCAATCGACTTAACAGCTGAAGCTAAGCAAGCCCTAGGAATTGATCCTGAAATTACCAGCGTCACTCCAAATGAACTGCTAACCATGATTCTTTTGGCTCCGGTAGATCTGCTTTGGAATGGTGGAATTGGAACCTACATCAAGGCAACCTCAGAAACCCACGCCCAAGTAGGGGACAAGGCAAATGATGCAATCCGAATTAACGGAAGTGACATCAGAGCTCGAGTGGTTGGCGAAGGTGGAAACCTAGGCGCAACGCAATTAGGTCGTATCGAAGCAGCGCATGCAGGCGTGAAGCTAAACACAGATGCTATTGATAACTCAGCTGGTGTTGATACTTCGGATCATGAAGTAAACATCAAGATTCTGCTCGATCAGGCTGTCTCTGCAGGAAGTTTGAGCGTTGACGATCGCAACAAGCAATTGGCAGTAATGACTGACGAAGTTGGCGAATTGGTTCTGCGCGATAACTATGAACAGAATTTGATTTTGGAACAAGCCAGATACCAGGCACCAGAAATGCTTCGCGTTCACAAGCGCCTAATGCAGTCTCTCGAATCAAATGGTCACCTAAACCGAGCAATTGAGTACTTACCAACAGATTCTCAACTTGATGCTTTGCATGCCCAAGGTCAAGGTCTAACATCGCCAGAACTTTCAGTACTGATGGCTTACGTCAAGATCGATCTGACTCGCGACCGAGCAAATGACGAGATTGTTAATGAGCCATGGTGCCAAGAGATTTTGAACAAGTACTTCCCATCAGACTTGCGGGTTAAGTATGCCGACTTAATGTCATCTCATCCACTGCGCAAGGAAATCATTTCAACTGTGATGGTTAATGACATGGTTAATCGCGGAGGTATTACTTACGCATGGCGAGCAGCCGAAGAAAGTGGCGCTGGAACCTCTGAAATCTTGCGTGCGTTTGTGGTTTCGCGTGACGTATTTGGCTTGAACCAACTTTGGACAGACTTAGAAAACTTGGATGGCAAAGTTTCAACTGATTGCCAAACGGAATTGTTCCTAGAATCCCGACGTCTATTGGATCGAGCAACTCGCTGGTTCCTGCAGTCACGTGGCGGTCGCCTGAACGTTGAAGAGGAAATTGCAAAGTTTGCTCCAATCGTTGCAAAGCTAACCGCTTCCGTACCTGGTCTTCTACGTGGCGTTGAACGCGAGCGAGCAGATGACATTGCAAAGAAGTATCAAGCACAAGGTGTTCCAGCTGACCTTGCAATTCGCACTGGTTGCTTCTTGGATGAATTCTCGCTGTTGGACGTAATTGAAATTGCTAATCGTGAAAATTCAAGCCCAGAAAATGTTGCCGAACTTTACTTCGCACTAAGTGAGCGTTACGACATCGATCGAATGTTGTTCCATATCTCAGCCTTGGCACGCGATGATCGATGGACTGCTTATGCCCGCTCGGCTCTTCGCAGTGACCTTTATGTTGCCTTGGCCGCCTTAACCTCACGCGTAGTTCAAGCGTCAAAGGACTCAGATTCCATTGATTCTCGAATCAGCCAATGGGAAGGCAAGTTTGCTGAGGGTGTTGCGCGAACCAGAGCCACACTTAATGAGATTGCACACAGTGAGCAAAATGATTTAGCGACTCTTTCGGTGGCATTGCGTGCAATTCGCACTCTTGCTGGTCAAGGTGCGAGTTAGATCACTCGCTCTGCGTTCGTACCTTACTAAGGCTCAAAGTAGGGTTTAGGTATGGAAACCGTACTTTTATCTGCAGCTTTAACTGCGCAGGTCACCGAGTGGCTCGATAACTACGGTTCAATCCTTTTCTACCTAATTGTGTGGGGATTGGTATTTGCCGGAACCGGATTACTGGTTGGCGCCTTCATTCCATTTATTACAGGTGACTCACTTATTTTTGCTGCAGGTCTTCTTGCAGCAACGAGTGATTCAGTAAACATCTGGGTTTTGACTATTGGAATTGGGCTTGCTGCCTTTATTGGCGATCAAACCGGTTTCGTATTAGGACGACATTTTGGTCGCCCATATTTGGATAAGCATCAAGGGCCAAAACTAAAGTCTGCGATTGCTAAATCTGAAAAGTTTTATGCCGAACTTGGTTGGTGGGCAGTTGTTGTTGCTCGCTTTATGCCGTGGGCTCGTGTTTTGATTCCAGCCATTGCCGGTATCGCACGCATGAATTACTACAAGTTCTTGAGTGCAAACTTTGTTGGCGCAATTGCTTGGGGTGTTGGATTAACGCTGGCCGGCTATTACGCAGCAACCATCCCAGCAGTGAAGACTGGCTCATACGCAATCGCCACCTTCTTCATCGTTGGCTCAATCGTTGCTGGTATTCGCAGCTGGTTGAATAACAAAAAGACCGTATAGTTTCCGATCGAAATCAACGCAAGAGCAATTCTGTTCTTGTGGATAAATCGTCGTCACCTTTGTGAACTTTAAGTCCCTCGTAGCTCTGTTATCCACAGAATCAAAAACCCTATTTGCTAGCAGTTAATTTCCACTTACTCTTCAATAACTCGGCTTGGCCCGAGTGAAAGCAACGACTTGATTCATACCAAGTCTTAGCAACGGGGGAGCTCATGTCAGGTGCAGTAGGCGAAGTAATTCAGGAAGTTCGAATGCGGGTTCGGACTGGGGGGATCAGCCCGCACGAGGAAGAAATCGAATTACGTCACATGGTTGAAGACATTTTGGCGCAATCAAAGGATGCGCCAAGCGCTGCATCTGATATTGAGTCTCCTCAAGATTTAGTTGACCAAATTACGAATCAAATTTCTGGATTTGGATTGCTCCAACCTCTTCTAGATGATCCAAGCATTGAAGAGATTTGGATCAATGAACCTGGCCGAATATTTGTAGCAAGAAATGGCAAGAGTGAACTTACAAGTGTCATTCTTAGTGACGCAGAAGTGCGCGGTCTGGTTGAAAGGATGCTGGCTTCATCTGGTCGACGAGTTGATCTTTCGAACCCGTTTGTTGATGCAACATTGCCAGATGGATCCAGATTGCATGTAGCAATTCCCGATATCACTCGCAAGCATTGGTCAGTCAATATTCGAAAATTCATTATGGGATCCAAATCCCTTGACGGTTTGGTGTCGACGGGAACCTTAACTGATCAAGCAGCTGCATTTCTCCAAGCCTGTGTCACCGCGGGATTGAACATAGTCGTAGCTGGTGCAACTCAGGCCGGTAAAACAACTTTGATGAATGCCCTACTGAATAGTGCGCCATCAAGTGAACGAGTCATTACTTGTGAAGAAGTCTTTGAATTGCAATTGACTAGCCCGGACTGGGTAGCACTCCAGACGCGGCAATCGAGCTTGGAAGGAACCGGCGAAATTCCCTTGCGCCGGTTAATTAAGGAAGCTTTGCGCATGCGACCATCTCGATTAGTTGTTGGAGAAGTTCGACAAGAAGAAGCATTAGATCTACTAGTTGCGATGAATGCAGGTATGCCAAGCATGTGCTCGCTACATGCCAATGGTGCACGGGAAGCGATTTCAAAAATGTGTCTGCTTCCAATGCTCGCTGGCAGCAATGTTTCGGCAGAGTTCGTAGTGCCGACAGTTGCATCGGTTGTAGACATTGTTGTCCACACTGCATTACGGCCAGATGGAACGCGTAGGGTCCAGCAAATTACTTCAGTGACTGGGCGAGTGGAGGGTAACCATATCGAAACAGGAGACATCTTTAGTTTTCAAAATGAGCGACTCGAACCGCAAGGCATCTATCCAGGAAAACTAGAACGATTCCAGGCCAGCAATATTGATTTATCAACTCTGGTGGGTGCTTCACAATGGGTCTAATCATTGGAGTTCTTTGTGCAATTGGAATGATTTTCATTTGGGGAGCGATTCGTGAACCAATGAAGTTGAGAATGTTTAAAGTTACTAAATCTTCAAAACCACTTGTTAAGCAAAAGAAGATCCCGTCTGACGTTTGGCCAGATGTAGTCGATGATTTGGCTTCGGCAATTCGGGCGGGATTGTCTCTTCCGCAAGCAGTAATTGAGCTTTGCAGCTCTGGTCCTGAAGTCCTTCGGCTAGCTTTTCAGATTTGTCGCGATCAATACCAAGCGACTGGCGACTTTACTGCTGGTTTAAATCTGATTTCACAAAACTTACAAGATCCACAGGCAGATAAATTCGTAGCCTCTATTCAAATTGCACATGAAGTTGGTGGTGCTGATCTTGGAGTTTTGCTTCGTACTTTGTCAGAGGTTATGCGCGAAGAGTTAGTACTACGCGGTGAAATTGTTGCGCGGCAGAGTTGGACGGTCAACGGGGCAAAACTTGCGGTAGCAGCGCCATGGGTTACCGCCTTAGTACTTTCAACTCGAGATAGTGCTGCAAATGTTTATCTGTCAACGAGTGGTATTCGAATGTTGGCAATCTGCGCAGTAGTTTCAGTGTTGGCTTATGCCGCCATGATGAAGATTGCTGAGCTTCCGGCAGAGAAAAGACTCTTGGCATGACCGGATTAATGCTTGGAGCACTCTTTGCAGCGGGAACTGTCCTGTTGGTAAACGTTTTGCGAAAACCGAGATTGAGCATGGCAGATCAAATCTCGCCTTATGTTGGAATGGGCTCAGTCAAGTCACAGAATCTGACACAACGAACTTTAGTGACAATCAACGAACTTCTTACTACTCGCAGCTGGTCACCTTGGAGTAAAAATCAAGATATAGCAAAGTGGCTAAGGCAATCCGAAAGTGAATTTACCCTTACTGGTTTTCGACGGAAGCAACTTGTCTATGCAGGCTATTCGATGCTTCTTTCAATTACTTGGACGCTACTTCGAGTTAGCTCAGGTAAAGGTCTTTCACTTGTTCTTGCGATTTCTTTGATTGCAGCTGCGTTCATAGGTGGAGGTTGGTATGCCAAGTGGAGTCTTGCTAGTCAGGCTAATAAACGTCGCCTAAGCATTGAAGAGCAGCTTCCGGCAGTGCTAGACCTATTGGCCTTTGCTGTTTCTGCAGGAGAGCCAGTGCTGCTGGCTCTTAGAAGAATATCGAAATCTTGCACGGGTCCCCTAATAACTGAACTTGGGAAAGTGGTGAACTCTGTTAATTCTGGGGATGGGCTGGTAACGGCTTTGAATCAAATGAGTAATCAAATTGAATCCCAACCACTCACCAGAGCAACGCATTCTTTGGAGTTGGCTCTTGAGCGTGGCACGCCACTAGTACAGGTTTTGCGTGCGCAAGCAGCTGATGCCCGAGCACATCAGGTTCGAATGCTGATGATTTTGGCTGGCCATAAGGAAACGTCAATGATGCTTCCTGTTGTATTTCTAATCCTGCCAATGATTGTTGCCGTCGCGCTTTATCCAGGGATGATCGCACTGCAAGTTCTATAGGTCTGCGAGCAATAGCTCGAATAGAGAAAAGGAAAAACAAAATGAATGCAGTTAGTGGAGTAACTTCAAAGATTTCTGTTGCTATTCAAGTAGCAGCAGGACGGGTCTTTGAAAAGTCTCGTGATGATCGAGGGGATGTTCCAGGTTGGGTACTTGTCACCGTGATGACAGCGGGGCTTGTGGTTGCTGTTTGGTCAGTAGCTGATGGGCAACTCAAATCCGTTTTAACAAGTGCACTTCGAAGTGTTTCGCAGCCGTAATGAGTTAGCGTCTGATACCGGATCAGGCATTGTCGGATTCGTTTTAGTTGCACCATTAGTAGTTGCGGTTTTCATCGCTATCGGTCAAATTGCCATGTTGGTTGCAGATAAAAGCGTTCTGAACTCTGCTGCAGTAATTGGTGCGCGAACCGCGAGCGCGGCAGATGCTACAAATACTGACGGTAGAAGAGCGGCGATGAATGTATTGACAAGTAGAGGTTCCGGGTTCGGTGCTGAGGTTATAACTATTTCTCAAGCAAGAAATCAGGGCCTTACTTACATTTCTGTCACAGTGACAAGAAAAGTAACGATTCCATTTTTGAATCGTGAAATTTCGATAACTGGGAAAGCACGCGCAATCGACGAGGCCTCATTATGAATCTCATCAAATCCGATTCAGGAAATGTAATTGTGGAATTCATTGGAGTAACTGTTGCACTTCTAGTTCCGTTATCGATTATTGCGAATTCAAGCATCATGGTGGCAAATGCCTACTTATCTACAGATGTTGCAGCTCGTTCCGCGGCTCGCGCATATGTAGTTTCCAGCAGTGATGCTAATGGCACCCGAGCCGCAAACTCTGCTGTGGGATTAACCGCGAATGACTTTGATCGCGAGAACAGTGGAGTGTCAACCAAGATTTCTTGCACGCGGAGTCCTTGTTTATCTCCGGGAGGCTTTGTGACGGTAAGGGTAAGTAAAGAAGTGAAGCTAAATTTGCCGAGGGCACTTGGCACACGCAGTGTAACCGTTACTTCCCACCACACCTCTGTTGTTGATGAATTGCGCACCCAATGAGACTAAAAAGATTATTTGGCCGCGATGAAGGCTCAATTCTTTTATTTGGGATTGGTCTGTCAGTGGCGGGATTAATGATCGCCACGGTATCAATTAATGTGGCCTCGCTCTGGGTAACTCGAAATGTTTTAGATGGCATTGCGGACGGGGCGGCACTATCTGCCGCCCAAGCAGTGAACGTCGATGCAATTTATCGAGATGGATTAGATGCAAATTTACGTTTAAGTGAAAGCTTGGCCAGAGCCAAAGTAAATCAGTATGTAGATGCGGCTAATGTTCGTTCGCAAGTTCAACAGTTTTCCGTGAGGTCGGTAAGGGTCTCGGGAACGGCTGTTACCGTAACTGTTCAGGCGAGTCCGATGACTGCTTTTGGTTACCTAATGCCCGTATCAACTCCAGTAGTTGTCAGTGCAGCGAAGGCAATTAATAAAGTTAGGTGACTTCAAGGTAACCTTATGAACTATGGCTACCGGAGACTTCGCTGTTGATATTGCGGCAATCAACTCCACGCTTTCCAGCATTGAAAAAGTGCTTCGAATTGATGACATGCAGGCACAAGTAGCCGAGCTTGAAATCCTAGCTTCGGCGCCAGATCTCTGGGATGACCAAGCCAATGCCCAACGTGTCACTGGCAAGCTTTCAGTACTTCAGGCCGACATTGGTCGAATCAAGAATCTGCGCTCGCGCGTAGATGATGTTCAAGTTTTGTGGGAAATGGGCGAGGCCGAAGGCGATCAAGGGATTCTTGAAGAGGCCGCTGCTGAATTAGTTGCCCTTGAGAAATCAATCGGTGAACTTGAAGTTCGAACTTTGCTATCTGGTGAGTATGACCATAGAGAAGCTCTAGTTTCGATTCGATCCGGAGCTGGCGGCGTTGATGCCGCGGACTGGGCAGAAATGCTGCAGCGCATGTATTTGCGATACTGCGAACGTCACGGATGGGCGACTGAGGTTTATGAAACTTCGTATGCCGAAGAAGCTGGAATCAAGTCCACAACTTTTGCAGTTAAAGCACCGTTTGCATATGGCACACTGTCGGTTGAACAAGGCACACATCGACTCGTTCGAATCTCGCCGTTTGATAATCAAAGTCGTCGCCAAACTTCATTTGCGGAAGTGGAAGTTATTCCAGTGGTGGAACAAACTGATTCAGTAGAAATTCCTGATGATGATTTACGCGTTGATGTATACCGATCATCTGGTCCTGGTGGCCAGGGTGTTAACACAACTGACTCTGCTGTTCGCCTGACTCACATCCCAACCGGAATTGTTGTGTCGTGCCAAAACGAACGCTCGCAATTACAAAATAAGGCCACTGCAATGGCGGTTCTGCAAGCGAAGATCTTGGAACGTACTCGCCAGGAAGAACAAGCAAAGATCAATGCTCTGAAGGGTGACACTAGCGGCTCTTGGGGAAATCAAATGCGTTCGTATGTGTTGCATCCGTACCAAATGGTCAAGGATATTAGAACCGAATTTGAAACCGGAAATACCTCCGCCGTCCTCGATGGCGATATCGACCAATTTGTCGAGGCGGGAATTCGCTGGCGTCGCGAACAAGCAAGCTAGCTAGATTCGTTTGTACAGACTTAGTTAAGGTCGGCGCGCCCTGCGCCTGCTCAGCCTGCCCAGTATTTAGGCTAAATACATACGATTTCTTAGAAATATTTGTGTGCCCAATTTAAGGAGAGTTCATTGTGATCAACTTTGATAACGTCTCCAAGCATTACAAGAACTCAAACACTCCAGCTCTTGATGGAATCAATTTAAATATTGAGCAAGGGGACTTCGTATTCCTTGTTGGCCAATCTGGTTCCGGAAAATCATCGTTACTGCGCCTGTTGTTAAAGGAAGAAAAGCCGACCTCCGGAACCGTCACAGTTGACGGCATAAACGTTGCGAAGCTGCCGAATCGTAAAGTCCCAGCATTTCGTCGCACCATGGGAATTGTTTTCCAAGACTTTCGGCTACTTCCAGGAAAAACCGTTTTCGACAACGTGGCCTTCGGTATGGAAGTTATTGGTAAGTCTAAGAAAGAGATTGAACAACGAATTCCTGCACTACTTGAACTCGTAGGCTTAGAAGAAAAAGCACATCGCCTGCCTTCAGAGTTATCCGGTGGTGAACAACAGCGAGTGGCACTTGCCAGAGCATTTGTAAACCAACCGAAGCTTCTTTTAGCTGATGAACCAACTGGAAACTTAGATCCTTCAACCAGTGTTGGCATCATGAAGCTGCTAGATCGAATTAATCGCACGGGCACCACAATTGTTATGGCAACGCACGATGTAGCGATTGTGGATCAGATGCGGAAACGTATTGTGCAAATGGAAAACGGCAAGATTATTCGCGATCAAGAGCGCGGCATGTATGGGCACACGGGGCAGTAAACATGAGATTCTCATTTGTAAGTAAAGAGGTTGGCAACGGCTTACGTCGCAACTTCACGATGACTGTTGCATTAATCGTTTCAGTTGCAGTCTCACTTTCGTTGGTGGGTGCTGCATTACTAATGAGTGCGCAAGTAGACCGCATGAAGGGCTACTGGTACGACAAGATTGAAGTTTCCATTTTCTTGTGTGGAAATACTTCTGTTGCGTTTACCTGCACCGGCGCTGTAACTGACGAACAGCGCAAGAACATTGAAACAGTTCTAGGAACACTGGAATCTGTTCAAGATGTTTTCTATGAATCCTCGGCTGATGCTTACGAACAATTCAAAGAGCAATTTGCTGGTTCGGCAATTTTGGCGAACATTAGTCCAGATGCCTTGCCAGAATCTTTCCGCGTAAAGCTAGATAACCCAGAAAACTTTGAAAAAGTAGCCGGCGCTTTGCAATCAGTGCAAGGTGTTGAATCGATTCAAGATCAACGTCAATTACTTGATCGCTTCTTCCAGATTCTTAAGGGCCTGCAGTCCTTTGCATTGGCAATTGCACTTGCGATGCTGTTTGTGACCGTATTGCTGGTTATGAATACGGTGCGAGTTGCAGCATTTGCTAGACGTCGAGAGACCTCGATCATGCGATCGGTCGGTGCCAGCAACATGTCGATTCGCTTGCCGTTCATTTTGGAAGCTGCAGTAGCCGCGGTAATCGGCTCTACTTTGGCTACTGCTGGAATCTTGGCTTCAAAGTATTGGCTAATTGACGGAAAATTGGCGCCAAACCTGACATTTATCCCATTCGTGACCTGGTCAGAGGTTTTGGCGATCGTTCCGGTGCTTTACCTAGTTGGGGTAGGAACTACGGTTCTGGCCGCCTCAGTCACGCTAAGGCGCTACCTAAAGGGTTAAATTCCCTGCAATTTGGACAAAAATTGGCCCGACACGGGTCGAGTCACATCAGTAACTTTGGGCACTTCCGTTACCCTTAAAGGAACTTCCCCTTTGAACGGAGCACTGTGCGCGCCTTCCTCACGCGTCTTAACTCCTCGCGGTTTACCCGAGGATTACTTGCCGTTCCCTTGTTACTTTCGCTGGTTATGACTCCGGCTATTGCAAATAACACAGACATCGATAAGCAAGTTGCTGAAGCTTCTGAGGCCCTAACTGAAGCCTCCGAAGCAGTAGTGGCTGCAGCTGAATCACTCAAGGATGCTCAAGCAAAACTTCCAGCAGCTCGTGAAGCTATGGCTATTGCAACTACTAAAGAAGCAGAAGCAACTGCGGTTTATAACAAGGCCGCAGCCGACTTAGCCGCTGCAAAGGCTGCATACGCTGCCGCGCTTTCTAAGGTCACAAGTAAAGAAGCAGAAATTAGTCAGCTACAAAAAAAGGTTGATCAATTCGCGCGTTCGGTTTACCAACAAGGTCCGACTTCCCAATGGGAAATCATTCTTGAATCAACTTCACCATCTGACTTAACTGTTCGCTTGCAAAACATTAAGGCAGTTTCACTTTCTACCGCCAAGAGCCTTGATGATTTGATGGCTGCCAAAGAACAATTAGCAGCAGATGCCGCAGCCGCAGAAGCAGTGCGACTGGATATGCAAAGAATTGCAGATGTTGCTTCCCAAGCGCTTATCGATGCACAGAATGCAGCAGACAAAGCAGCAGCAGCCAAATCTGAAGTAGACAAACTTGTTAAGCAAGAAGCTGCTGCACTAAAGGTTGCCGAAGACGATAAGGCCGAAGTTCAGGCGCGGTACAACGAACTTCGTGCCGAACAGATTCGGATCGCAGCACTTTCGAAATCAGCCGGAAACCAAGGTCCAGTTGACCCACAAGCAACAGGGCCACTTTCTTGGCCATTGCCAGGTAGAGCAGCTGGCGGCGGCGTTGGATGGCGCGTGCATCCGGTTTACAAGTACAAGTCTTGTCACACTGGTGTCGATACTGGCGCACCAAAGGGAACACCAATTCGTGCAGCTGCTGATGGCGTCGTGCTTTCAACAACCGTTAGCCGAGCATATGGAAACATGACTTTGATTGATCATGGTGGCGGCATGGTGACCATGTACGCTCACCAATCTGCATTTGGGGTATCGCCTGGGCAGGTTGTTGGAAACCAAGATGTCATCGGATACGTCGGATCCACAGGGTTCTCAACTGGGCCACACTTACACTTTGAAGTTCACCTTAATGGTGTGCCGTACAATCCAATGGGTTGGTTTGGTGCATCGCGTACCGTTGTACCTTGTTGGGGATGAGTTGAGTTAAGTGGTTAAAGAGCGCGGTCGTAAGGTCATCGCCCAGAACCGTAAGGCTCGCCACGACTTCACTATTGAAGATGTCTACGAAGCCGGCTTGGTTCTTGTCGGAACTGAAGTTAAATCATTGCGAGCTGGTAGGGCCAGCCTGGTTGATGGTTACGCTCTTTTTGAAAATGGCGAAATCTGGTTACGCGGAGTCAACATCCCGGAATACAACGAAGGTTCTTGGACAAACCACGCACCCACAAGAGCTCGCAAACTCCTGCTAAATCGTCAGGAAATCAGCAAGATCGAAAACAAGTTAAAGGAAAGCGGCTTAACTCTGATCCCGCTAAGTCTGTATTTCCATGACGGTAAAGCCAAGGTTGAAATAGCTATCGCTAGAGGCCGAAAGAACTATGACAAACGCCAGGCGATTGCTGAGAAGGATGCCAAACGGGAAACCCAGCGAGCCACCGGTCGTCGCGACAAGGGCATGGAATAAGCCCAAACCCTGGGTTTTATTCGACTAGTAACGGGCATACTGAAAACCATGAGCGCCTTCAATGAATCCGGAACCTCGGATTTGGCGATCTATTTTGGGGATTTTCTATCCACCATTGCGGCATTCACCATGCCAGCAATGGCTGACTCAGTATTACTTGCCAGGCAACAGGTCACTGACTTTTTGAGCAAAGAGGGCTCAATAGATCTGGATCATGCCATTGCGGTAACGAGCGAACTAGTTGCCAATTCGGTTGTTCACGCAGCAACTGAACTTCAGGTTGTTCTGGAGCGATGGCAATACATGGTCAAAGTGGTCGTAGAAGATCTCAACAATCAACTTCCAGTAATGCGTTCACTCGATGTTGCTGTGGACTCAGGCAGAGGCATGCACATCATTGATGAATACGCAGACCTGTGGGGTTACGAGCTAACCGAAAACGGCAAGCGAATTTGGGCTGGATTTAACGTAGCCTAATTAACTCGCACTTGAGTTAAATCAGAGTTGATCAGTAACGCTCAAAGCCACGAATTAGTTCGAAGTCTGTTACAGCCTTATTGAACTGAGCCAAATCAGTGTCAACCATGTGCGTGTAGTGCTTATGAACACGATCGCCGAATGCTTCTTTAGCCCAAGCGCTATTAGCCCATAGATCGCGAGCCATTTGCAAAGTGTTAGGTACGCGATCAGTTTCGAGAGCGTATGCATTTCCATCGAAGCGCGGCTCTAGCGTCATCTTCTTTTCGATGCCGTCGATACCGGCTGCGATCATGCCAGCAACTGCTAGATAAGGATTGACGTCACCACCTGGAACGCGGTTCTCGACGCGCAAACTTTGACCATGTCCAACTAGGCGGTAAGAGCAGGTGCGATTGTCACGACCCCACTTGATTGCAGTCGGGGCAAAGCTGCCTGGTGCATAGCGCTTGTAGCTGTTAACAGTTGGTGCGTACATGATGCTTAGTTCGCGCATGTGTGCGAGCTGACCGGCGATGTACTGCTTGCCAATCTCACTTAGACCATCTGGATCATTGTCATCAGCAAGAACCATGGAGCCATCAATGCCACGGAATGACAAGTGGATGTGGCAGGAGTTACCTTCGCGCTCATTGAACTTAGCCATGAAAGTTAGCGCGTAGCCCTCTTGAGCTGCAATTTCCTTAGCACCAGTCTTGTAGACAACGTGGTGATCGCAAGTAGCAAGAGCATCGGTGTACTTGAATGCAATTTCATGTTGCCCGAGGTTGCATTCACCCTTTACGGACTCAACGGTCATGCCAGCATTTGCCATAGAAAGGCGAATCTTGCGCAGAATCGGTTCGACCCGTGAAGTTCCGATGATGCTGTAATCAACGTTGTATTGATTTACTGGAATCAAATCGTGGTAACGCTTATTCCAAGCTTCTTCGTAGGTGTCTTCAAACATGATGAATTCAAGTTCGGTGCCAACCATGGCAACCATTCCCATATCTTCAAGACGCTTAAGTTGCTTCTGAAGAATTTGGCGAGGAGATTCTGGAATTGGGTTGTCATGATGATCAACCAAGTCAGCAAGAACCAAAGCTGTACCTTCGTGCCAATCGACGTAGCGCATAGTCTTTGGATCGATCTTCATAACCATGTCGCCGTAGCCGGTATCCCAGGAAGAAATGTCGTAACCCTGAACCGTGTTCATGTCGATGTCGACAGCAACTAAGTAGTTGCAGCCTTCAGTGCCGTGATTCAAAACGTCACTTAGGAAATAGTCACCGTGAAGGCGCTTTCCTTGAAGGCGACCCTGCATGTCCGTTATGGCCACAATGACGGTATCGATTCGGCCTTCTTTGATGTCCTTCGTTAAGGCATCAATTGAAAGTGGAAAACTAACCGAGGACATGAGATCTCCTTCATCAGGATTGGTTTCGTAACCTGTATTGGCTTGAATCTATCGGCATTTGGTGCGAAAAATCTAGTGTTTTGGCGGTTGTTTACCAATTACCAAAGTTCACCAAATTTGGGTCTGGGCGTAATTACAGGTTAAGGACACTCCACTACGCTCTTTCTAGGAAGTTTCCCAATAACAGGTCAAAGAGGAATCATGAGCGACACATTTGATGTTTTGAACCCGGCAACTGAGGACGTCGTAAAGACCGTTCATATGGCATCGGCTGACGAAATTGATTCTGTTGTAGCCAAAGCGCAAAGTGCCTGGCCGGCTTGGCGCGACCTTGCACCAGGTGCCCGCGCAGATGTGTTGCGAAAGTTTGCTCAGTTAGTTTCCGAGAGCAACGAAGAATTAGCAAAGCTAGAAGTTTTGGAAGCGGGCCACACTATTGGTAATGCTCGCTGGGAAGCCCAGAACGTTGCCAATGTTTTGAATTACATGGCCGGTGGCGTAGAACGTTTAAACGGTCACCAAATTCCAGTACCAGGTGGCATCGACATAACTTTCCATGAAGCAATCGGCGTAGTTGGAATCATCGTTCCTTGGAACTTCCCGATGCCAGTTGCAGCCTGGGGATTCGCACCAGCACTTGCTGCCGGTAACACTGTTGTTTTGAAGCCAGCTGAAACAACTCCGTTAACAGCATTGCGTCTAGCGGAGTTAGCGCTTGAAGCAGGTATTCCAGAAAACGTATTCAACGTGGTTCCTGGTTTTGGAAAAGTTGCAGGACAGCGCATCGTTGATCACCCAGCAATCCGCAAGATTTGCTTTACCGGTTCAACGGCAGTTGGTACCAGCATCATGCAGGCAAGTGCTTCGCAACTAAAGCGAGTGACGCTTGAACTTGGCGGCAAGAGCCCAACCATTATTTTTGCTGATGCTGATATCGAAAAGGCAGCAAAGGCAGCACCAGGCGCAGTATTTGATAATTCAGGTCAAGATTGCTGCGCCCGTTCGCGCATCTTGGTGCAGCGAAGCGTTTATGACGAAGTGCTGGCTTACATGGAGCCAGTGGTTAAGGAAATGCACACCGGAAATCCAGCGGATGAATCTGTTGACATGGGTCCACTGATTAGCGCATTGCAACGTGATCGTGTTCAGTCGTTCGTACCTGAAGGTGCGCCAGTTCTATTTCAAGGTGATGCGCCAACCGGTAAGGGATTCTGGTTCCCGCCAACGGTTCTAGCTCCTATCAGCGAATCGGACATTCAATACAGCCAGGAAATCTTTGGCCCAGTTGCCGTAGTAATTCCGTTCGATGACGAAGCAGATGCAATTCGTATGGCCAATGGAACTGACTATGGCTTAGCTGGATCCATTTGGACTAGAGATGTCGGTCGAGCCATGCGTATGGCAAGAGGCGTTGAATCTGGCGTTATTTCAATTAACTCGCATTCAGCGGTTCGTTACTGGACACCTTTTGGTGGCTTCAAGAAGTCAGGAATTGGCCGAGAACTTGGTCCAAATGCCATTGAGGCATTTACCGAAACTAAGAATGTATTCATCAGCACTGAGGACTAAACTCAAATTGCCTGAGAAATTCAGGCGTGAACCGAAAGCAGGAAGTAAGTGAAGCGTTTACAGGACCGCGTAGCAGTAATCACCGGCGGCTCAAGTGGCATTGGTAAAGCAACAGCAATTCGACTAGCCGAAGAAGGCGCGAAAGTTGTTATTGCAGATCTAGATCCAGTATCAGGCGAGAAAGTTGCAGCCCAGGTTGGCGGCATCTTTGTTAAGGCTGATGTAACTAATGCTGATGACGTTGCAAACATGTACAAGGTTGCATTCGATACTTACGGTTCAGTCGACATCGCATTCAACAACGCAGGTATCTCACCTCCAGATGACGATTCAATTTTGACTACAGGCATTGACGCCTGGCGCCGAGTTCAAGAAGTTAACCTAACTTCGGTATACCTATGCTGCAAGGAAGTAATTCCTTACATGCAGCGCCAGGGTAAGGGTGCAATCGTAAACACTGCATCCTTCGTTGCAACTATGGCTGCAGCAACATCACAGATTTCTTACACCGCTTCCAAGGGTGGCGTTCTTGCAATGACTCGTGAACTTGGTGTTCAGTTTGCTCGCGAAGGCATTCGCGTCAACGCGCTATCGCCTGGCCCTGTTAACACACCGCTACTTCAGGAATTGTTTGCAAAGGATGTTGAGCGCGCAGCACGTCGTCTAGTACATATCCCAATGGGTCGCTTCGGTGAACCAGAGGAAATGGCAGCTGCAGTTGCATTCCTAGTTAGCGATGACTCTTCGTTCATGACAGCATCTAACTTCTTGGTTGATGGTGGCATCAGCGGCGCATATGTAACACCGCTTTAAATCATTAGATTTACAAGTACATCAAGTTAAGGATTATTCATGAGTAACGGTATTTGGCGCGGTTTTGCAAGTGATAACTATGCCGGAATCCATCCAGAAATTCTTAAGGCGATGTCAGAAGTTAATGACGGGCATCAAGTTGCTTATGGCGATGACATATACACCGACCAACTTTCCGGTGTAATCAAGAATCAGTTTGGTTCTGCAGCGGAAGTATTCCCAGTGTTTAACGGAACTGGTGCAAACGTACTTACTTTGCAGGCAATGTGTAAGCCATGGGAAGCCGTGGTTTGTGCAACGAGCGCGCACATCAACGTTGATGAAGGTGGCGCACCTGAAAAGGTTGCTGGTTTAAAGCTTCTGCAGGTTGAAACTCCTGACGGCAAACTAACTCCAGAGTTAGTGGACAAGCAGGCCTGGGGATTTGGCAACGAACACCGGGCTCAGCCAAAGGTTGTATCGATTACGAATTCAACGGAATACGGCACAGTTTATTCCGTCGCTGAAGTTAAGGCGCTGGCAGATCATGCTCATTCCCTTGGAATGTACATCCATCTGGATGGGGCACGTATTTCAAATGCTGCTGCTTCATTGGGAACATCACTACGGGCATTCACAACGGATGCTGGCGTAGATGCGGTCTCGCTTGGTGGCACCAAGAACGGTGCCATGGGTGCTGAAGCCGTTGTGATCCTTAATCCAGAGCTTGCCCCGTCAATCAAGTACGTCCGTAAGTCTGGGATGCAATTGGCTAGCAAGATGCGCTTCATCTCGATTCAATTGGTTGCAATGTTTGAAGGCGACCTATGGCTTAAGAATGCCCAGCACTCAAACGCCATGGCACAAGAACTTTACAAAGGCATCAAGGACATTGCTGGCGTAAGCGTTGAGCCACCGCAAGCAAATGCGTTATTCCCAATTTTGCCGGCTGCCAGTATTGAGCCGTTACAAAGTGTTGCAAAGTTCTATGTGTGGGATCACATGATCAACCAGGTGCGTTGGATGTGTTCATGGGACACAACACAAGCTGATGTCGATAGCTTTGTTGATGCAGTTAAGAGCGAGCTAGCTAGTTAGCGGTTGGCGCAAGCCTTAACAAAAGCTCTAAATAAATTCTCGGAAACCATTTCATCGTTGCTAAATTCTGGGTGCCATTGCACACCTAGTACGAATTCTGCAGATGTATCTTCGCAAACCTCAATAGTTCCGTCTTCGGCATAACCAGTAACAGTCAGGTCGCCAGGGGAGTTAACGGCTTGATGATGGCTTGAATTAACGGTTACCTCAGTTGCTCCGACCAGGTCAGCAATCAAACTTCCTGGAGTGAAGGTAGCTCCATGGTTGTTAAATGTTCCTGGAGCATCACGATGCAATGTGTTTCCAACTACATCGGGTAAATGCTGGTGAAGTGAACCGCCATGAGCAACAGCCATGATTTGTAGGCCTCGGCAAATTCCAAATACTGGCAGGTTGGCTTCGCGAGCTGCTCGATACAAACCGAGTTCACTTGCGTCGCGTTCAACTCGAGGCTTGTCAGTACCTTCTTGATGCTCTGCACCGTAACGAGCAGGTTCGATGTCAGCGCCACCAGCCATTACTAATCCATCCAAGCGAGAAATGGCGTCGTGATTGTCAGCATCTGGCGGCAGGATTACTACCGTTGCGCCAGCTGACTGCAACTTGTTCACGTAATTCCAAGGAATCAACGCGGCTGGTTGATCCCAAGCCCCCCATTTTGCAGGTTCTAAGTATGAGGTAAGTCCAATTACTGGCTGGTTCATGATTTGAGTTTATGCCTAACTCTGTCGCGCAACTAGTCCAAGTACATTGCAAATTATTCGAGCGTTGTTAAGTGCGCCAATGTCGTCGACATCGCTATCTGGCATGAACTCAACCAAATTAAAGCCTGAAAGCTTTGCCTTGCCTGCAATTCCGTGCAACAAGTCAACGACGTTCCAGTAAGTCAGACCACCAGGGGAGCGACCAATTACACCTGGCACGATGGATGGATCTAAAGCATCGCAATCTAAGTCCACAATTACTTTTGCGCCCGCGGGAATTAAGTCAATTACTTGCTGAATGCCGCCTGATGCAATTTCGCGGGCTGATACAAACTTCACGCCATGAGATTTAGCATCTTCGAAATCTTGTGGTCTAGCAGAACCAATTCCTCGCTGACCTACTTGAACTAAACCTTTGATGTGGTCCATTTCAAAAGCACGACGCATGGTTGAAGAAAGGCCTAGCTTTTCGCCGCCAACTTCGTCGCGGTAATCAATGTGAGCATCGATTTGAACGACAAAGTAATCGCCGTGTTCTGCAAAACCTTCGATCATCGGAATCGGAATTGAGTCATCGCCACCAATAACTACGGGTACGCCACCATTGGCAACGATCTGTGAAACCGTTGAGCGAATTCGTTCCCGGTTTCCGGCTGCATCGGACTCATCGAAATCTAAGTCGCCTAGATCAATAGCGTTAACTCCGTTAGGAAAGATTGGCCCACCTAGATCGAAATCCATGTGGTGAATGTTTGCTTGGTAGCTACTGATCGCGCCACGGATAGCGGCTGGCGCATCCTTGCAATAAGCACCGACCGATGGATAAGGCGTGGCACAAGGCGCACCAAAGACTACGGATCCACCAGAAACATCGCTGAGAGTTCCAGCCGGAATTCCGATAAAAGTGGAAGTTGTCTGGGAACCCATCATGGTTCCAATGCTCTTGCGGGCCATGGTCACTCCTTGCATCAGTTGGTCTTGTCAGTTTATTGGGCAGGTAAGCAAGACGTATCGGACATCATGCGAGAGAATTCGACTATGACTGATCGTGGATATGCAGTAATTACCGGAGCAAGTAGTGGAATTGGCGCAGCCAGCGCTCGAGCCTTAGCCAAGGAAGGCTTTAAGGTCATCGCTGCCGCGAGGCGCACGGACATGCTCGCTGAGTTAGCGAAAGAGAACCCGCTAATTACGGCCTGGGAATTAGATGTAACCGATCAAGCCAGCGTGGATGCTTTGGCAGCCCATCTAGCCGACAAAACTGTAAACGTTTTGGTGGCAAATGCTGGGGGAGCTTTTGATGGCACCACAGTTGCCGACGCAGATGTTGAAAGCTGGATTAAGGCCTATGACGTAAATGTCGTTGGTGCATTGCGCACCATTAAAGCGATCATTCCAGCCTTGATTAAGTCCGGAGAAGGAACGATCGTTCTAATGGGGTCAACTGCTGGTCGAATCGTTTATGAAAATGGCGGCAGTTACACGGCCGCAAAGCATGCTGTGGCTGCGTTGGCTGAAACTTTGCGCCTGGAACTTGCGGGTGAGCCAGTTCGAGTTGTCGAGTTAGCGCCAGGAATGGTTAAGACCGATGAGTTTGCCGTTAAGAGATTTGGTGGCGACAAAGAACGTGCTGCAAAAATCTATGAAGGTGTTGCTGAGCCATTAACAGCAGACGATGTTGCCGAGGCGGTTCGCTGGAGCGTTATGTTGCCGCACCACTTCAACATTGACCTGATGGTGATACGTCCGTTGGCTCAAGCTGCACAACATAAGGTTGTGCGCAAGCTTTAGTTTGCTGCCGCTTCGTAAGCGCGCTTAAGTTCGTTAAGGTCCAACTTCTTCATTTGAAGCATTGCCTGGGTGGCAGCCTGGGAACCTTCTGGGCTATCGCCGCCTAAGTATTTTCCAAGTTCTGGCGAGATGACCTGCCAAGAAACTCCGAACTTATCCTTTAGCCAGCCGCACATACTTTCTTCGCCGCCATCAGCAGTAAGGATGTTCCAATAGTGATCAATTTCGTCTTGATCTTTGCAAGGAATTTGAAAAGAGATCGCTTCGCTGTGGGGGAATTGTGGTCCACCGTTTAAGCCAATGAATGGCTGACCAAAGATTGTGAAATCTACGTAGACCTCATCACCTTGTTCGTTGCCAGGAGTTTCTGTGGGAGCAATCCAGTTACTTCCCATGCTGCTGTTCGGGAAAATGCTGGTGTAAAACTGTGCGGCTTCGCGGGCTTGTCCGTTAAACCAAAGGCAGGTGGTTAGGGTCATTCCGCAATCTTATTGGGAGGTGGTGGAGGTGTTGGAGGTGTTCGAAAAAAGGAGGTGTTCCCTCGCTTTGCTCGGTCAACCTCCACCGGGAACTCGCGATCAAACTCGTAGCTCGGAAATTTTCAATTTCCTTTCAAACGCAAAAAGTGCAGGCACATCACGCCCCGGTGCCGGGAGCCGTCGCAGCGATGCTGCTCCTCCCGATTCCCGTTGCACATCCACCAAACAAAAAAAATCCGGCGCACAGGCCGGATTATTTTTGTGGTGGAGGTGCCGGGAATCGAACCCGGGTCCTTAGGTGAAGATTTGGTTATTCTCCGAGCGCAGTTTGCAGTAGCTTTTCTCTGCCCCGACGTTCACGCAAACAAGATGTCGACAGGCACAGTCACTGTTAGATTTTCCGTCAGAACCCGCGACCGGTTCCGTTGGTAAGTTCCCTTAATGACACAAGGATCCAGAGCGGGAACGCCCCTGGTCTCGCGGATTTCAGGCTAGCTTATGCAGCTAGGGCGAAATCAGTGCGGTTAGATTTGGCACTTATTGTTTTTGCTGGACGTTTACGAGATGACCAACATTCTCGGCTCGCTTCTCCCATTTCGACTACCAAAGTCGAAACCGTTCACCCCCAAGATTTTCATCAGGGGATTACTGGATAGGTAACCACCACTATTTAGTTATGTTCCTATTGTACCTGAGGTGCTGACAGGCAAACCTCCTTAGTTAATGGCACTATCTAGGTATGGCAAAACAAATTCAAAGAAGACAAGTTCTGACAGCTGGAGCCGCTGGTGTGGCAATTGTTGGTTTAGCAGCGTGCTCAAGTTCAGATTCCGCTGCTCCTACCGAGGAAGAGCTAGCGACTTCCGTGCCGTCTTCAGCCCCAGCCAGCAAAGTTGTGGCCAAGACCTCAGACGTGCCGGTTGGTTCAGTATTCAAGTTCACGGATCCAAATTCAGGAATCCCGGCTTACATTTTGCAGCCAGCAGCTGGAACTTTTATTGCCTACAGTTCAAAGTGCACACACCAAGGCTGCATAGTTGAGGCTTATCCGGATGCAAGTGGATTTGCCTGCGCATGCCATGGCGCAAAGTACGACTCAGTAAACGGTGCGCCAGATGAAGCAACCTCAAAAAGTTTGACAGCTACGCCACTTGCAAAAATTGCCCTAACAATCGAAGGCGACCAGATTTCTGTCGCTTAATTGCTACTTCAACTTGATTGTGGCTTCGGCCAAACCTTCAAGTAGACGATCAATTTCTTCAACTGTGTTGTATGGCGCAAGTCCAGCGCGAATCGCGCCATCGTCACCTAAACCAAGATGACGTGAGCATTCGATTGCATAGAAGTTTCCAGCAGGGGCATTAACTTTTCGCTCCGCTAGGAATTTATAGATATTTTCGGAATTAATCCCAGCCAAACTAAACAACTCAGTTGGAGTCTTTAGTCGAGCATTGCTGTAAAGCGTGACATTCTCCATTGCCTGCAAACCTTCACGCAAACGATGATTCAAAGCATGCTCATGTTCATCGGCTGCGGTCTGGGAAACAATGATTCGTTCGCGGCGTGATCCTGAACCAGGCACCATGTCTGCAATGAAATCAACAGCAGCTGTAATACCTGCAAGTAGTTCATATGGCAATGTGCCAAGTTCGAATCGTTCTGGAACATGTTCGGTTGACGGAAGCAATTTATCTGGATGCAGAGTTTCTAGCAGCGCAGGGGATGCAGTCATGACACCGATGTGCGGTCCAAAGAATTTGTAAGGCGAGCAACCATAGAAGTCAGCACCTAGTGCCTTGAAGTCGACCACGGCGTGTGGAGTGTTATGAACACCGTCTACATAAAGCAGACCACCAACGGCATGAACTGCTTTAGCAATTGCTGGAATGTCTGGGCGGGCGCCAATCAAGTTTGATGCAGCAGTGATGGCAACAAGTTTGGTTCGGTCAGTCAGTACTGCTTCAACATCGGAAACGTCTAGGTAGCCAGTAGCTGGATCAAAATCAATCCAACGAAGTGTTGCGCCGGATTGTTGGGCATAACGAACCCATGGACGAACGTTTGCATCGTGATCTAGGCGAGAAGCAACGATCTCATCGCCAGGACCCCAATCTTGAGCCAAGGTGCGAGCGATGTCGAAAGTAATTTGAGTCATGCTGCGGCCGAAGAAGATTCCTTCTGGCGTGGAACCAAGTAAGTCGGCCATAGCGCTACGTGCGTTATCTACGGCAGCTTCGGCATTGCGCTCAGCTTCAGTAATTGTGTATTGGTTTGCTAACGGTCCAGTCATCGTCTTGCAGATTGCCTGACCTACCGAAAGGGGAGTTTGAGTTCCGCCTGGGCCATCAAAGTGGGCCACACCAGATTCAAGTGACGGGAAAGCCGAGCGAACGCGTGCAACATCAAAAGTCATGTCGCAAGTCTATTTAGAAACGGTCTAACCTTTTCGCTTGATCCAGGTATTTGGCTTTAGGTGGTCTGCGTGCGGAGCCTCCCAGCCGCGCCAAATTGCCATTGCTCGAAGCAATACGCACAACGCAATTGAACTAAGTTCTGCAAATCGGACAAAGCCTTGTTCGAACCAAATAATGAACCAACAGGCGCTTACCAACGCCATCGAAGCGCTCCATGGTCCTCGTGACATCACGTCCGGCTTAACACCCGTTAACAAGTCGGCAATGATTCCGCCGCCAATTGCAGTCAATGTTCCGATGAATAGTGCGGAGCTAATTGGCATTCCGAACAACAACGCTTTTTCAGTACCAATCACAGCAAACAATCCCATGACCGTTGCATCCAACATTGTGAATAACCACATCGGCTTCAGTAGAAGGTCACCTAACAGGGCACCAATGATAGAAGCAATGACTGCAGTCGTGATGTAGCGACCATGCACTAAGGCATTGATGTCGGTGTTTAGCAAAATATCGCGAATCATTGATCCGCCAAACCCAAGCAAAATTCCGACGAGCAAAACTCCAAGAAGTGGAGCCTGTCGAGAGTTAGCAAGAGTTGCGCCAAATACTGCACCTAAGGCAACGGCTCCAATGTCTAGCCAAAGTGGCAGAACGCCCGGAGTTATGAACGTTGGTTCAAATGGCATGGAGATTACTTAAGTGAATCTGGATCAACTCGACCAATGTCGCCCTTGCTCTCCAGAAGCGCAATGTGTCGAGATAGCAATGTGATGCGACGATCCATATCGCCGAACTTTAAGTAAGTGCTTACGGAAAAGAACAGCAGCCCAATTGCAACCAGATAGATAACTAGGTCAGCGCCGCGGCCAATTCCAAAAGTGTTTGCAATCGAAGTCAAGGTGCCAGGGAAAATCACGGCCAAGATGATTAGAACAGTTAGGCCTAAGAACGCGATTCGACGAAATGCGCGAGCCTCAGTGGAGGAGCGGTGATGTAGGGCAAACCACAGCAATACAAAGATTACGGCCATTAAGAAAAGCTGAGCAATACGCATGGTTACCTCAATATCAAGTCAAAAAGAATGTTAACGGAATTCCAAAGACTTTGTCCCTTGGCTTTGGAGTAATCGGTATAAACAATATGAACGGGACGTTCACAATAACGGAAATTACCTTTGCTAATTTGATTAACAATTTCGGTAGCGTGCGCCATGCCGTTGTGTTGCAAGTTAATCCACTTTGCAACGTCTCGGTTGAATGCGCGAAGACCGTTGTGGGCATCTGTTAGCTTCAATCCGGTTAAAGCATTTGTGTAACTAACTGCCAGCTTTAGAACTACGCGCTTTGCCGCTGTTAATTCAGTTCGTTCATCCAGAAACCTTGATCCAAAAACGACATCAAACTCGCGCGCCCGAAGCGTTTTAACCATTTCAACGGCATCAATCGGGGAGTGCTGGCCATCACCGTCAAAAGTCACAAAGTATTTGATATCAGGATTTTCTAGACCGGCTTCAATTCCGGTTTGAAGAGCTGCGCCCTGTCCAAAATTCATTGGGTGCCAAACCACGTGAGCGCCGGACTTTGCAGCGATCTCACCAGACCCGTCTGGGCTGCCATCGTCGATGCAATAGATATGTGGGAAGTATTGGGAAAGTTCAGCAATTACCTGAGCAATTACGGGTGCCTCAGAAAACACTGGAACCACAACGACGGTGTCGTTGTTTTCTAGCAATGTTTGGGAATTTCCTGAATTAGGCACTACTCCAGTCTAGGAACATCCGTCACTCTATTCACAGGAGCACGCGCCAGTCGTGTGTGTTTGCTCACAACGCCCAGTTTTAAGGGTTTTTTCGGGTTTTTAAGTTAGTTTTTTGTTCATTTCGGGTGCATTCTAAGTTAATCCCGTAAAGCCTTAGATGAGGTTTTCAGTCAAGGAGTTCTCGTGAGCAGTTCAACTATTCCAGGTTTTGCAGATGCGCCAACAAAGAATAAGCGCCTTCTAGCTTGGGTTGCCGAAGTTGCAGAGTTAACAACGCCAGATCGCATCGAATGGTGCGATGGTTCCGATGAAGAATGGAATCGCCTAACTTCAGAATTGGTTGAAAGCGGAACGCTCACTCCACTTAACTCCGAGAAACGACCAAACTCTTTCCTTGCTCGCTCACACCCAAGTGACGTTGCACGTGTTGAAGACCGTACTTACATCTGTTCCGTTAAGGAAGAAGACGCTGGCCCAACCAACAACTGGATGGAACCAAGCGAAATGAAAACGATTCTTCGCTCAACTTTCAAAGGTTGCATGCGCGGTCGCACTATGTACATCGTTCCGTTTTCAATGGGACCACTTGGTTCAGACATCAGCGCTCTAGGCGTTGAAATTACCGACTCTCCTTACGTTGTGATCAGCATGAAGATGATGACTCGCATGGGCAAGGCTGCTCTTGATTTAATCGGCGAACATGGTGACTTTGTTCCAGCGCTTCACTCAGTTGGTGCACCACTTGAGCCAGGACAAAAAGATGTCGCTTGGCCATGCAGCGAAACCAAGTACATCGTGCAGTTCCCAGAAGAACGTGAAATCTGGTCCTACGGTTCCGGTTATGGTGGCAATGCATTGCTAGGCAAGAAGTGCTTCGCTCTTCGTATTGCATCTGTAATGGCACGCGATGAAATGTGGCTTGCAGAGCACATGTTGATTTTGAAGCTAACTTCACCAAAGCAAAAGACTCACTACATTGCTGCGGCATTCCCATCCGGTTGTGGCAAGACGAACCTTGCAATGCTTGAGCCAACAATTCCAGGTTGGAAAGTTGAAACCATTGGCGATGACATCTGCTGGATGCGCCCAGGCGAAGATGGTCGCTTGTACGCGATCAATCCAGAAGCTGGCTTCTTTGGCGTTGCTCCAGGTACCGGCATGAAGACAAATGCCAATGCGATTCGCTCGCTATACGCAAACTCATTGTTCACAAACGTTGCACTTACTGACGATGGCGACATTTGGTGGGAAGGTCTAACTGATGAGGCTCCAGCTCACTTGATCGACTGGAAGGGTAATGACTGGACTCCAGATTCAGAAGAAGTTTCAAGTCACGCCAACTCACGATTCACCGCTCCTGCGGAACAGTGCCCATCTATTTCAGATGAATGGGACAACCCAGCAGGCGTTCCAATCTCAGCAATTCTTTTCGGTGGCCGCCGCGCTACTAACGTTCCACTGGTTGCTCAGGCACGTAGCTGGAACCATGGTGTATTCATGGGCGCAACAATCTCATCCGAGATGACAGCCGCCGCTGTGGGTGGCCTTGGTCAGCTGCGCCGCGACCCATTCGCAATGCTTCCGTTCTGTGGCTACAACATGGCTGATTACTGGGGTCACTGGGTCAACATGGGCCGTACCTTCGCAAATGTGCCAAAGCTGTTCCAGGTCAACTGGTTCCGTAAGAACGAAGCCGGCGATTTCATCTGGCCAGGTTTCGGCGAGAACTCCCGTGTCTTGGCTTGGGTTGTGGACCGTCTTGAAAACGAAGCTGAAGGCATTGACTCACCAGTTGGCGTATTGCCAAAGCGTGAAGACTTGCCACTTTCTGGTCTAGAAATCTCAGAAGCCGACCTAGATGCCCTATTTGATGTTGATAAGGGCAGCTGGCTTACTGAGTGCGATCTAACCGAGGAATACTTCAGCCAGTTTGATGGTCGGGTTCCAGCCGAACTTCAGGCAGAGTTGGCAGACCTTAAGTCTCGCTTGAATTCTTTGCCAGCATAAGTTTCACTGTCTTCGATTCGAAGTCATTTGAGTTTGTTAAGGTAGGGCTCATGGCTGATGAAATTCGCACTGAAGGTGGCGTGATCGTCGACGAACGTGTCGAAGAGCAGGTAGAAGCTGGCGATCATGAGCGCTTTGCGCATTATGTTCAAAAGGACAAAATTGTTGAAAGTGCCGTTATGGGCGCACCAGTTGTCGCATTGTGCGGAAAAGTTTGGATTCCAAATCGCGACCCAGGTAAGTTCCCAGTTTGTCCGCAGTGCAAGGCAATTTTTGAAGGCTTGCCACCTGGTGGAGATAACAGCGACAACTCAGAATGACACTTTCGCCTTGGGCTCCTGAATATCGGCGACTAAGCATCGGCATTGTTGCCCTTGTAAGTGTTTTTGGATTCGAAGGAATTGCAATCGGCGCCGTTATGCCGGTAGCCGCCGCTGATCTAAATGCAATTAGTAACTACGCAGTTGCTTTCACAAGTTTCACCATGGCGTCGCTACTAGGCATGACGTTTGCCGGATTGTGGGCAAACAAAATCGGCCTAGCTAGGGTTGTTGTGTTTGCGGTGATTGCCTTAGCGATTGGCTCCATGGTCGCGGGCTTTGCGCCGAACCTTGCAGTACTAACTCTTGGCCGATCCATTCAAGGCTTTGCCATGGGAATTGATTTAGTGACGATGTATGTCGTTATTGGACGCATGTATCCCGAAGCACTTCGCGCTAAAGCACTCGGGATGTTGGCAGCAGCGTGGGTAGTGCCGGGCTTAATTGGACCAGGCGCTGCAGGCTTGTTAGTTGAAGTGTCATCATGGCGAATGACTTTCTGGATTGTTCCACTTCTGTTAATTGGGCCAATCATGCTTTTGATTCCTGAGTTAAAGAGATTGCCTTTCGTGCCTACACCGTTGAGAACTGATGCTCGAATTCAAATCACATCAGTACTTGTTGCAATTGGCGCTTTGTCTGTGTTTCAAGCTGGAGCTTCGCACGTTGGTCGATGGAGCGCAATTTCTCTCGTTGTTATTTTCGTAACCTCGCTTGGTGTTACCGCGTGGTCAACTAAGGCGCTTATGCCAACCGGGTTTCTTCGAATGGCTGCCGGTATTCCTGCCATTGTTGGCATGCGTGGCGTATTAGCTGGCGCATTCTTTGCGGCAGAGATTTATGTTCCACTTGCGCTGCAAGAAATCAGAGGAACCTCAGTGGCGCTCTCCGGTGGAGTCTTAACTGCAGCAACCATTACTTGGTTCGCTGGATCGTGGTTGCAAGGCAGCCACAAACTTAAATATTCAAGGCAGCAAGTTTTGTTTACAGGCGTTTCATTGACATCACTCGGTATTGCGTTAACACCCGTTGCAGTTTTTATTCCAGACAACATAGTGGTTTCGGCATTGCTCGCCAGTCTTGCGTGGGGAGTAGCAGCCTTCGGGATGGGAATGTGTTTTCCGACTTTGGGTGTTCTCATGCTTGACCAGTCGCCAGAAGAAGAACATGCGCGCCACAGTGCTTCACTTCAAATGTCAGATTCCTTTGGCGTGATTATTGCTACGGCAATTGCTGGCTCAGTTTTGGCACTTGCCAGCGTGAAACAAGGCATCGAAAGCGGCACTTTCATCACTATTTGGATTTTCTGTGTGTTTGTTGGCCTAAGCGCCCTGTTGTTCATCCCTCAAATCCAACGGAAAGCGACAATTCGCCCCTAAAATCTTGAGAAAGACCTAATTTACGGGAGAACAAATGACAGTAAATACCTCGTCCCCACAAGATGCCATGATGGCATTTGGCAAGAAGTGGTGGCTTCTACTAATCCTCGGAATCCTTTCCATGGTCGTTGGCGTAATGGCGCTAAACAACCCAGTTTCAGCAACAGCAACACTTGTAATGCTGTTTGGCATTTGGCTTCTATTCAGCGGTATCGGAACAATCGTCCGTGCCCTAGCTGATGACACTGAAGGCTCAGGCAAGGTCCTGATGATCATCAGCGGTTCACTTTCCATCATCTTGGCAGTGATCTTCTTTAACGGTGGAATCGTTAAAGATGCACAGCTAGCAGCAATCTTTATGGGTATCACCTTTATCTTCCGAGGTATGGCTGAACTTGTTGCAGGTCTAGCATCCAAGGGAGTACCTGGCCGTGGCTGGGCAATCTTTATGGGCATCATCACTTTGATTGCTGGTGTTATCACCATCAACAACCCAATTGCATCACTAATCACAATCACCCAGGTAATGTCATTCTTCTTGATCATCTTGGGCGTAATGGAAATTGTTGCATCATTCCAGCTTCGTGGCCTAGCCAAGAAGTAACTTAAAGTAATTCAAATCAGGGGCTGGTCCAATTGGATCAGCCCCTGATTCATGTACAGGATAAGTAATTCTGCGTGAGAGACTAAAAGCATGACTGCAATGCCGATCGAAGACGTGGCAATTGACGTATCTACCGACCGACCATGGATCACTTTGGTCTGGAACGATCCAATCAATCTAATGACATACGTAACTTATGTTTTTCAAACTTACTTTGGTTACGACAAGCCAAAAGCTGAACTCTTAATGCTGGATGTGCACGAAAAAGGCCGAGCCGTAGTGAGCTCCGGCACCAGAGAAGAGATGGAACGAGATGTGGCCGCAATGCATTCCTACGGGCTCTGGGCAACCTTGCAGAAGGACGATTAAGTGTTTAAGTCTGGACTTGGTGGGAAAATCACCCTAAAGCTTGATGACGCAGAACAAGGCGTCTTGTCTCAACTATTTGAGCAGATGGCTGAGTTGTTAAATGATTCAGAAATTGAAACAAGCTCAGACCCGTTAGCAAAAATGTTGAACATGAGTGGGTCAACTCAAATCTCAGATGATCCGGCATTAGCCAGACTTTTCCCAGATGGTTATTCAGATGATGAACATGCCAGTGCTGATTTTCGCCGGTTTACTGAACAGGATTTAAGGGCTCAGAAAATCACCGCACTAGCCACAGTCCGTACCACTTTGGATAGCTGGACCGGTAAATCCACAGTTAGTTCGCAGCAGGCACAGGACTGGCTTAAAGCCCTTAATGATCTTCGATTAGTACTCGGAACCAGGCTAGAAATCTCAGATGAAGTTGAGACCGATTTTGATTTAGATGAACCGGGCATCCACCTTTATAACTACTTGACCTACTTACAAGGCACCCTGATCGACTCACTAACTTAAGGCAAATAAAGAACCCCCTAGCGTTTCTGCTAGGGGGTTCTTTATATATTAATTATTAATGTACGCCTTCAGATGCTGCATATGATGCGTCATCTGCTGCGCTCTTTAGGCGAGCAATCTTGTAGATTGTCAGACCGAAGAGACACTTAGCAAGGATGTCAGCAACGGTGTAACCGACCTGACGTCCAACGAAAGCATTTCCGCCATCTACGCCAACTAGTGGCAATAGGTAGGAGATTGGGTAAACACCCCATGTTGCAATAAGAAGCAAGCGAAGACGCTTTACTGTTGCTGCAACATCTGCTGGCTGGGTTTCAAGTGTCTTGGTCAACTCTACGAACAAGATGTAAAGGATGTACAAGAACGGAATTGAAGAAAGTCCGCCCCAGATTGCCTTTGTTGCCATGTCTGCAGAAACTTCACCTGGGTAACCAAGGATGATCATTGCTGCGGAAGCAGGAACTAGACGAGCTGTAAGTGACTTACGGCTTGCTGCTGGAAGTGCAAGTACTGCAATGGTTTCCATAAGCAATAGTGGAACAGTTAGTAACCAGTCAACGTAGCGGTACGCTTCGTTGAAAACTTCGCCACCAGCGTGTGCTGACTTGAATGAATCGTAGATTCTCCAGTAGTGGTAAAGCGCAATCAGGGTTACAGTTCCTGAGATTACGATTGCCTGGCGGTACTTTGGAAGTACGCGGCCTTGGCTTAGGTATAGGTAAATGGTCGTGGCAAGCATTGCTGCAAAGCCAAGAGACAAGAACCCACTGACAACCATGTATTGATCAGCTGTCAGGGTCGTTACATCATAGATACCATCCATGAAGTGTTGCTCCTTTATTTGGGAGCTGCCGAGTCAACTCAATTTTAAAACTGCCGAAGCAGCCTTGTTATGACTCTTACACTCCTCTTGCTAAAGCCCAGTTGCAACCCGAACACGCAAGAAAAACGCGCTATTATTGGGAAAACCTGCGAATAAAGGAGAAATATCCGAATATGTTGAGTATTTCTCAAGCTTTGATTGACCACATGGTGGCCCATTCCAGACAGGATCATCCAGATGAGGCCTGTGGCGTGATTGCCGGGCCGGCCGGATCTGATGCCCCAACCCGTTTTATTCCAATGGTCAATGCGGCTAGGTCGCCAACATTCTATGAATTTGATTCCGCAGATCTACTAAAGCTTTATCGCGAACTAGATGCCAACGATGAAGATCCGGTAGTCATCTATCATTCACACACGGCAACCGAGGCGTATCCATCTCGCACTGATGTGTCTTATGCATCAGAGCCATTCGCTCACTACGTTTTGATTTCAACAAGAGAATCCGGAAACCAAGATGGTCCGTATGAGATTCGTTCTTATCGAATTGTTGAAGGCGTAATTACTGAAGAAGAAATCGTAATTACTTAAGGCTTAGGCCCAGAGTTGTCCGTCAAGGGCATCCGATGCCTGCTCGACCGTACCTTCGTAGGCACCAGTTGAAAGATACTTCCAGCCACCATCGCAAACAATGAAAACGATGTCTGCTTTTTGACCAGCCTTTACAGCTTTAGTTGCCATACCTAGCGCAGCATGCAGAATTGCCCCAGTTGAGATGCCGGCGAAAATACCTTCGCGGTCCAAAAGTTCTCGGGTGCGAGCCACCGCTTCCAATGGTCCAACTGAAAATCGAGTGGTTAAAACTGATTCGTCATAAAGCTCAGGAATAAATCCTTCATCAATATTGCGAAGTCCATAGACAAGTTCGCCGTAGCGAGGTTCAGCGGCAACGATTGCTACATCTGGCTTATGTTCCCGAAGGTAGCGACCCGTTCCCATAAGAGTTCCAGTAGTGCCAAGTCCGGCAACAAAGTGAGTGATAGTCGGGCAGTCTGCCAGAATTTCAGGTCCAGTAGTTCGATAGTGAGCATCTGCGTTTGCTGGGTTTCCGTATTGGTAAAGCATTACCCAACTTGGATTCTCTGCAGCTAAATTCTTGGCAACACGTACTGCTTCATTAGAGCCACCTGCAGCAGGCGAGTAGCGAACTTCTGCGCCCCACATGTTTAGTAATTGAGTGCGTTCCGGAGAAGTGTTTTCGGGCATGATGCAAATTAATTTGTAACCCTTTAGGCGAGATGCCATCGCCAGAGAAATTCCGGTGTTGCCACTTGTTGGCTCAAGGATTGTGCAGCCAGGAGTTAATGTTCCGTCGGCTTCAGCCGCTTCAATCATTGCTAGCGCAGCGCGGTCCTTGATAGAGCCAGTTGGATTGCGATCTTCTAGTTTTGCCCAAAGGCGCACATCAGCAGATGGTGAAAGATTTGGTAATCCAACTAGGGGAGTATTTCCTACTGATTCGAGCAATGAGTCATAGCGCATAGTTAACTTTAGCCACCAGCAACAGCAGGCAAAACAGTAACTGAATCACCTTCGGATACCGGAGCTTCTAGGCTTCCAGTGAACCTGACGTCTTCGTCGTTAATGTAAATGTTTACAAAGCGACGCAGTTTTCCGTCTTCAATTAGGCGGCCTGAGATTCCTGGAAATTGAGTTTCTAGGTCGGCAATTACCTGCTCCAGTGTTTCACCTGTAGCAGAGACCGTACGTGCATTGTTAGTGTAACTACGCAGGATGGTTGGAATACTTACCGCTACAGACATTTTTAACGCTTTCAAAAGAGTGGATACCTAAGTGTAAATCAAATTTCTGAACACTTCTTGTTGAGTTAATTTTGCTCTATTCAGCCAGAAATTGCTGGCGTGCAATTCACTGTTGCGAATACTTTGCAACAGTCAGTGGGAATTTAGCCACTCTCTTGCGCTGTTCGACCGAATCATGAAAACCACAATTAGATTCAACGAAATTGTTAGTAAGCCAAAAGGAAGCCGGAATAGCCCAAAAAGAATGTTGATCACGGAAATCGTGTAAATCATAACTATGGCAAATTGGGATTTATTGAAGAGCTCTTTGATTATCCAAAGAAACACAAAGCCGAATGCGATGCAGGCAATCCCAGTAACCAACAAGAGTTGAGTTGGAGCGCCACTTGGCGTCGTTGGAACTTCAATGCCTCCCAGAAGTTGGGGAGCAAGCGATAAAAGAAGGCCAATAACAAAATTGAATATGGCTCCGATCGCAACAAGCACAGCAGCAATCAGGATTGAAGCGGGTGCATTGCGCAAATTCATCACTTAGTCAGATTACTCTTAAGTTGTGAATGATCGTCCAATAGGTGTTATGGATTCAGGCGTTGGTGGCCTGACCGTAGTGCGAGCAATTTTGGATCAGTTACCAAATGAACCGGTCATTTATGTTGGCGACACTGCGCACGGTCCATATGGCCCAAGACCTATTGCCGAAGTCAGAGAACTTGCTCTAGATGTTCTGGATGCCTTAGTCGAGCGCGATGTAAAGATGCTCGTAATCGCCTGCAATTCAGCCAGTGCTGCCATGCTGCGAGATGCTCGCGAGCGCTACTCAATTCCTGTGGTTGAAGTGATTCAACCTGCAGTTCGTCGCGCAGTAGGAGCTACACGTTCAGGTCGTATCGGTGTAATTGGAACTCAGGCAACGATCACTAGCGATGCTTATTCAGACGCTTTTGCCGCAGCACCTCAAATTGAAGTTACGTCGCAAGCTTGCCCAAGATTTGTGGAATTCGTTGAAGCTGGAATCACTAATGGCAAAGAGTTAACTGAAATTGCCCGCGAGTATTTGCAACCTGTTTTGAGTCAAGACATTGACACCTTAGTTCTTGGTTGCACTCACTACCCCTTGCTCACTGGTGTTATCTCAATGATCGCAGGCGACAAAGTAACCCTAGTTTCTAGCGCAGAAGAAACCGCAAAAGATGTCTATCGAATTTTGGTTGAACAAGATTTACTGCGAAACCCAAATTTGCCTGCCCCAACACATGAGTTCTTGGCAACCGGTGATTCGTTTACTCATCTAGCTCGAAGATTCTTGGGTCCTGAAGTTTTGGAAGTAACTTCACTCAAGTCGTAATCTAAGAGGATTTCGCGATGCAATAGAGTCAGAGACGTGACTAATCGCTCAGATGGCCGAATGGCCGACCAACTTCGTAATGTTTCTTTCACCCGCCAATGGCTAGATCACGCCGAAGGCAGTGTTCTAGTTGAATTCGGCGCCACCAAGGTGCTTTGTGCTGTTTCGTTCAGCGAAGGTGTGCCGCGCTGGAAAAAGGGAAGTGGCGAAGGCTGGTTAACGGCCGAGTATTCAATGTTGCCTCGAGCCACACATACTCGTAACGATCGCGAAAGCGTCAAGGGCAAGCTGGGTGGTCGCACACACGAAATCTCGCGTTTGATCGGTCGCAGCTTGCGTTCCGTTTTAGACATGTCATCACTTGGCGAAAACACAATCATGATTGACTGCGATGTCTTGCAGGCTGATGGCGGAACCCGAACTGCAGCAATTACAGGTGCTTATGTTGCAGTTGCCGACGCAATTGAATGGGCTCGAACTTCTGGACTCGTTGCCAAAGACGCGGTTGTATTGCGGGATTCAGTTGCCGCAGTTTCAGTGGGCATTGTTGAAGGTAAGCCATGTCTGGATCTTCACTATGAAGATGATGTTCGCGCAGACACGGACATGAATATCGTCATGACTGGTTCAGGTGCATTCATTGAAGTTCAAGGAACAGCAGAACGCGAACCGTTTGATCGAAACTTGTTACATGAACTCTTAGATCTTGCAACCATTGGTTGCGTTGAGCTGACTTCTAAGCAAAAAGCAGCACTAGCTTTGCCGTTACCTGCAAAGTAGATTTCATGAAGTTTGTTATAGCAACGAGAAATTCACACAAAGCAACTGAGCTCAAGCGAATTCTGGAAGAGCTAGATCTTGATTGCGAATTATTCACGGTTGCTGATTTTCCTGGTGCCCCTGAAGTAGAAGAAACTGAATCAACTTTCGAGGGCAACGCCTTATTGAAGGCTCGCGCTCTGGCTAAGTTCACAGGCTTGGCTGCAATTGCAGATGACTCCGGACTTTGTGTTGATGCGTTGGATGGAAACCCAGGAGTACTTTCGGCGCGCTGGTCTGGGGCAACTGAAAATGTGGATCAAGCAAATCTTGAATTAGTACTTGAGCAAGTCAAAGATGTGGCGCCTGAAAATCGTGGGGCAGAGTTTGTTTGCGCTGCGGTGGCCGTTTTCCCAGACGGACAAGAGTTGATTGCTATTGGTGAAATGCTTGGGCACTTACTAGATGCACCAACAGGTGAAAATGGATTTGGTTATGACCCAATCTTTGTGCCCCAGGGCTTTGAGATTTCAACTGCGCAAATGTCTGCTACCGAAAAAGATGCAATTAGCCATCGTGGCAAAGCGCTAAATGATTTAGCTATTCAGATAAGTGAAGTTATTTCGCAGTTCTAATTACTGCTTCTCAATCTTGATAATGGTGCGGGAGGGGGGACTTGAACCCCCACACCCGAAGGCGCCAGATCCTAAATCTGGTGCGTCTGCCAATTCCGCCACTCCCGCACGTGGGCTCTATTCTGTCAGGAATCTAGCCAAAATTCATAATCGGGTCTGGCAACTGGGATAGCCAGATTCTTACTGCTACTTAGACACCAGATCTTCAGAGTGGCTATCCAGCCCAGCAGAACGCCTTAGGCCGCTGCCACCAGTTGTTGCGAGAACCACGATAAATAGTGCGGCTCCAACTAGAACGATCATCGTGCCGGACGGCACATCAGCGTAGTAACTCGTGTACATGCCAACGAGTCCGCACAGGGTCCCAATTAGCGTGCTGTAGGCCAGCATGCGGCCAAATGAATCCGTCAACATCCGAGCGATAACCGCAGGAATTACCAGCATGGCTGCCACCAAAGTGACACCGATAACAGTCAATGTCGCCAGGATCGCAAGGGATAAGACAACCATCAGAGCTGCCTCAATGCGACCAACATTTACTCCTGAAACGGCTGCTACATCTGGGTCGAATGTACTGAAGAGCAGCGCCCGGTATCGAAGAAAAACAAAACTAGCGGTTAGTACGGTGACGGCAACGAGACCAACAATCTGTCCCGTTGTTATCCCAAGGATGCTTCCAAAAAGTGCATTCTCAAATGACGGCCCACTGGTACCAAACTTTGCGAAGAGCGCCACACCAAGTGCAAAAGAAGCGATCGTGATCACACCGATAGCTGCATCGGCTCCGACTCTGCTGCGCTTAGTCACACTCGTGATCGCCAGCGCCGACAAGATTCCCCAAAGTCCAGCACCTATTGCATAAAACTTCGCGGCAAACAATTGCATAGCCGCGAAACCACCGAATATCGAGTGGGCAAGTCCATGTCCGATGTAACTCATTCCGCGCAAAACAATGTAGACGCCAATAAGTCCAAGAATTGCACCAGAGAGGCTGGCAACAATAAGTCCCTTTTGAAAGAAGGCATAACCCAAAGGCTCCAGAAGAGTTTCCATCTCAGATCCTTGTTCCTGGCGTATAAGGAGATGGGGCTTCGTCGACAACTAGGCGAACACCAAGATGTTCAAGAACTTCCATGCGAGCACCGAAAGTTCGTTCCAAAACTTCAGACGTCATTACGTCACTTGGTGTTCCTTCGCCGACAATGCTTTTGTTTACGCACACTAAGTGGGGAAGATGTGTAGCAATTCCATTTAAGTCGTGAGTGGTTAGCACTATCGCCATGCCATCTTCATGAAGGTCAGCAAGTAGGTGCAAGATATCGTGACGGGTTGAGATGTCTACGCCACTTGTTGGTTCATCTAGCAAGAGAACTTGAGGTTGACGCAGCAGCGCACGCGCAAGGAACATTCGTTGCTGCTGTCCACCAGAAAGCTCGCGAATATGACGTTCAGCAAGATCGCCAATACCTAATCGATCGAGAACTGCAAACACGCGAGCCTTTTCAGATGGACTAGCCCAAGGCCGGAGTCGACTTGATTTACGTGACATTAAGACACATTCGAATACCGTTATCGGAAAATTCCAGTTCACGGATTCCAGCTGCGGAACATAACCAACTCGCAAGCCAGGCTCGCGCCAAACTGTGCCGGCAACAGGTTCTAACGTCTGGAGCAACAGACGAAGCAAAGTGGTTTTGCCAGCACCAGAAGGACCTACGATTCCGGTGAACTGATCCTCATGGACGTGAAATGAAACATCCTGAAGTACCAATTGATGGTCGTAGCTGGCATTTACGCCATTAAGCCTGATCAGTTCAGGACCGACTCCAGTGCCTGTCACTTTGAAACCTTAATCACTGTGGGTACACCGCACTATCGGATGTATTCAATGGGATCGTAATGGCATCGAGCTGGGTTGGAGTTCCACCCAAACCTGAAATCATCGTGCGGTAGTTGTATTTCATTAAACCCAACCATGAATGTTCAGCATCGCCTGGAGCTCCGGGAAGATCGTCGTCACGCAATGAATCTTCATATCGCGCTCCAGTTGCCCGACCAACTTCGGCAAGGACTGCTGAAGGGAAAACTTCTGAACCAAAAATAGTTGTTACCTTCTCGGCTTTGACTTGATCAATAAGATCGGCCACTTCAGATGGTGAAGGATCCGCAAAGTCATTTGGTTGAATTGCGCCAATAATGGTCCAACCATATTCTTTTGCGAAGTAGGCGTACGCATCATGGTAGGTAAGTAGCTTTAGGTTTCCAGCAGGAACACTTTGCTGATCGGCGGAGACCGCTTCACCAAGCGCGGTGGCTTGTTGTTCAAAAGCCTTGAAGTTTTCTTCGTAGTAACTGGCATTCTCTGGGTCGAGCTTACTTAGCTCATCGCGAATCACGCCTGCGTATTTGATTGCAAAACCTGGGTCAGTCCATAGGTGGGGATTTGGCTTGCCTTCTTCTTTGGGGAAAGAAAAGTCAAAGATGTATTCAGACTCAGGCAGCACTAATGTCCCGATCTCAACTATTTCTGTGTCATCTTTCTTGTTACTTTTCGCCAAGTCAATGGTTGGGTCCTCGAGCTTTAACCCGTTAACCAAAATCAGATCTGCGTCGCTGAGCAACTTTGCAATCTGAGGCGAAGGCTCAAAAGTGTGGCTGTTTGTACCCTCCGGAACTATGCCTTCGATACGTGCACGATCGCCAGCGATAGACGCGGCAATTGAGGTGATCGGGGAAACTGTGGTCGCGATTAGCGGGCGATTGTCGCCTCCGGCGGAACTATCACTGGAATTTGTCGAGCAGGCCGTGAGAGACAGGATTATGGACACGACGAGAACGCCATATTTGCTTTTAGCCATGGGATTATCTTATGACGAATTCTTGCTATTGCAAAAGATTCGCAATAGTGGATGCCTTGAAATCAAGCCAGATTTATGAAATTCCGTGATTCTGCGGTTCACTCATAGGCTATGGACATGGCTGGAACACACCGTATGGGCAAAAAGCGCACTGCTGATGTCATTGCTGCGGAGATTGAAGCCACTTGCGCTGATATCACTTCAAATGTGGCCTCGCTTCAGAAGTTCGCAAAGCCGGCAAATTTAGCTGCCAAAAGCCTGGGTTCAGCCGGCACATTCTTCCTAGATGAAGAAGGCGAAGTTCGAATGGAACGCGTAATCGCTGTCGCGGCTGCTGGAATTGGGCTTCTCGGCCTGCTTTCGCGCTCTCGTAAAAACTAATCTGCCAAATGATTAATTGGCATTGCTGCCATGTGATGACGACGACACAAAACTTCGTAACTTACTACGCCTGAATCTCCCGCAGTATCGCCGACCGCGACTTGCTCGCCCTCAGTAACCATTACTCCATCAAGGGTTCGCGCATTGTGGGTTCCACGTCGGCCACACCAGCAAAGTGCTTCAACTTGTAGAACTTGAATGCGATCAGCTAGTTCAAATAGCCGTGCTGAGCCTGGGAATAGTTCGGTACGGAAATCACTTGCAATTCCAAATGCAAATACATCAATGTCAAGATCATCAACAACGTGCGCTAGCTGGTTGATTTGGTCGCGGGTATAAAACTGCGCTTCATCACAAATGAAGTAATCCAACGGATCGCTCTTAGTATTTTCCGCAAGAGCCAAAGCAAAGAAGTCAGTCTGATCAGTCACTTCAACCGCAGCGACCTCAAGGCCCAGGCGACTAGAAAGCACGCCTGAACCAGCACGATCATTACGGGTAAAAACAAGACCACGGCGACCTCGGCTGGCATGGGTGTAGTTCACTTGGGCGGCAAGTGTTGATTTGCCACAGTCCATAGTGCCTGTGAAAAAAACTAATTCAGCCATGATTTTCCGAGCCTTCAGTGGCGAGGGTTCGCCTACCCAGAAGTGTATTTCAGAGAAGTTATAGATCCAATTTCCAGCAAGTTAGGCTTACACCACTATGAATTTAACTAAAAGCCTGGAGCCACGCGGAGCCAAATTCTCATTCAAAATGGCGATCGCTCTTTTCGCGGCTTTCACGCTCGTAGCTTGTGGAGGTAGTTCGCAAAGTTCCTCACCTTCAGATTCACCAGCAACTGGAATCAGCGAATCAGCAAATCCAGAAGTTGAAGAGTTAGAGGATTACTCCTTTTATTTCGTCAGTGAGACGGCTCAAGGCTTTCGTCTGATTAGAGAAGTGCAGCAAGTAAGCAAAGCCGAGAACGAATTAGGGGATGACAAAGGACTCAACTCATTGACCATGTTGGTTGATGGACAATTACCGCCATTTGATGGCGACCATCGCACGCTCTGGAACAACGGAACCAAAGTTAATAGCGTGACTGTGGCTGATGGAGTGGCAACAGTTGATCTAACTCTTGGTCGAATTTCCTTTGGCTCGGAATCAGAGCAGCGCGCAATCGATCAAATTGTCTGGACACTCACCCAAAACAATCCAGACGTGACGGCTGTGAAATTTACTGTCGACGGGTCTGTTTCTGAATCACTGGCTGGACATGTTGATTTTGCTCAAACTTTTGCTCCGGCTCCAAGTTATGAAGTTATGGCAAGCGTTTGGATTGACCTCTTAGATCGCAGCGATGTAAAAAATCCAGTTTCGATTTCTGGCTCAGCCTGCACATTTGAAGCAAATGTTGCATGGGAGCTAACGCAAAGTGGCGATGTCGTAACTTCTGGATCAACAACAGCAAAAATGGCTTGCCCAGATCGCTCGGACTGGAGCATTGAACTTGGAGACCTTGCACCTGGCAACTACGTGCTAAAGGTTTCTGATCTATCTGCTCAAGACGGAAGTGTGATTTTTGAGGACACTAAGGCGTTCACTGTAGTTAGTTAGCGCATTATGAATGGGTCGCTAATTGGTGCTTCGCTGGTGTTGATCCAAACCGACTTGGTTCGGGTGTAATCCAAAATAGATTCGGCACCTGCTTCGCGTCCGGTACCGCTCTGACCGTAACCACCGAATGGCACCATTGGTGAAATCATTCGATAGGTATTCACCCAAACGATTCCAGCGCGCAACGATTTAACAAATCTGTGAGCTCGTCCGATGTCCTTCGTGAATACACCAGAAGCCAATCCGTATTCACTGTCATTTGCTATTGCCAGAGCTTCCGCATCGGAATCAAACTTCAAGACGCTAAGTACTGGTCCAAAGATTTCTTCTTGTACGCAAGCAACAACTGGCTCTGCGCAATCCAAAATAGTCGGCTCGTAGTAGTAACCCCCTTCAAATCCCGCAGGAACTTTTCCACCGGTAAGGAGTTTTGCACCGGCAGCAACACTTCGATCCACGACATCTTGCACGTGATCAAGCTGACGCTTCGTTGCAAGTGGTCCCATTTCAGTTTCGAGATTCTGTGGGTCACCAATTTTGATACGTTGTGCTTTCGCGACCAAGATCTCCATTAATTCAGCGTGAACGCTTGTATGAACTAATAGGCGAGAGCCTGCCACGCAGCTCTGACCTGTGGCTGCAAAGATGCCAGAAACAATTGCGTTTGCAGCACTTTCAAGATCAGCATCTTCAAAGACCAGTACTGGAGACTTGCCACCGAGTTCCAACGAAACTGCAGCCAGATTATTCGCCGAGTTCATCACAATCTGCTTTGCAGTACTTGGGCCACCAGTAAATGCAATGCGATCAACAAATGGGTGGCTAGTTAATGCTTTTCCACACGAGTCACCCATACCGGTAATGATGTTGACTACGCCAGGTGGGAAACCGGCTTGATCGATTAACTTTGCAAATCTAAGTAGGGGAGCCGGACCATCTTCTGATGCTTTCAACACAACTGTGCAACCAGCGGCAAGAGCTGGCGCCAACTTAACGGCAGACAAAAACATTTGAGAGTTCCACGGAACTATTGCGGCAACAACACCAATTGGTTCGCGTCTGGTGTAAGCCTCCATGTCAGGCTTATCCACATCGAAATGTGCACCTTGGAGTTTGTCGGCAAGACCTGCGAAGTAGCGGTAATACTCTGCGATGTACAAAATAACTGCTCTGGTTTCGCGACGAATCTTGCCGGTATCTTTTGTTTCCAGTTCGGCAAGTGCCTCAGCATCGGCTGCCATTAAGTCAGCAAGTTTGTAGAGAAGTTTTCCTCGAGCACTTGCATTTAAGGTCGGCCACATTCCTGAAGTAAACGCTGTGTGTGCAGCTTGAACTGCTCGATCTACATCGGCTTCATTCGCCTTAGGCATCAAAGCCCAAGATTTACCAGATGCTGGATCAACACTTTCAAATGTTTCGCTGGCAGCTTCAAACTTGCCATTAATGAAATGCTGGAAACTTTCCAATGCCATGAAAACTCCTGGTGAGTGAGCCCGAATTCTCTTACGAGAAAGCAGGCATAACTTCGTCGATAAACAACTTTAGGCTGTCTCGTTTTTCTTCGTAGGACATTGCGCTATCTAGCCAAATGCTGAACTGGGTGTAGCCCATTTCTTCGTAGGACTTGATTCGGGCAATCACTTCAGCCGGTGTTCCAACTAGGCAATTCTTGCGCATAACTTCAGGGGCCAAATTTGGTTGTGCGTCGATTTCCGTCTGCGTAATTGGTTCGATGAAGCCATCCTTAATTGGGGCTTCGGCTTTGAACCATTTTCCAAAGTAAAGGAAGAATTTTTGTAGCGCAGCCGAACCCTTCATTAGTTCGGCTTCCGTCTTTGCAACGTAAGTGTGCATCAGAAGCATAAGTTTTGGTCGCGGAACTTCAGGATGTGCGGCGCACGCAGTATTGAACTTATCCATCAAGTTTTTAACTTCTTCATCACCATTAGCTAGTGGTGTTACTTGAACGTTGCAACCGTTAGCTACCGCGAAATCATGCGTGTGTGGATCGCGGGCGGCAATCCAAATTGGAATTGGGCTCTGGATCGCGCGCGGTACTGCGGTTGTTTCTGGGAACTTCCAGTACTCGCCGTCATGCGTGTAGTTACCAATTAGAAGTTGTTGAACTGCCGGAACAAGTTCGCGCATTCGAAGGCCAGCTTCCATCGCGTCTAGGCCTGGCATTAAGCGTTCGTATTCAAACATGTAGGCACCGCGAGCGATACCTAAGTCAAGGCGACCGTTACTTGTTAGATCGCAAAGCGCGGCTTCGCCAGCAAGGCGGATTGGATGCCAGAACGGCGCAATTACGTTTCCAGTTCCGAGGCGAATCTTTGTGGTCTTTGCAGCCAGGTAGGCCAAATTAATGAATGGATTAGGAGCCACGGTGTATTCCATGCCGTGGTGCTCACCGATCCAGATCGTTTCCATGCCACCGGCCTCGGCCATCAAAGTGAACTCAGTTAATTCATCAAGGAGTTGTTTGTGTGAAACCGAATCGTCATAACGTTCGATGTGGGCGAATAGTGAAAACTTCATGCTCATATCCTGCTACCTTCCAGCCTTACTTAGCTTGAGATTCAATAAATGTGGCTAAGGTCGCAGAAACTTCCTTAGGTGCGGTCAAAGTCATCATGTGGCGATGGCCGGTTAAGACCTTTGACGAACCATTCGGCGCCAAGGCTGCCATGGCCAAACTCATTTCTGGAGTGGAGTTTGGGTCACCATCTGCCGTGAAAAACAGAGCTGGTGATGCAAGAGTTTCCAAGGTCTGAGCGTGGGCTTTATCGGAATCTGCAAATACGGAATATGCGGCTGCGTAACCTTTGGGGTTTACATCAAGCAGCAATTCTCGAGAGAGGGTTTCAGCTTCAGCGAAATTGTGAGTTCCAGTCTGACCAAACCAGCGCTCTAAAGTTTCATCGAGGTTTACTGAAACTCCGCCAGCTGCTAAATCCGCAGCGCGCTTCTTGACAGCAGAACTTTGTTCTGGGCTGCGGTTGAATACTGCATTCATGGCGCAGACCCCAATGCAAGCCTCCGGGAAATTGATAGCGAAATCTAACGCAATAAGCGCACCCATTGAATGACCGGCAACAAATGCGGAATTTATTTCAAGTTCCGAAAGCAAATCAACAAGCTGCCTGGTGTAGTCGCGCAGATTTAACTCACTTGAAGGTAAATCGCTTTCGCCATGACCCCACATGTCGTAGATCACTACGTCAAAAGATTCACTCAATATGTTTACTTCTGGTGCCCAAACGGATTTATTCATTCCAACACCGTGAAGTAAAACCAATGTTGGACCGGTTCCAATACGGCACCATGAAGTGCCATTAGAAGTCTTGCCAGAGGTTATTGAATCGGGAAGTGCAAAACTAGTTTGCATTACTTCCTAGATCCTTAAGATCTTGGTAACGATCACCGATGCGGTGATGCGGGCGGCCGCCGATAGAAGCGCCAAGAGCTACGACAATTTCATCTGGAGCAGGCGCATCATTTATCGAGAACTGAATTGTTAAGTAATGCGAGCGCATTCCTTCATCTGCTTTATGCATAAGAGGAATTGAAATTGGGCAGTTAGGTCCACCACGAACGTTTGTGAAAGAAAGGTAGCTAGTTGCACCAACAGCAGTGCGGTAATGATTGCCGAATCTAAGAGTGTGAATTAGCGCTGAGGCGTGCTCAACTTCGCCAGAAGTTCCAACTACGGCAGCCTTGCCATAACCTTCAACTGCTTCGCCAGAACCAGTCATTTCCAGAATTGATGCGGTCAAGATTTCGCCAAGTTGTGGCGCAAGATCATGAATCTCAGGCTTTAGATCTTCTACGAATCCACGTCCAGCCCAAGGGTTGGTTAGAACTGCAGCGGCAGCAAACATGCGAAGCGGGGTTGCTGCAGCCTTGCCGCCTTCAATCCGTGTTTCTTCGGTGTATGTGACGAGCTTGCGAATCTGAACAGGTGCCATTATCTGGTTCCTCCCGTGGGGTTCGAGTATTGGCTTTAATCCTATTGCCAGAGGGTTTCGATCAAACCATCAATGGCAGATTCCAGAAGTTCCTTAACATGTTCGTACGCCGCATCCTCTTGAGAGTAAGGATCTGGAACCGATTGCCCGGGTGCAATTGCAAAATCGAAGTCCCGCATCATGAAGACTTTTTTGGAATGTTCTTCATGTGGGCTTAGAGCCAAAACATTTGCGTAATTCTCAGAATCCATCGTAAGAATCAAATCAATTCGTTCTAAGTCTTGCGAAGTAAATTGGCTGGCTTTGTGCGAATAGTCGTAGCCAGCTCGTTCCCAAGTTCGTTTTGACTGCGGGTGCGGACCTTGGCCAACATGCCACGAGGAAGTTCCGCCACTTTCGACGATTGCAACTGGCGAATTCAAATCCTTGGTGCGGTTACTAAATATCGCAGCGGCCATAGGGGAGCGGCAAATGTTTCCAAGGCAGACAAAAGAAACCGAAATCTCGTCTCGATCTCTTAACTCCGCTAAGTACTCACGATTCACGAAAAGGACTACTTTTTGGTTGCTTTGACTGAAGCAGCAGCCATGTCAACAAGCAGCTTGGCATCCACTTTCCAGTCAACCGGAATCTTGATCGTTTTCTTGTTTACTTCGTAATCCTTCAGCTTCGGCAAAAACTTTTCGATCACGCCTTCACCCCATGGGGCTATCAAGAGGTGTTTTGTTGCTACTGAAACTCCGAAGACATATTGGCCATCAACTTTTAGCATTGGCTGATTCCAGGCAATCACAATTTCACCCTTAGGAAATTTTGTTTTCAATGCCTTGAAGATTGCCTTTATGGTTTTTTGTTTCGTTGCATCAAGTGGAGCCAAGAAATCTTCTAAAGTATTGAATCGCTTAGAAGTTGTATTTCCCCTTGAGAAGAGTACTAATGCATTCGCGTGAGCCTGACTGAAACCGTGGTTCTCGCGCAAGTATGCAATCTGCTCTGGGTATTTCAAATCTTTAATCAACTTCATTTGGTCATGCCAATAAGACATTGGCAAGCCATGCTTCTTTTCAATAGCAGGGAAGTGCGATGCGCGGTCTGGATTCGTTGCCATGAAAAAACAATAACAGCGAGAAATCGAGTAACTTGAGCTTTGCGCAAGACGAGCATAAAAAACCATCAAAGAGGGGTGGACAGTGAGTAACTCGAGCTCTTGAGACGAGTAACTCGCGCGCTTTAAACATGAGTAACTCGAGCTTTGCTCAAGACGCAGAAAAGGTCCCAAATGAATACAGGCGAGTAACTCGCGCGCTTTAAATATGAGTAACTTGAGCGAAGCGAAAGACGAAGGATTCCACCTAATGGTGGAATCCTGAGTACACCGCGAGGGACTTGAACCCCCAACCCGCTGATTAAGAGTCAGCTGCTCTGCCAGTTGAGCTAGCGGTGCTTGGTCTTTTAGTTAATACCTTTTTGCATGGTACACCGCTGAGAAGTATGCCAGTCGTGGGACGAACGTGGGACTAAAACTGTCAGACCTCAGTGAAACAGTTGTAACCATGACAGGAAATAGAGGCACAAAATGGCAAGAAGAAATTTCGGCAGCGTAGAGAAACTTCCTTCAGGAAAATACCGGGCTTATTACAAAGTTGAGGGCAGGAGAGTTAATGCCCCCCATACCTTTTCAAGTGTCACGGATGCAAGGCATTTCTTGGCAACAGTTCAGGCAGATACATTAAGGCAAACACTGAGGATGCCAAGTTCTGCCGGAAAAGTAACACTTGTGGACTATGCCAATAGTTGGAACAAGAGACCGGGTATCAAAGAAACAACTCGTAAAGACTATGAATCTGACCTTCGAATTCACTTACTACCCACCCTCGGAAGTTACCGTCTGGACAGGATTACTCCAGACATTGTTAGGTGTTGGTACAACGACTTAAGTAGCCGGACGGGAGAAGCTGCCCTTAAGCGCGCCTATAGAACCCTTAGCGCAATCATGGGGCAAGCGGTAAATGATGAAATTATCTCTTCCTCCCCATGCAAGATTAAGAATGGCGGGAAGTTTAAAGGTGCTGAGCGCCCTGTACTTTCAATTGAGGAACTCAACTCGGTAGCAATTTCAGTGCCAGACAGGTATTCGGCATTAGTGCATGTACTTGCATGGCTTGCTGTTCGTCCGGGAGAGGCTTGTGCACTTCGCAGAAGTGACCTGAATTTGAATTCTGTTAATCCAACTGTGACCATTCGACGGAGGGTGAGCACGAAGACCGGAACCTTTTCCTTTGACACACCTAAAACAGAAGCAGGAAAGCGAACTATTTCAGTTCCTCCACATTTAGTCCCTATTATTCAAGAGCATTTGAGTGAATTTACTCTTCCTGGTGATGATGCGATTGTTTTCACCACAAACTCTGGTAACCCAGCCGTCGACACTGGAGCAAGAAAGATAAAGCAAGGACTAATTGCAATTGGAAGACCTGACGTACGCGCCTACGACTTGCGTCATACAGGACAAACATTGGCAGCCGAAAATGGAGCCAGCCTAAGAGAATTGATGCATAGGATGGGTCACTCGTCTCCAAATGCCTCACTTGTTTATCAGCACAGAACGCAAGACCACGGTCGCGAAACAGCTGAACGGTTGAGTGAGAAAGCAAGTAATGTTTTGCAATTTCGCAACCAGAAGGTCGGATAGGTGAAATAGGTTGTTAATTCTAAATTCCAATCAGATTTGTGAGGCAGAATAGAAGCATGGCAAAAATTTCTGACCAAGTTGCCAGAGAGCTGATGCTTCAAAATGGTTTAAATCCACTCGAAGAGTATCCAGGAAACCATAAGCCCTGGAGGTGTGAATGTCTGACATGTGGCAGGCTAGTTTCTCCTCATTACTCCAGTGTTCAACAAGGAAGAAGTGGGTGCGCCTACTGCGCTGGAAGACGGGTTGACGCTGCCGAGGCGGTTGAGATTATGCTGGCATCCAATCTTGAGCCCCTTGAGGATTTCCCTGGGTCAAAAAAGAAGTGGAAATGCAGATGTCTTGGCTGCAACCTTACTGTTTATCCGCAATATGGAAACATTCGTGCTGGGTGGGGTGGGTGCAAGAAATGCGCAGGTCTTTATGTTGACCCAGAAAAAGCAAAACAATTCTTTGAATCTTTAGGCTTTCGTGCTATCGATAACTATCCAGGTGCTGCGGAACCATGGAATGCAGAATGCTTAACTTGCCACAACTTTGTATCTCCAAGATTTGCAGACCTTCAAAATGGAAAAAGTAAAGGATGTTCCTATTGCGGTGGTTCCAAAGTTAATCCAGATGAAGCCCTAACCTTCATGAATTCAAAGGGTTTTGTTACCTCAACTCCTTTTCCAGGCGGGATGACTAGATGGAAAGGAGAATGTGCTTCGTGTGGGAATGAAATCTACCCAAAGTACAGCGCGGTTAAGGCTGGGCAAGGGCTTTGTAAGTTCTGTGCAGGCGTGGCACTATCAAAAAGAGATGCGCTAAGGCTTTTAGAGAAAGCAAATCTTGAACCCCTTGAAGAGTACACAAAAGCCGGAAACAAGATTAGGTGCAAATGTTTGGTCTGCATGAGAGTAGTAGAAGCTAGGCTCCTTGGGCTTGCTCAAGGTGAAGGTGGCTGCGCTTACTGTGCAGGGAAGAAGATTGATGCTGAAGAAGCCCAGTCGCTTATGCGTGAGTCTGGTTTTGCGCCACTTGAAAGTTTTCCCGGAAGTAAAGCCCCATGGAGATGCAAGTGCCTGCAGTGTGGAAAAGTTAGCACACCCGCTTATGGAAATGTGAAAAATGGGACTGGTTGCATTTATTGCAATAGAGATGGTGGTGGATTTGACGGCACAACGAGCGGCCTGATTTATCTAATCACTAACTCACACTTGAACTCTCACAAAATTGGTATAACGAGTCGCGAACGTAAAACCGACAGATTGAAGGCGCACCAAAATTCAGGTTGGGAAATCTATAGGACTTTTGAATTCCAAGACGGAAGTGAAGCCCTGCGAGTTGAAAGAGGAGTTATCGACTGGGCGCGCAACACACTTAATTTAAGCCCATATCTCTCGAGAGAAGAAATGCCACAGGGCGGGTATTCTGAAACTTTAGATGCGTCGGAAGTAGACCTGCAAACCATCTGGGCAAAAGTTCAAGAGTTACGTTCCATCTAGTGATATTCACAACAAGTACAAAAGAATGATTCCAAAAACTGTCACAACGGTTGCCGCTAGCGCTATTTGATTAGCAGTCTTTCCTAGCCCCACTTGAGTCTTGAGACTCTCGATTTCTGAAACATTAAACACCAGCCGAATTTTGTTTTCTCTATTGGCATTGTCATATTTGTTCTTATACAACAAGAAAGCAATCCACAAAATACTTGCTAGTCCGAATACAAACTTAGTCATTAGTGCCGGCCTTGCGAATAATAGTCACGCAATGAGGTACGCATATTCCTGTAATTGTGCATCTATGTCTATTCCTTCAATATCCCAGTTCTCCAAGAGCCACCCATCAATTTCAAATTCCTTCTTGCCAGTCACGTAGTCTTCATCAGATATATATTCATTTTCTAGAAATCTAATAAGTTGCAGCCCAAGGCAATTCGCATCTCTATCGGACGCAGTTTGACTCCAAATGAATGCTAGTTTCATTTTTTGCGCTACTGAAGCAGCACAGTTAATTATGAATTTAGACGCCTCGTCAAAGTTAACTTTTGGGTCGATGTAATTCAAGCTAAGAAGGTTCTCACTTGAGTCACTATTCAAAGTTATCTCCTCCTTGTATCGAGTGAACTATTCATTTTCAATGAGCAATGCTTGCACGGATTTGCACGTAACGTCCGTTGAATAAAGGGGATTGTTAAAGTCCCTCTCCCCGTCCATTCCTTCATATGAGAATGTTCCTTGTTTTCGCATCGAATAAATTCTTGAAACAAATGCGTACATCGTGTTCAAGTCATCGGAAAGAATCTGCCATTTGGAATCTAGGAGCGTAGCTGATGTTGCCTCTTCGGCATTGGCTCCAATCGTTTCGACTTTTTCTTTAAGGTCCACCATGGAGATATCCCTACCATTCCATGAGGTTTCATTGCTCACTTCGATGTATGTCCAGTCGCCATTTTCATCGACTTCACCAGAATCGGCTGCGCGCTTTTCAATGTCACATGCTTTGCGAGCGAATTCCAGCGCCTGTGCTTCATCACTGGGTCCGAGAATTGAGCAACCAACAATAGATAGAGAAAGCGAAACTGTAGCAATTATTCGAGAAATGTTGGTACTCATAGCAACACTACTTTCATAAAAGAAGACCTCAGAGGAGAGACTTAGTCCTACATTATTGGAATTTCTGGAAGCAGTAGTGAAAATCAAGATTTAAACTTCGGTTTAGAATCAATTCCTATGCGAGCACATAAATCTGAATCACGTATTACATCACAATGACAGTGACAATAATGACGATTGTTCGCCCTGAGTGTAACTAGATGGTTTTGTCAGAGACTTGTTGTAAATTGCATTTATGGATAGTGGCACATTTCAAGACCCTGCCAATGAATGGCAGTCACCGGCTGATGTCGATGGTTTCAAGCAGCTCTCCAATCATTTTGCTACAGAGGGTCTACCCCAATTTGGAGGTAGCATGGCGAACCTTTCAAGAAGCCTCAATAACTTTGCCAATATCGAGCGAACCGTAAAGTCCCTTGGAAATATTGAACGTGCAATAAAGTCCTTTAGCCAAATTAAAAGCACCATTAGACCATTCGTTGATTCCATTGAATCTGTAGGTCGCGCAATGGCACGCAGTGCACGTTATGAAATTCAGAGGCGCCGAAATCAGTTACTTGCTGCACTTGCCAAATTGCACCAAAAGCGAGATGCATCAAATAGTTCGTTCTCCCAGAGATTCCATGAATTTTTAATCGGTGAATTGGCGCTGTTGTTTACACGGCTTCGCCAGGCGATAAATTCACTTGCGCCACCATCGGTTTTTACTCAGCAAGTTCTTTCTAATAGTTCTGTAATGCTCACAGGTCCTCCAGTCACTCCCACGGGATTACCAGTTTTTAACTCGGTAACGACGTGCGGACGTGTCATTTAAACTGCCCTAAACCCGTGGGCTATTGCCCGTTTAATTAATTCACGTTCAATAGTCGTTGCCCTTAATCAGAGGACAACTAATGTCTACTAACAATGAAATAAATTATGAGCTACTTACGGTCAGCGAATGCGCCGAGTGCCTCAACATAAGTACCCGCCATGCACGACACCTATTCGATACAAGGGCATTCCCTGTTGTAAAGGTTGGGCGCCTTGTTCGAGTTCGTAGAAGCGATTTAGACGCCTACCTTGCGCAAAATATTCGCGAGGTGCGGTTGTAATGAATAGAAACGACGAGAGCCGTTCACTTTTTGAAGCAAACGGCCCTACACAAGTGAGTCTACAACTCCATTCGACCAAGAGAAGCGAGACAGACGTATTAGGTTTTCTAACTTATGTGTTTGCTGCAACTACGAAGTTAATTGACGGTGAGCCAAGCGAGATTACAAAAGCTCGAAATGATTTAGAGAGCGCTTATCTTGTTGCAGTTAACTTCAAAGACAGAGGAGTTGCTGCCATTTTTCCTCCTCATATCGAATATGCATTACGCATAAGTGGGTGGGTAAAGTGACGCTTCATAATCCGTCGAGTAATCAGCATTTAGAAAGTGCGGAATTGTCACTATCGTCACTGTCACTGTCCGGTACCTCAGAAAAAACATATGAATGGGTACCGCTAGAAACGCTCGAAAGAGTTCCGGGATTGCCTGTGTCCCAACTACCCGAGACTTTTAGGCTATTGATTACAACAATCGCCGAAAGCGTTCAAGCACCCATCGACCTAATTCACGCTCAAGCGCTTGGAGTGCTTGCAGCAGCTACCAGGGGTCGATTCGTAGTTGATACAGGCACATGGAGTGAACTAGTAACGCTGTATCTTGCTACATTCGCTGAGCCCGGAGAACGCAAGTCTCAGGTAAGCGCAAAGGTTATTAAGCCACTTGCTGACTTCGAGCGCAATTTGCGAAAAGAGAAGCTGATTGAAGTAGAAATCGCAAATGAGCGTCGGGCACTAGAGTCTCAACGACTTGAAAGCCTACGTCGCAAAATCGCTAATGGAAAGAGTGAAAGTAATGACCTTCAGGCGGAATACCACGCAACACAGGAGAGGCTGATTGATTGCCCCGAGCAATTCATGCCCCGCTTGTTAGTGGGCGATGTGACTCCAGAGGCGCTCGCACGAACCATGTCCGAGCAAAAGGGAACTGTTGCGGTGATTCAGCCGGAAGGAGGACTAATAGCCAATCTGAATGGACGTTACAGCGATGGAATGGCAAATCTTGATTTGGTAAATCAGGCGTACGGCGCCGAACCTGTTCATGTAACAAGGCAAGGACGCCCAGATATCTATATCGAACGTCCGCACATGGCGATTGCGCTTAATGTTCAGCCAGCTGTCTTTCGAGAGATGTCAGGCTCTTTCGCCATGACTCAGAAAGGTTTCCTAGATAGGTTCCTGATGACTAAACCGGTATCTCTAATAGGGCATCGATTACCTGAAACCGCTAAATCTCTTAATCGAACTGCTTACTTAGATTGGTGCAATTATGTAGCGGAAATAGCCGGGTATGCCACTGAGTTAATAGATAAAGACGAGCTAGTCACCCTAACCCTGAGTGAAGAAGCCAGTGAGCGGTTTATAGCCTTCAGGACTTCGTGGGAACCGAGGCTACAGAGTGAACTTCGAGCAGTTAGTGGTTGGGGTTCAAAGTTCCCTGGAATGGTGATTCGAATTGCAGCACTATTTGCTCTGTTGGGAAATCCAAGAACTACTCAAATCGAGTTACGAGACTTGAATAGCGCGTTATCAATGATTACGTATTACACCGAGCATCGTAAGCAACTGTTTGCAAATCACGAGAACAGCAGGAAGCAGATTGTGTTAGCAAGGCTTATTGATAATGGAAGCGCTCAATTCACTACAAGAGAAGTGGTTCGCTTAGTTCAAAACCAAGCATGGGTATCTAAGTCACTCGATGGAACGACTCTAGTGCGTGAAGTTTTGATTAACTTGGAATCCACGGGACAAATCCGTAAATGCCAGAAGCAAGGTAAGTCTGAAATCTGGGAGATACATCCGCAACTAATTTCATAACTCGTCAGACCGAATAAATAAAGTGATTGAGGCGGCTTACGTGTTCAGTGCCCGGACGCGTAGGCCGCCCTATTTGTTTTTCTGAGATGCCCGACAGTGACAGTGACGATAGTGACAATTGGCACTCTCGTAGCAGTTAGTAAAACTGGTTTTATTCGAATACGGGGTACGTCTTTAATTACTCGAGAAGCCTTCTTTTTTGTTGATTAAACTCTTCAGCTGTTAATAATCCTTTTTCGAGTAACGTGGACAACTTCTCTAGTTGTTCAGCAACGCTAAGAGTTTCAACAGAAGTGACACTAGCCTGTGACTCATTACGGCTCATGATTTGAGAGCGAATGATTTGTGCAATCTCATCAGCATATCCAGAAACCTTAAATGTGATTTCATTTCCAGAAGAATAAACTTCCACGCTCGGTAATAGCCCACCAGATATCTCAACTGATGAAATCTTATTCATTGGGATTTCTTCCACGTACAGTCCGGATAATCTTCGCTGAACCTTGGAAACGCGGTCAGGGTAAACAACACCAAATAATGGCGACCACTTGCTGTCATCATCACCCGCCCAGCATTGAAAAACATGTATTGCGTCTACAAATTCAAATTTATGTTGTTTTGCTAATTTCCTTGCCTTTTCTTCATATCTATCAAATTTCTCTTTGCTAGATTTCATTTAGCACACACCTTTAATCTCAGCGTTATTTTTAATGCTATACAGAAAGACAACGGAACTTGTTATACGCTGCCCGATTTACAGCGGTAGTGACATCAGTGACCATCTGTGAAAAAGGGTAGGGTGGGCGAAAATTACACGGATTAAATCGAAACTGCACCCCAACCCAGCAAGATGTGCACGACCGCGAAATTCAAGGTTTTTGGCTGTAGATAATTTTGTTCAGAAACATAGCCATAACAGCAACTATTCCTAAAATACTCCCAACCTTTTCATCGAATGAAGGGTTAACGTGAACCCCCCGGTAGGCGATAATTGCTGAGGGAAGCCAGATGGGGAGAAACACTACAAGTGCTATCAAAGCATCTTGGTTCTTGTTCCCTGTAGTTTCTGTGAGTTCAAAAAATACTTTTCTAACTCTTGGAGCCTTGGCTGTTAGTAAGCGAGCGATTGCCATAACTGTCCACCCAAGAAAACCGATGGTGATACCAAATGCGAACGCTCCAAATAGTGCAAAAAAGATTACTTTTGCCAAGCTCATTTTTTTAGCCTAGCAATCTCGAAATCAATGCAAGTGTGTAATCGTGGGACTGGCGTGGGGCTAGCAACAGTAATTCGCTGTAATTATGTGGGTTTAGAGGTAAACTAAAAATTGTGTTAAACCTTGCAATTCAGGCTTAACTAAAGGACTTACTGGTACACCGCGAGGGACTTGAACCCCCAACCCGCTGATTAAGAGTCAGCTGCTCTGCCAGTTGAGCTAGCGGTGCTTGGTCGTGATTGTTTTGGTACAGATGAACATTAGCAGTATGTCAGGACTTGGGAAAAGCTGGGGATGCGGTCTCGGAATCGGCTTCCTCGTCATGACCAGATTCGAGTGCAAGCAAGCTGATTAGGACCAGAACAATGCCTGCATACTGAGCACCGACCGGTAGGCCGCGGCCCAAGACGGCTCCAAACAAAATAGCCACTACTGGAATGATGTTCAGAGTTAGAGCCGTCTGTTTTGTAGTTAGCTTTGGCGCTGCATAGTTAAACATGAGGAACGGCAAGGTTGTTCCAATCACACCAGCGAGCACAGCCACATAGAAGTAGTTACCGACCAATTGCGGAGTCGCCAAATCTGTTTGAGTGGCAATCAATACAACGATTGAGAAGAAGCTAGCCGATGTCATTTGGCCAAGAGTCAGGGCAATGGTGTTGACCTCAGACTTTAATCTGCGCATCAATAGTCCGTAGATTGCGCCACACAGACCCACACCCAAGAACGCAAGCGCTCCGATCAATCCTGCAGAAACTGAAAGCCCAAATACATCGACGTATTGGCCAGCGGTTTCCGGATTGCTCGATTGACCGGCAATGCCCACGATGATTGCGCCAGTAACGCCAACCAACAATGCAATGACCGACCAAACGGATAACTTTTCGCGCAGAAATATGGCGCCACCGAGAGCCAGGAAGATTACTTCGCTAGACATCAGGATTGCACCTGTTGTTACGGTTCCGTATTGCCAACCAATGTTGCCCAATAGATATGCCAAGCCAGGCTGAATCAAGCCAAAGGGAAGCGCAAGTTTCCACGGCACCTGGCGAATCGCAGTTCGCAGTGAAGGTATCGCCAAGGAAATTACGAAGAACAAGATCAAGCCGCTAACGATTTCAATTACAAAAACAGAAACCGGGTCAATGAATTCAACAGCAATGTCGCCAATTGGATTACCGATACCCCAACCAACCATGGAAAGCATCATGGCAATTAGGTACTTATTGGCGCGCAACATGTATTAAGTATCCCTGAAAAACAACCAGATTTTGCGACGTGAATTAGTCAGCGAAAATTTGCTTGGCAATCACCATACGCATGATGTCGTTTGTGCCTTCACCAATGCTCATTAATGGAGCATCGCGGTACAAGCGTTCAATCTCATACTCAGTTGAATAGCCGTAGCCACCATGAACTTGCATTGCTCGCAAAGAGTTCTGAATCGCAACTTCAGATGCGAAAACTTTGGCTTGTGCAGTTTGCAGATCAACGCGCTTACCTTGATCGGCTTCTGAGGCTGCCCAATAAGTAAGTAGGCGAGCAGCTTGTAAGTCTGTAGCCATGTCAGCAATCTTCAGCTGGATTGCTTGGAACTCAGAGATGCTCTTGCCGAATGCCATACGAGACTTGGCATAGTTAACTGCCTCTTCGTACGCGCGAGCTGCGATACCTACAGAACGAGCTGCGATATTTAGACGGCCAGTTTCAAGTGCGGATAGCACTTGCTGCATACCGCGACCTTCGACACCACCAAGAAGATTTTCAACTGGCACTCGGACTTCATCAAGAATTACTTCGCAAGACTCTGGACCTTTGTAGCCCATTTTTGGAATGTCTTTACCAATGGTGAAGCCAGGAGTTCCAGCATCAATAAGTAGTACTGACATTCCCTTATGGCGAGGATCTGCCTTTGGGTCAGTCTTGACTAGGACAGGAAGTGGATCAGCGTGACGAGCATTGGTGATCCAAGTCTTTGAGCCGCGCACAATGTAATGGTCGCCATCAAGAGTTGCAGTTGTAGCGATGCCTTGAAGATCAGTGCCTGCACCTGGTTCAGTCAGTCCTAAGCCACTTCGGCGGGCGCCGGTGGCAAGCTCTGGCAAGTACTTGGCTTTTTGTTCTGGAGTTCCATGCCTTGAAATCACAAAGCAGGCCATGGAGTGTGAGCCCAAGATTCCAGCAACGCCCATCCAGCCACGAGATAGTTCTTCGAAAACGATTGAGAACGTTGTCATATCTACGCCAAGACCACCGAACTCTTCAGGAATGGTCATTCCGAAAAGGCCCATTTCCTTCATGTGTTCAACAATTGCTGTTGGGTATTCGCCAGAGTGCTCCATGTCGCGAGCGACCGGAATTATTTCCTTATCAACAAATGCGCGGATAGCTTCTTGGAAATCATTCTGGTCTTGCGTCAACTGAATTGTCATTAATTAGCCTCAAGGAATTCTTTTAGAAGTGCGTCAAACCGGATGCGCTGTTCTTTGCCAGCAATTACGTGGGATGCATCTGGCCAAGTTATGCCAATGCAGTTTGGAATCAAGTCTTCAATTACTTGAGTGTGACGAGCAGTGGTAATTGAATCCTGCAGCGCGTGCAAAACAAGTGAAGGTGTTTTGATGTGCGGCAGACGTTCTCGTGAATCGTGGTTGTTGCAGGCATGAACGTAGCGCTCATGAGCTGCAAAGTTTCCGTTTAGATCTGCCCAGGTTCCGTTATCACCTAGCAAGCGATCGCGATTCTCGTTGTAGAAATCACCTGGGAAAGAAAATGATGCAACGAATTTCTGGAAAGCGTAAAAGCCAGATTCTTGGTGCATTGTTGTCATGCTGTCTAACTGATCAACCATGATTGGATCTGCATAAGCCCAGGTACCTGTCATTACTAATGAGCGAGCTAAGTCAGGGCGAGCGTAAGCAAGTTCCTGTCCAATGCAGGCACCCATGCCGACCATGCCAACAATGTGAACATTGGTCCAGCCAAGATGATCAAGTAGCTGCGCTAAGTCATCAGCAAACAATTGCATGGTTGCTTCGCGGGTGTAGTCGTCAGTGCTTTCGCGCATTCCGCGGTAGTCAAAAGTTAGAACTTCGTACGTTTCAAATAAGTAACGTGGTGCATCTTTTTGCTTTCCATGACAAAAAGTTCCCCAGCCTCCCATTACGACTGCTTTATCAGCTCCTGGAATTCCAGAAACTTCGTAATACATTGAATGGCCATTTACATCTAAGGTCGGCATAAGATCTCCAGGATCGAGGGGTCAATAACTCCAAATGTATACAAAGTTGGGTTTTTTGGCTGAAAAACCCAATAACTGCGTTCAAGAATGTTCCTTTTGGACACAAAATGCACATTCTTTAGGACAAAGTTCGGTTTTCGCACTAAGTTTCAGAGAAACGCTTTGTGCGGATCTGTGTCCGTACTGCCTAGATTGCGATTTGAAACCGGAAGGAGTTCCCAAGTGGATCTCGGAGTATTTTTACCAATTGGCAATAATGGTTGGCTGATTTCAACCACATCGCCGCAATACAAGCCATCTTTCGAATTGAACGTTGAATGTGTTCAGCGTGCAGAAAAGTATGGTTTTGAATTTGCACTGTCAATGATCAAGCTTCGTGGCTTTGGTGGACAGAGTGAATTCTGGGATTACAACTTGGAATCCTTTACTTTGATGGCAGCACTTGCTGCAAAGACCGAAAAGATCAAACTTTTCGCATCAACAGCAATCCTTACCTTGCCACCAGCGATTGTCGCTCGTATGGCAACAACGATTGATTCAATCGCACCAGGTCGTTTCGGCGTAAACATCGTGTCCGGTTGGGCAAAGGGTGAATACGATCAGATGGGTCTATGGCCAGGAGACGAATACTTCGGCTACCGCTACGAATACTCCGAAGAGTACGTACGCGTTATGCAGGAACTATGGAGCAAGGGCTCATCAGACTTCAAGGGTCAGTTCTTCAAGATGGATGACTGCCACATGTTGCCAAAGCCTTCTTCAAAGATCCAGCTTGTAGCTGCCGGTCAGTCAGAGCGCGGTATGCGTTTCTGTGCTGAGTACGGTGACTACCAGTTCATCCTTGGAACTGGCGTAAACACACCTAAGGCATTTGCCCCAAGTGCTGAGCAGCTTGTTCGCGCAACCAAGGAAACTGGCCGCGACGTCGGTGCCTTCGTTCTGTTCATGGTTATCACTGATGAAACAGACGAAAAGGCCATGGCAAAGTGGAAGCACTACAACGCTGGCGCAGACGCTGGCGCATTGTCATGGATGGCTGGCCAGGCTGCTGCTGATACCAATGCAGACGGTTCCGGAACTGCTGCCAACATCGCACTTCCAGAAGGTGCAATCAACTTCAACATGGGAACACTTGTTGGCTCATACGCCTCTGTTGCTCGCATGCTTGACGAAGTTGATACCGTTCCAGGCGTTAAGGGTGTCATGCTGACATTCGACGACTTCGTAACTGGCATGGACATCTTCGGTACAAAGGTTCAGCCTTTGATGAAGACCCGCGTTGGCAAGTAACACATCTCGTTAAAAAACGGGCACCTGCTTTTGCAGGTGCCCGTTTTTACGTTTGGTTGAATTCTTAGGATTCTTCGGTCTGACCAAGAATTTCTTCGCGGGCTGCAAGTACGTGGGCACGCATAACGCTTGAGGCCCACACTTCATCGCCAGCCTTCATCGCATTAACGATCTCACGGTGATGATGCAGACTTCGCTGCAATGCTTCAGGGGAGTAAACCTTGTAGGTCTGCATCACGATCGGTACGTGAATCAAAGTTTCGATCAATAGCTCAAGCCGTGTCGAGTTAGACATCTCAATGATCTTGCCGTGGAAAATTCGATTCCTAGCAGCCAGTGCCGGCAAGCGAGTCTCTGATGCGATATTGGTCTTGGCTAGTTCTTCCATTTCTAGACAAACGTTTTCCAAGAACTCAATCTCTGATGCGGACGCACGCGGAGTAGCTAGCTCGCAAGCATGTGATTCAAGAATCGAGCGAAGATCGAAGATTTCTCGCAGGTCATGCACATCCCACTCGGCTACTCGCGCACCTCGGTTTGGCGAAACATCAACCAAGCCTTCGGCGGCAAGTCGGCGAAGTGCCTCACGCACCGGAGTGCGCGAGATTCCCATGCTGACGGCAAGATCTTCTTCTACTAAACGCTCAGAATTGGAAAGCTCTCCATTGAGGATCGCAGTTCGTATCTGTTCGTAAACCGTTGTTGCGATCTTTGCCATTACTGCGCTCCCGAAAGCTAGATGTTACTTGCGGGACCAGGTTGCAAATTGTTCAACCTGACGTCCAACAGTCTCAAGGTTACTTCGCGCACCCTCGTCATCTGTGGTTCCGTCCGCTGAAAACTTTGTGATTGATGCATTGATCGTGGCACCTAGTGGGGTTGGCCAAGCGCGAAGTGCATGCGCAACTACGCGAATCTGCAACAAAGTTGTTGCAGTTGCCTGCCAGCCGTAGGCAACAGAGATGCAACCAACAGCCATGCCATCTAGGTAAACTCGTGGACCTTCACGAAGATCTTCGATGTAATCCAAAGCATTCTTGATCATGCCGGACATGCCACCGTGGTAACCAGGTGTGCTGATAATCAAACCATCTGCAGCTGCAACAGCCTCAAGAAACTTCTTTGCATTGTCACTGCGATCTGGAGTTTCAGTGTCATAGATCGGGAACATAAGATCACGACCGGTTATGTAAGTAACTTTTGCGCCAGCGCCTTCGGCTCCGCGACCAGCAACACGAAGTGCCTGCTCGCTTGAAGAACCTGGACGAGTGCTGCCACCAATTGCCAAAATGTTAATTGCCATGATTAGGAACCTGACTTTCCGTTTGCAACCCAGCTAGCAACTTGTGCTAACTGACGACCTTGCACGAAGCAGGCCTTTAGAGAATCTTCATCTGGCACTGAGCCCTTGCGGGAAAGATGTGAGGCACCGTAAGGGTTACCGGAAACCTTGCTTACATGCTCATCACCATATCCAAGCGGCATGATCAAAGATCCCCAGTGATAGAAGTGGTTGTTCATAGCCAAGATTGTTGACTCAAGACCACCATGTGCAGTTGATGCAGTGGTAAATGATGTACCAACAGTGTTAACGAGAGCGCCCTTGAACCAAAGACCACCGGTTGCGTCCAAGAAAGACTTCAGCTGCGACGCTGGTCCACCAAAGCGAGTTGGGCTACCTAGTGCGATGCCATCGGCCCATTCCAAATCATCAAGGGAAGCTAATGGCTCGTTGGCCATTTCATCGAAGTGAGCCTGCCACTTTGGATTGCTGGCAATAGCTTCAGCAGGTGCAGTCTCAGCTACGCGGCGAACTCGAACTTCTGCGCCAACGCTGGCAGCGCCTTCACCGATTGCATTTGCCATAGCGGCAATGTTTCCGGTTGAGGAGTAATAAACAATTGCGATGTTTGTCATTTTGCTTCCTTAGCTGGGAACTGGCCAGCGCGGCCAAGTAGTGCGGGTGCATCTTTTTCAAGCGCGTTAGATAACCATGATGCCGTACTCACAAGCGCGTCGTGATTTAGGCCAGTGCTTACGCCGGAGCGCTCAAGCATGTAGTTCAAATCTTCAGTTGCGATGTTGCCAGTTGCATTCGGGGCAAATGGGCAACCACCAAATCCACCAACGCTGCTATCGAATCCGACAACTCCTGCTTCTAATCCAGCTAGGGCATTTGCGTATCCGTTGTTGCGAGTGTTGTGGAGGTGTAGACGCATTGGCTCAGTTGCAAAACGCTCGCGAACTGCTCCGGCAAGTGCGCGTACCTGCCAGGGCACACCAACGCCGATGGTGTCAGCTAATCCGATTTCCGCCAGGTGAAGGCCAACCATGCCATCTAATACGCGAGCAACTTGTTCAGTTGGAACTTCACCAGCGAATGGGCAACCAAATGCAACTGCCACAGTCATAGTTAGTGGAACGTTTTCTTCCTTACAAACATCTGAAACTTCTTTAGCCAGAACCAACATCTCTGCCACGGTTACGTTTTGGTTTGCCAAGCTCATCTCGTCGGTGCCTGGAATTACCAAATGAACTTCGTCCACTTTGCTATCAAGTGCCCGATCCAATCCCTTGCGATTCAAAATCAAGCCAGAGTAAGAAACGCCGTTATCGCGAGGAAGTCCTGCCATAACTTCTTCAGCATTGGCCATCTGGGGAACTCGAGTCGGGTGCACAAAGGCCACAGCCTCAATGCGCTTGGTTCCAGCGTTACCAAGCTGGGTGATTAAGTCGATCCGCTGATCTACAGAAAGCGGGATTTTCTCGTTCTGAAGGCCATCTCGAGGAGAGACTTCAATGACGGAAATATCGTTGCGAGGAGTGGGTATTGTGGCAGTCATAGGCCTATTCTCGTACGAGATGGTATACAAGTCCACCTGAATTCGGATATGGATTTCCCAGATTTATCGGGTTTTTCGGAATTTGAGTGGCGAATACGTTAAATTTTGTATACAAATAGAGCAGCCGAACGAAAAGGATTAATCGTGACTGGACCACTAAGTGACCTACGACTTGTCGAACTAGGTCAATTACTTGCCGGACCTTACTGTGGCCAGCTCCTGGGTGACTACGGCGCAGAGGTAATCAAGATTGAAGATCCAAAGCGCGGCGACCCACTTCGCGATTGGGGTCAAGAGAAAGCTCACGGCAAGTCACTTTGGTGGCCGATTGCTGCTCGTAACAAAAAATGTGTGACCGCAGACTTGCGCACGCCTGAAGGTCAGCAGATCGTCAAAGAACTTGTTGAACAATCTGACATGCTGCTGGAAAACTTCCGTCCCGGAACTCTTGAGCGCTGGGGACTTGGTTACGACGTTTTGTCCAAAATCAATCCAGGCCTAATTTTGATTCGCGTAAGTGGCTACGGACAAACCGGACCTTACGCGCCGCGACCAGGCTATGCATCAGTTGGTGAAGCAATGGGCGGCCTTCGATATGTAATTGGTGAACCAGATCGCATGCCAGCTCGTGCTGGTATTTCGCTAGGCGATTCTTTGGCTGCAACTTTTGCAACCCTTGGCGCATTGGCTGCCCTGCACTCCAAGGAAAAGACTGGCAAGGGCCAGGTAATTGATGCTTCGATTTACGAATCTGTAATGGCATACATGGAGTCATTAATTCCAGAGTGGGCAATCGGCGGTTACCAACGTGAGCGCACCGGTTCAGTTTTGCCGAAGATCACACCAAGCAATGTTTACCCAACCAAGTCGGGCGAAATGCTTTTGATCGCTGCAAACATGGACACAGTATTCAAGCGTCTTGCACATGCAATGGGTAAGCCAGAACTTGCTGATGATCCAAAGTTTGCAACTCACATCTCTCGCGGCGAAAACACTGAAGAGCTAGATGCGATGATTGGTGACTGGAGTCGCACTTGGGAAATGAAGGACTTGATCAATCACTTGATCGAAGAAGAAGTTCCTCATGGTTTGGTTTACACCGCGAAGGACATGATTGCGGATCCACACATTCAAGCTCGCGAATCAATCATCAATGTTGATGTTCCTGGTGTTGGCGAATTCCCAATGCAGAACATCTTCCCCTTCTTCTCAGATACCAAGCCATCAATTCGCTGGAGCGGTCCAGCACATGGCGAGCACACTGACGAAGTGTATGGAGATCTTCTTGGTTACGACGCAGCGAAGCTTGCTGAATTACGTGCCAAGGGAATCATTAAGTAAATAGGTATTGCTGGGTTTTGTTTTAACCCAGATTTACTGGGCTGAGATTTATTTGTACATCCAGGAATAAATCTCTGGACGACGATCATTCCAAACTGGCCAGTCCTTGCGCGCCTTAGCTAGCAATGACATGTCTAGTTCAGCATGAATGATTTCTGGGTAATTGTGGCCGCCAGCTTCTGCTAGAACTTCACCGGTCGGTGCAATCACGCATGAACGTCCGAAGAAGTCATGAGTTTTGCCGCCGCAAGTTTCTTCGCCGGAACGGTTTGATGCGATTACGAATACGCCCATTTCCATTGCGCGAAGACGTAGGTCATCAATGAATAAAGATTCACGCCAGCCAAGTGATGAAACTGCAAGCAACACAACATCTGCGCCAAGGGCACGGTTTGCCATCCATGGCTCTGAGAACGCACGGTCGTAACAAATCAATGCGCCAGTGGAAACACCGTCAATATCAAAGTTCATTGGACCAGGTCCGGCAGTGCAGTACTCGTCTTCGTGGACATCAAGAGTTGGCATGTGAACCGATGGGGCAGTGAGCTTTCGGAAAGCTGGAAAAGTTTTGCCATCATGAGTTTTGCCATGTACAACTTCACCGTTGCGATTAAGAATTACCAGTGAGTTGTAGCGAACATCGTTGTCGATCTCATACATGCCGAAACCAAGTGCAGTGTTGTGATCTTTTGCAAACTTTGCGAAAGCAGCGGTTGAAGCGCCACCGATAACTGGCTCAGCCCAATCGCGATACTTAGGACTCTTGTCTCCAGCTGCAAAGTAGGGAGTGGTTGCCAATTCAGGCAACAAGATCAGATCAGGATTGGTTGCAGCTGCCTGTTCGGATAATTCGAGCAACATTGCCACGTTCTCGGACACATCTTGGGTGCAATTGCCACTCTGAACTACTGAAACCTTCACGGGTCCTCCTGATTTGAATATGTGCCCAAACTAATGGACTTTGCGGCACTTCGTATACAAAACACGTACAAACCCATAGAAATGCCCGAATTAGGAATTTCTGGCTTTAGAGAGGAATTCAAGGCAAAATCCGCTCAAATGTCCATTTTTGGCCTAAAAAACAGGGATTTTTTCGTCCTTGTTACCTGAATGTTGTATACAAAGTTCCCTAAATCTAATGCGCAAAAGGCGATTTTCCCCCACACTTGGTCTAATCGGAATGCAGTTCAAGCATTCCCGTCTGAGTGAATTGGGAGCTTAGGTGTCACAAACCATTTCGTTGCGCCGGCTAAGTTTGCGTCGCAATAGTAAAGACAAAACAAGTGCCGCTGTTTCAACAAGCTATCGAATTCAGGCCTATGCAATTCTCGTTGCGTGGCTAGCGCTGTTCTTAGTCTTTAGTTTTTTGTTGCCTGAAGTATTTCCAACTTGGCAAAACGTAACTTCCATTGCAAATCAAAAAGCTGCAACAGTTCTTTTGACTCTTGGCTTGGTTTTCGCGCTCTCCGCAGGTGAGTTTGATCTTTCAATCGGTGGCGCTGTTTCATTAGGTGCTGCAATTCCAGCTTGGCTTGCAACAAAGCACGGCATCTCGTTGCCAGTTGCAATTTTGATTGCACTTGTTTTCGCTGCAATGTTTGGTTTCATAAACGGTTTGCTAAGTGTTAAGGCAAAGATCCCGTCCCTAGTTGTAACTCTCGGAACTGGAACTGCACTCGGTGGCATTGTTAGCGGTCTTGCTGGAAACACAACACTTAGCGTCCAGACCTTCTCTTTCGTAGCTCTGGTAAAAACCCGAATCTTTGGTTTTTACGCAGCGTTTTGGTTCATGCTGATTCTGGCTTTCATTGCTTGGTACGTTCTTGAGCACACACCAATTGGACGCCAGCTTTACTTCGTTGGACAAGGTCGCGAAGTAGCACGTCTAGCCGGTATCCGTACTAATGCTTACCGCTATTACTCATTAATTCTTTGTTCAACTTTGGCTGCCCTTGCTGGTGCCATGGTGCTTACAACTGCTGGTGCTGCACAATCAAGCATCGGCAAGTCATATGTGTTGCCTGCATTCGCGGCAGCATTCTTAGGTTCAACTGCAATTAGGCCAGGACGTTTCAACGTCTGGGGCACAGTTGTAGCTGTATATTTCCTCGAAACCGGAATCACGGGCTTACAGCTCAAGGGCTTCGAGGTTTGGATTACCGACGTGTTCTACGGTCTTGCGCTAGTAATTGGCGTGCTCGTAGCCACAGTGGCATCCAACCTTCGGTCGCGGTCGAGTGACTGAATCAAAACAACGGGAAAGGTACGTCTAATGCAAGCACAAAAGAAAATGCGTTACGGCTTCGTAGCCGCCGCACTTGCTGCTGGACTAGTTCTGAGCGGTTGCTCAAGCTCGTCTGAAGAAGCAGCACCTACCGAGGCTGCTAGCGCACCTGCGGCAGCAGATGGTTTGGCAACAGCACAGGCAGCATATGATGCCGCTCTTGCTGCATCCCTAACATTTGCTTACCCAGGCGATGCTTTTGACGCTTCGGCTGCATCTGGCAAGAAGGTTGCGATGATTTCTATCAACGACCAGATTCCAGTTCTAAAGCAGTGGACAGACACAATCGCAGCTGGTCTTGAAAGCAAGGGCGTAACTGTCACACAGAAGAGCGACGCTGGTGGCGTTATCGATCCACTACCTAAGTTCTTCGCACAGGCAGTAACTGACCAGGTTGACCTAATCGTCACCAACGCAGTTCCAGCTGCTCTTATTCCACTAGCTGACTTGGGTGACATTCCTGTAATGACAACCAACCAGACTGCTGCTCCTGGTATTGCACCAGCTGCTGGCATTGCTGCAGATCCATCATTCGACTTCTCAGCAGCAGCTAGCCTTATGGCTGACTGGTTCTGTGTAACAAGCGAAGGTGCTGGCAACGCAGTTGTATGGGGATCTGAAGGCCAAGCCTCCAGCCCAATCATGATTGACACAATCAAGGCTCGTACCGGCGAAATCTGCCCAGATGCCAAGGTTGATTACCAGGATGCACCGCTTGCAACATGGTTCGATGGAACACTTGATGGTGTTGCAAAGAATGCTGTTACAGCAGATCCAACAATCACCCACTTGATGCCACTTTACGATGGCATGACCATCGCAACTGGCGCTGGTGTTGACGCTGCCGGTTCCGCCGCAATCCAGGGTTCATTCAACATGACACCTGCAATCGCAGCTGGTATTGGAACAGGTTCAGTAAAGATGGATGTTGGTTGTCCAAACGACTGGTTCTCATACGCCACAGTTGATGCTTCATTGCGTCTATTGACCGGCAATGCAGTTCCAGAAAACTACGGAATCACCTGCAAGGTATTCGATGAATCAAACATTGGTTCAATCGACACCTCAGTAGAAGATTCAGTTAACTGGTACGGCATCGACTTTGCAGCAGAATTCGCAAAGTTCTGGACCGCTAGCTAGTAATTAGTTGTGACTGGTTGAAGTCAGAAATGGCTTCAACCAGTCACACTCTTCTTTAAGTTCGCAAGTAAAGATTTAAAAGTTAAGTTAAAAGATTTAGTGCGTAGGAGTTCAAAGTGGCTGAAGACAGTGGCGTAAGCCCAGTACTTGAGTTCACAAATTTGTCCAAAACATTTGGACCAACTAAAGCACTTTCAAATGTAGATTTTGATGTTCGTCCCGGTGAGATCCACGGCCTAGTAGGTCGCAATGGTTCCGGTAAATCAACTCTGATTAAAGTCCTCAGTGGATTCCATGATCCTGACCGCGGCACAAAGTTAAAGCTCCGCGGCGAAGACATTGAACTTCCGCTTCGTGGCAGCGATGCTGCTCAACTCGGCATGGTTTTCGTTCACCAAGACTTAGGTCTGGTGCCAGCCTTTAGCATTCTTGAAAACTTACGTCTTGGTACCTGGCGTCGTGGCGGTCTATCGAAAATTCCATGGGCTGATGAAAAGAGTGCAGTTGCATATCAACTTTCCCAGTTTGGATTGAAGTGGGATCCACTAACTCCAGTTGGCGCGCTACCTCCAGTTGACCGAGCAATTGTTGCTATCGCTCGCGCTATCCGCGAAATTGCAACAAACCCTGAAGGCCACGTATTGGTTCTTGATGAACCAACGGCTTACTTGCCAAGTGAATCTGTAGACAAACTCTTTGACGCCGTTCGCAAAGTTACTCGTCAAGGTACTGGCGTAGTTTTCATCAGTCACCGTACCGATGAAATTTTGAACCTAACTGATCGCATCTCAGTACTGCGTGATGGCCGCAAGGTTGCCACAGTTAATACCAAGGAAACCAAAGAAGCTGATCTGGTCGCAATGATTTTGGGCCAGTCCTTAAATGCGTTCTACCCTGATCACGTGCCAACTCCCTCTAAGGAAGTTGTGCTTCAGACCAAGAACATGGCTGCTGGAACTATTCCAAAACTAAACATCACACTTCGTCGCGGCGAAGTTCTTGGTATGACTGGCCTGATGGGTGCAGGTCACGACCAAGTGCCTTACGCACTGTTTGGTGCCATTGAACATTCCGACGGCACGATAACAATCAAGAATAAGAAGTTTGAAAAAGAAGAACTAAATCCGCGCAAGGCAGTTAACTCAGGAGTTGCGTTACTTCCTGGCGACCGCACTGGTGCCAGTGGTGTTTTAACTGCGACTCTTACCGACAACGTGGGCATGCCGGTTCTTAGCAAGTACTTCACGGCTGGACGGCTACGTCGCAACAAGCTGAAGAAAGATGTTGGCGAACTATTACGTCGCTTTGACGTGAAGCCTCCAGTTCCTGGAATTGAACTTCGCAAACTTTCTGGTGGAAATCAGCAGAAGGCTTTGCTTGCAAAGTGGATTCAAATTAAGCCAGATGTTCTTTTGTTGCACGAACCAACACAAGGTGTTGACGTCGGTAGCAAGGCAGCAATCTTCGAGAAGATTGCTGATGCAGCTCGTGGTGGAGCGGGAGTCATCGTTGCTTCGGCTGAACACGAAGACTTGGCGAATATCTGTAATCGCGTGCTTATCTTTGCTGAAGGCAAAGTTGTCGCTGAACTTACTGGACGCGAATTAACTCCAGAAAAGATTGTCGAACTAAGTTACCTAGGTACCCGTAAGGGCGGCGGCATCAAGCGCGGCTTCGTATGGCGCCCTCACATGAATGGTCTAAAGGGCCCTTACCTACATGTAACTCGCAACTACACCTGGTCTCCTCACAAGATTGGTTACAAGACTGAAGTTGAATGGCCAACTCCACCGCCACCTCCAGTCCAGTACGAGAAGCAGCCATCAACTTTTGTTTGGGCACCACATTCAGTTGGATTCGTTAAGCGCGAATTCCGCTGGTTCCCACACACAATCGGCGTACAGAACACTCCAATGCCTTACCCAGGTCCTCGTCGAGTCAAGGTTGAGCGCGAGTTCACCTTGGTTCCAACTGGTGAACTAAGTTCATTCTTCGTATGGCGCCCGCATTACGTTGGCAACAACGAGCCGGTTTACTTGGGTCCAAAGGATGCTGACAAGTGGAAGGTTGAGCTAGCTGCTTCACTTGCAGCCATGGTTGCTCGCGGCGAGATTACTTCAGTAGTTGCAGACAAGATGGCGAAGGCTGCTGGTGTAACTGTTGGTCAAGCACAGGACTTACGCGTGACGGTTGAACTGGATGTTCGCACGCGCAATAAGGGAAATCTTGCTGACATCGATCGCTTAAAGTTTGCACTTTTGAATTTGGATCAAAACTTGGTAGATGTGAATGGCGTTCGCATTACTGATGTGAGCTTGCAAGCTAACGAGTCCTAGGGTTTAGACCACTTCTAAAATCTTGAAGCTTTCCATAATTGATTGCGCCCAACAGCTGGAATCAAATTCTTCTACTTGCTGCTTTAGTTGCCGCGCCATAGATTTACGAGTTTCTTGATCGACTCCAGTTGCTTCTTTAAGTGCGGCAACAATGCTGGCTTTATCGGCACCTTTCGCAACGACACAAGAGCTTCCAAGTTGAGCCATAGCTCCAACATTTTTAGTGCTTACGATTACGCCATTTCGAGAGTTTAAGACTGCACCTTCTTTGATAACCAGGTTTAAACCATCTGAAATCGAACAAATCAAAAGATAGTCATACCTTTCCAAAGCACGACGAGTTAACTCGTAGTCGTTACCAATGTGCAGGCGAATAGGGGAGTAGTCGAGAAAAGCCAGCTCCGCGTTGCAGTTTGCAACAGACCTTGAGATTTCGGAAAGTAAATTTTGGTAGTCAGGCCATTGTTGGCGGGACGGGACTACGTAGAGATCCAGGTAACTGCGCGATTGCATTTCTTTGAAAGTAATTGCTAATTCGGTGAATGCAGCAATGGTTGCCAAAGTGTTCTTAATTGGATCGCTGCGCGCAATGTGGACATAACTTATGTCGTCATCACTAAGACTAATTTTTTTGACAGCTTCTAATGCCGGTTTCTGTAGTGCCTGAACGTCAACGGAAACTGGATTCACTGCAAGCTTTGGCAATTCAATCGAATTTGGCATGAGGTCCAGCACAAACTTTTCAAATGCCTGCAAATCTTTTGAAGTCTGGAATTCAATCACATCTGCCGCCAGCATTCCAGATGCTAGGAATTCAAGAACCTTAATTGCAGCATTGTTGTTCGGGGCTGACTTTGGCCACGGGGTATGCAAAAAGAATGTAACTTGGCGGTTACCTTCAATTGCCTTAAGGGAAAGTGGAACTCGAGCTAATTGAAAATCATTTACTAAATAGCCGTCGTTGGTTTCATCTAAACAATTTGCGGCAATGACTTGGTTTACTTCATTCATAGCAACTAAGGCATCGTCTATAACTGAGGCTGCAAGATCGGGGATAGGAAGGTCGTGTAAGAGCGGCCAAATGTAGTGGGCACAAAACCATTCACTGGTATCCAAATCCTTAGCATCGACTTCAGTTAGGTAAATGTCGACCTGATTCAAGTAGTCCTGATTCGAGAGCTTTGCGTAGGAGTAGTGCTTGGGTAGACCCACTTGGCTCTGGGTAGTTAATGCAGTCCAATTCATGTTTGCAAACTCAGCCAGCGCTGGTAGCACCCTAGTTAAGCCACCGACGTGTTCAATCGCGACGCCGGAGTCGCCACCATGGCCGATTGGTGCTCGTCGAGATAAGACACCAATTCTCATGTCGCTTACGGGCACAAAATCACTCAGGCTTTACGAGCGCGAACTTCAAGTCGAACATAATCCAATGAGTTGTCAGTAATAAGTTCTGACATTTTGGCAATCTGTTCATCGCTCCATTCGCGGAAAACTAATGTCCGCAAATAGGTAGCCAAGGTCTCTTTGTCTGGCAGCGGTGTTGGATGTGGACGCAGACTTACTTCGATATCAATAAATCCTGCTGCTTTAAGAAGGGCTTTAGTATCGGATTCATTTGCGTAGTACCAATTTGGAAACTTAATGTTTGGATCAATTTGTGGGACTAGAGCCAAAGTCTTCGCCAAGTTTCCAAAGCCGCCGCTGTCAGTTGCAATTCGACCACCAGGCTTTAGGGCGTTAAAGAAGTGCTGCCAAACGTTGTTGTGATCGGCAAGCCAATGAAGCGCGGCAACGGACATGATGGCGTCAACACTCTCGGGTTCAACTGGAAGTGCTTTGTCGAGGTCACCTTCGAGAATTCGAACTCGTGAATCCTGGCCGAACCGACTGCGGCACTGATCAAGCATCGTTGTGCTTTGGTCCACACACACCAAGGAGCCATTTGGAAGCTGTTCTAGCGCTAGCTGTGCATCTCGTCCTGTGCCACATCCAGCGTCCAGCAGAGTTTCAGTTGGCTTCAGGTCTAGGGCTGCAATAGTTCGAATACCCCATTGCTCGTGGGGAAGTGGCAAGGCGTCGTAAGCTACACCGTCCCAGGCCTTCACTTTGCTTCTCCGAACGCGCCGGTTGCTTCTAATGCCTTTATTTGATCGTCAGTTAAATCTAGAAGTTCCTTAAGAACAGAGATTGTGTGTTCGCCGCGCTTTGGAGCTCGCTGATAAGTCTGGCGCTTTGGCCCAACATTAACTGGTGAGGCTGGGGTTCGAAGCTTGCCAAAGTATTCGTGCTCACTATGCGCAATCATTTCTCTGGCAAGAGTGTGCTCTTCCTTAAATGCCTGCTCAATTGTGTTTACCGGAGCGCTTGGTACTCCAGCTGGCACTAAGTCAGCCAACCATTCCGCTGTAGTCCGTGTTTTGAAGATGTCATCCAACTGCGAAACCAAAGCATCGCGATTTTCATAACGGACCGTGAAGTTCGCAAAGTCTGGATTTGTGGCTAAGTCCGGGCGCTTAATAACTTCACACAGGCGCTCATAGAACTTCTCTTTCGCACATCCAATTACAATCCAGTAATCCTTAGTTTGGAAGACCTGGAACGGAACCAATGAAGGGTGCGCCGAGTGTGAGTGGCGAATTGGTTCATGGCCACCTGACAAGTGCCATGCGCCGATGTAACTGGTCATTGATAGAGCGGTGTCATACAGGGAAACATCGCAATCCATGCCGATACCGTCTCGACGTGCTGCATGGATACCGCTGACAAGCGCCAAAGCTGCAACGAAGCCACCCGAGAAGTCGACCAAAGAAAGTCCGCTCTTGGTTGGTGGGCCATCTGGTTCACCAGTTAATGACATCCAGCCAGCTAAACCTTGGAGCATGTAGTCATACCCTGGTTCCTTCGAACGTGGACCGCTCATTCCAAAGCCACTTAATGAGCAGCAGACGATAGCTGGATTTAGGTGCTTTAGATCGTCGTAAGTTATTTTCAGTTTGGCGGGAACGTCACCACGCAGGTTTGAGTAAACCGCATCACTTTGCTTAACCAAGTCTTCAAAGGTTGCTCGGCCTGCAGGTGTTGAAAGATCCAATGAAATTGATTCTTTGTTTCGATTGAAAGCTTCAAAGAAAAGTGAATCTTCTTCATGTGCGTAAGGCGGAACATATCTGCCGACGTCACCACCGGAACTAGGATCTTCAATCTTGATAATGCGTGCGCCCAAGTCCGCTAAATGGACAGTGCCGAATGGTCCAGCTCCAAATTGCTCAAGGGAGAGAACTGTGATTCCTTCAAGAGGGCGTGGCATTTTTTATCCTTTTGTTTGTTATTGGTGACTTAAGATTTCGATCTTGCCCGAGCCAGTTACAACTTTACCTACGGTGATAAATCCTTGTTCGATGAGTTGAATCTCAAAAGCCGGATCAATGCTTGCAAGTAAGCCACCGTTGGTTTGTGGATCGAACAGAACTGCTTGGGAATTGTTATCTGTTAATCCAAGTACTTCACGATCTAGTGAACTTCGATTCCGAAGATCAGCAGAGGTTCGCTTTCCAGAATCAAATAGTGCCTGCGCCTTTGGCAACACTGCTTGTGACGGAATCTGAATTTGGGCATTTAGAAAAGAAGTACCCAGCATCTCACTTAGGTGACCAACCAATCCAAATCCTGTGATGTCGGTAACCGCATGAACTGCTGAACCTAAATCAGCAAGAGAATTTCGTGCACTGAGGTTTGAAATCTTCATCTGGTCTAGGGCAACCGATTCGTCACTTTGCTCTCGAGTGGAAAGCAAGACTCCAACACCTAGTGGCTTGGAGAGCATTAGCAAGTCGCCATCAGCCATTCCGGTCTTTCGCCAAATGTGATTTGGATTCACATAACCTGTAGCAGCAAGTCCAAAAATCGGTTCGGCAATTCGAACTGTGTGACCACCAAGAATTTCTACGCCGGCTTCCTTGCAAGCCAGGGCGGCGCCGGAAACACATGCTGAAATTTCAGAGTCAGCTATTTCTTTTGGAAACCCACAGACCAGCAATGCAGTCCTGGCTAACCCACCCATGGCATAGATGTCAGAAAGTGCATTCAAGGCACTTACGTACCCATATTCAAATGCATCACTGACGACAGGTGGAAAGAAATCAACCGTGGTGATTAATGAAGTGGTGTCATTGATTGCGGTAACCGCAGCATCGTCTGGCGCAGCCAGACCAACAAGGGTTTCAATTCCTTGTTGGTCATGTGCTGCAGCACGAAGTAACTTCAGCAATGATGCATCTGCTTTAGCAGCGCACCCACCGCAGGAAGTTAAATCCCTCAGACTTAAGCCCGTTACATCAAGTGTCATTTAGTTCTTAATGCCTCAACGAAATCACGTGAGTTCTTGGTAGTAGGCAATGACATGACTGCGTTTAGCACTCGATCAGCTACGTCAGTGCTAGAAACTAGCGCAACATTGTCACGGAACTTGGTTTCAACGTCACTAGTAGAAAGTGGACGCTCATCAGCGCCACGATTGATGTCTTCACGCTTACGAAGGGTACGACCATCTTTAGTCTGAATGATTACTTCACCATGGAAGTACTTCGGGAAGGTTGGATTTGGATCGTTTTGGTAGGAGACCTTGGCGGCCAATTCCAATAGTTCTGGATCAACTAGGCAGTCATCGTCAAGATCAGCCAAAGTAAAGCGACGCTTCGAGATTGCAGTAGCAACAATGAACGGCAATGAGAACTTTGCGTCATAGTCGCTGCGCGGAGTTAGCTTTGCCTGTGCTGGCTCGCAAACCACTGGCACAACTTGTGATGGCACAATCGTCGTCACTGATTCGATGTCTGCTGCCGCCAGATTGTTTTCAGTGGCTAGTTCAATTGCAATGTCAATGCAGGCATGCGTGAAGTGGCAAGCCGCGTAAGGCTTGATAGCTACTCGCATCAGCTCCCAGGCCGAGCCCAAGTCAGCAGCAACTGCGTCCATCTTTAGGTCATGGCCTACTGGAGTGTGAGTTGCGTAAAGGCCGAAACGACCTTCATAAATTGCAAGCGGTGCTTCGAACTTGGCTTTAGCAAGTTCAGCAGCAGTGATACCTGAAACAGCAGCCCATCCTGGATGCAGGCGCTTTGTCCAAGCACCAGTCTCCAAGAACTCCATGGAACCTGAAGCTAGCGATCCAACGATGCCTTGAGCGCTAGCGATTCCGTGCGCATCCAGGCCAATCATTTTGGCTGCTGCCGTGGCAGCTCCGAATGCACCAGCAAGTCCGGTTGGATGGAAGCCCTGGGCATGGAAGCCACCATTAGCAGCAGTACCAACACGAGCGCCAATTTCCAAGGCAACCAGGAAGCCCAGTACTAAGTCATTTCCACTAAGTTCACGATCATCAGCAATGGCAATTGCAGTTGGAAGTGCACTTGCAGTGGCATGAATAACACCAGGAACGTGGGTGTCATCAAAATCTAATCCGTGAATCAAGATGCCATTTAGCATTGCCTGGTCACGCACGGTAAATCTTTCGTCGCAAGCAATAGCGCCGCGAGGGCCTGATCCCAAAGCTACAGTTGCAGCGATGCTGCGAGTGGCAAACTCATAGTGCGTCGACGCAAAAGCAATACCAACAGCATCCAGAATGTTTAGAAGTGCTTGGTCCTGAACGTGCTTAGGAACATCAGACATCGATACGGAATGTGCCCAAGTGCCAATTTCAAGTGACAAGGTTTCCTTGTTGGTCATGATTACTCCTAGTTGAATCGTAAGCCGAGAGTTTCGGCAATTGTTGTGCGCTGTACTTCATCAGTACCGCCTGGAATGCGAAGATTACGAGCAATTTGAAATAGCTTGTTTATGTCGGTATCGCGAAGAACGCCCGAGCCGCCATGAATCTGTAGCGCACGATCGGCTACTCGGTAGAAAGATTCATCATTGCTGAGCTTGAGTGCACAGATGCGACGAACCTCATCACTTGGACGCGGCAAGTTCCACCATGGACCCGGTGTATCGATGGCGCGAGCCACATCTAAGGAAAGTGAACGTGTCTGCTGCCAATCGAGATACATGTCTGCGATCATCCACTGGATACCTTGCTTGGCCCCAAGTGGTTCACCGCCAACAATTCGTGTCTTTACGCGCTCTAGCGTCTTTTCGATCAGGTACTTATTCCAACCGGAACACATACCGGCGCGACGCATGCGGGTGTAATTGAAGGACATAACTGCAATATCAAAGCCGCCGTTAACTTCACCAAGCACTGCGCTTTCTGGAAGCACCATATCTTCAAAGTGAATTTCACCGGTGTAGCCATCGCCAAACATGGTTTGGTAAAGCTTTCCGATTTTGTAACCCTTGTTTGCGTACTCTTTGGTGTCAAACATGAAGTACGTAAATGACTGACGACCTCCGCCAGGGTTTGTGATTGCTAGCACCTGAGCAACATCGGCATCAAAGTAGTTGGTGATGTAAGCCTTGGTGCCATTCAGAACCCAGTCAGATCCTTTGCGAACCGCGTTTGTTTTCATGTCATAAAGATTTGATCCCGCACCGGTTTCAGTCACACCATGCAAGCTGGTCTTTAGGCCTTTTACTAGGGGATCAGTGAACTGTTCCTTCTGATGTGCATGTGCATGCAATAAGCGAGGTGTCGCACCTTCTGACCAGGAGAGCAATGCAGGGTTAAGGCCAACGCCGTAGCCATAAACCTTTTCTTCTACATAGATCATGTCTTCGCGACCAAGACCTCTGCCGCCCAAGGATTCAGGTAGATGTGCGCTGTAAATGTTTTTAGCACCCGCAGCAGCCATGATTTCTCGGCGGGCAGCAATGATGTCTTGATGTAGTCGACCATTCTCATCAAGGAACTTTGATTGATCACTAAGCAAGTGGTCAAGTGCTTGTTCTCGCGGAGCTACTTCATTTTCATATAGGTCGGTGACTTCAGCGATCACACCGTCAAGGTGAGCTGGTATGTGAAGTTCTACATCGAGCGGGGAGGTTACGTTGGCGGTCATTTGATTCCTGTTCGGTTTACTTGAGTGACTTGATTTTGGTTTTTTGTTTCCGAGAAATTTAGGGCTACTGGGTTATCAGGTAAGGCTATTGTTTCGGAAGATCCAGTTGCGTGCCCTTTGAAACTAGCGCGATGCGAGTAATGAGACATAAGCGGCAAAATGTCGCTTGCCATAATTTTTCCTAGGTCACCTGATTTGTGTGACCGCTCACCACAAATGGATTGTTCGTCAGGGTGAACATGCGGTCCCACCAAAATCACTGAAGTTGGATGTGCCGAATGCATTATGCCGCCAGTAGATGGAGTTGCATGATCCCCAGTAATCACGATGGTCGTAGTTTTAGCGAGTTCGAGTAACAGGTGACAAGCGCTGTCTAAACTTTCAATCACATCACGCTTCAACGAAGGAGACTTCGTGTGACCAGCCTCATCCGTTGCTTTGGTATGAATGTGAACAAATGAATGAGTCTTACTAAGTTCAATTCCAGCCAAGATTCGCGCTTCAAAATCTTCTTGAACATTTTGCAAGTCACTTGGAATGTGTATTTGCGTCATTTCCAAAGTTTCCGCTAGTCCGCGGTAAAGGGCGGAACTTGTTACGGCGGCAGCGGTTAGCCCAGTTGATTGTTCAAAGGTTTTTAGTTCAGTTTTATTGCTAGCCCATTTTGTAACGGGTGCAATCAGCTCCAGCTTTCCAGCTTCACGGCGTGCAATGTTTACTGGATGATCTTGCAACATCTTTACGGCAGTGGTTAGCCAACTGGTCATTAGAGTTGCAGATTCGGTGGCTGCTTCATGATTTGTCGTATCGTCAAGCGGCAACGGTTGAAGCACTGGGTGCAAGTGCCCAAATAGCGGATCACTGTCACTTATTTCATGAGATGAAAGTGCGGATGATTCAAGCACACACTCACCATGGCGAAGTGGATGTAGGACAGGATTCAACTCATGTGGCATAACGCGAAGTGCATCAAAAAGCTCTAGACAGTCTTGGGAGTCATCTGCACTAACTCGGCCAACAGCTTTCAGCTGACCTTCATTCAAAGTGCCCGGGCGTAGGGCTAAATGAAAATGTGGGCGCTCTGCAGGAATTTCGATACCCATTCCGATTGCTTCAAGTGATGCTCGACCAGGAAAAGTTTGAGTCTGGCCAAACATGGCCCAATGACTGCGCTCACTTGAAGTTGCTCGACCTGGACCGAATGGTTGATGAATTCCACTTACACCGATTCGGGTTAGTTCATCAAGATTTGGAGTGCGTGCTGCCTCCAGCGGAGTTTGATTAGCTAGTTCTTCGGCTGGTCGGTCACCCAAGCCATCAAAGGTAATCAAAATCATTGGAGTGCGGTCATCCCACATTGGTGCTGGCTTCATTTAAGCACTCACTTTTAATACTGTTTGCTGCCATTCCGACTTGATTGTGGCGATAGCTCCAGGAACCACTGAGTTTTCCCAGGCAGAGTCATCGGCTTTCAATGACTCCCGGATGTCGGATGCAGACAACTTAATTGAAGGCGCGGGAAGTTCAAGCGTCTCAAAACCCAAGTCAGAAAACAGGCTTAATTTACTTGCTTCCCATGGACTAAAGATTCGTAATGCAAACACTGTTTCTTCAGGTACTGACCAAGATTCAGAATCATTTAAGTCAAACGGAATGATTTCAATTTCCAAATTATTGAATTGACTCTGAGCCGCAATCGAATCCTTAATGATCTTCACGCGGGACTCATACGAAAAGGGATTTGCAGAATCGGTATGACGATGCTGACTAGCTGCATGTTCTTGCAGGTTTTCCAGATCCGGATTGGTAACTCCGATAATGATTCGATCAAATTCGTGACTTAGCGCTGACAGCACTTCCAGATGTTGGTTGTGGAAGGGTTGGAATCTGCCAGTGAAGCAAGCCACGCGCTGAGTCATTTTTTAAATGTTTAACCGAGTGCTTTGATCTTGGCAATTGCATCATCGGTTTGAATGACATCTGCATAGCGGCGACCGACATCCTGCATGTTTGCATCATGTGGTCCGGCATCTTGATCGCCACAGGCATCATCAATTGCGATCGTGCGGAATCCGTATGAGAAGGAGTCAACGATCGTTGCGCGAACACAACCAGATGAAGTAACGCCAGTAACTAGAACGGTATCGATGCCATTTGTGGTCAAGATACTGCTCATGTCAGTGCCAAAGAATGCAGAAGGGAAGCGCTTGAGAATGTAAACATCGCTGTCATCCCATAGATCTGGGTGAATTTGCGCTTCGTATGAACCTGGGTGAATGTCGCGCAATGCCGGTACTTTCCAGCGAGCGAATTCGGTGTCTGTTGACCAGGCAACTGCAGTGTGAATTACCGGTATGCCTGCCGCGCGAGCTGCAGGAAACAGACGAGCTGCATTCTTAATGGCTCGCTGAGCATGTTCACTGCGGCCTAATGCGAATTTCGGATCGCAAAATGACATCTGAAAGTCAACGGCAATAATCGCAGGCTTTGTTCCCCAGCCAACTTCGCCTTGTCCATAACCAGCGTTTTCGAATGAATCTGACATGTGCCCTCCAAATGGCAAAATACCCACTTCTTGTATACATCTATTCCATAATCCGTGCTGGGTTTTGACTAAATTAAGGCTTTCAATGGCAGTCGAGGTCAAAAAGTGGCAGAATTGTATGCAATCCGCATAATCAGGAGCAAAAGTGAGTAGTTTCGACCTTTATAAGACCGCAGATGAGCACGAAGAGCTCAGATCCGTAGTTCGAGCCCTGGCAGATGCCAAAATCGCACCTTTTGCAGCCGAAGTTGATGAGAACGCTCGCTTCCCGCAAGAGGCCTACGATGCGTTGATTAGCGCTGAACTTCAGGCCATCCATGTGCCTGAGGCTTACGGTGGCGCTGGAGCGGATGCGCTGGCTTCGGCAATTGTGGTCGAGGAAGTCGCCCGTGCCTGTGCTTCCAGCAGCCTGATTCCAGGCGTAAACAAACTTGCTTCCCTTCCAGTTATCCATAGTGGAAGTGAAGAGCTTAAGAAAGAGTTCTTACCGGGCTTGGCTTCGGGAGAAACACTTTGGTCTTATGCACTCTCTGAGACAGATGCGGGCAGCGACGCAGGAGCGATGAAGACCACTGCAGTGGGTAATGGTGACTCATGGACTTTGAATGGTTCGAAAAAGTGGATCACTAACGCTGGCGAAAGCCATATTTATACCGTGCTTGCGGTAACCGATAAAGAAAAAGGCGCCCGCGGTGGCATTACCGCTTTCATCGTTAAGAAAGATGATCCAGGTGTTAGCTTCGGCGCTCCAGAGAAGAAACTCGGCATCAAGGGCTCACCGACTCGCGAGGTCTATCTAGACAATGTTGTAATTCCAGACTCTCGTCGAATCGGCGAAGTCGGTAGTGGCTTTGGAATTGCAATGTCAACACTTGATCACAGTCGCATCGCAATTGCTGCGCAAGCAGTTGGTATTGCGCAAGGCGCATTGGATTTTGCCGCTGGTTACATCAAAGAACGTAAGCAATTTGGCAAAGCTATTGCAGAATTCCAAGGTATCCAGTTCATGGTGGCTGACATGTCAATGAAACTTGAAGCAGCTCGCCAGTTAACTTATGCCGCAGCAGCGCGAAGTGAACGTGGCGATGCAGACTTAACTTTCTTTGGCGCAGCTAGCAAGTGCTTTGCATCAGACGTTGCTATGGAAATTACAACAGATGCTGTGCAATTACTTGGTGGTTACGGATTCACTCGCGACTACCCAGTAGAGCGCATGATGCGTGATGCAAAGATCACCCAGATTTATGAAGGCACCAATCAAGTTCAGCGCATTGTGATGTCACGTCACACTTTGGCTTCCAGATAACTAATGTCTCAAGCATCTCCGGAAAAATTGCGCCGAGATGCGCTTGGGATTTTGGCTGCCGCAATTGCTGCACAGTTAGCAGTATCAACGGCGCAGCAAGGTTTACCGGCACTTGGTCCAATCTTGGCCAGCACATTTGATCTAACGACATCCGGTGTTGGCTTGCTATTGGGAACCATCAGCTTGGGCACCGCATTTGCGGTGATCTTCTGGGGAAACCTAGCTGACCGAATGGATGACCGGTTAGTTGCACTTATTGGTCTACTTGGCACAGCAACTTGTTTTGCAATCGCCGCATTCTTTAAGGCATCTGAAGTTGCGCACTTTGCTTTGATTTTTGCCGGCATCATGATGGCCTCACCAACAGTAGCCATGACAAAAGGGTTAGCTCGAAACTTCGTCCACCTAGGCAACATTGGGTTTGCACTTTCAACAAGACAAGCTGCGGTTCCTGTCGGTGGCGTTATTGGCGGCATTGTTTTAACTGGAATCGCAGTTTCCCATGGACTTAGTGCTGCGCTTTATGCCCTTGCAGGATTGATTATTTTGGGTGGCTTATTTGTGATGTTTGCTCCTGCCGGAGTTCCAGAACCACCAAGACTTAAGGCCGAAAATTTGCCTCCGGTGAATTGGCGCAGACTTTCACCGATCTTGATCGCGGCTGCATTCTTTTGTTTGACCCAACTCGGAATTGTTGCGTTACTAACTTTGTACTTAAGTGGCAGTCGGGGATGGTCACCAACTCATGCCGGACAACTTTACGCATTGATGATGGCCTTTGTAATTCCACTTCGGATTCGACTAGGCGTAATTAGTGATCGCTATCCAACTCGGCGAGTGCAGTTCCAGATTGTTATTGCACTTTTAGGCGCAACGTTGCTTTTGCTGTGTGCAGTGCTTGAGCAGTACGCGATTGTGGTCCCGTTACTTTTCCTCGCTGGAATCTCAGCAATGGGTTGGAATGGACTGCTGTTTACAACGGCGGTAGTAGCGGTCCCACCCGAAAGAGTTGGCTTTACCCAAGGCGTCCTGCATAGCTTTATCTTTGCTGCCGGAGGACTTTCGCCAATCATCATGTCGCAAATAGTTGAATCATTCAGTTGGCAGGCGGCCTGGACCGTAATGGCTTTATGCTCAGTAA
>JAOATY010000044.1 GCA_030157865.1 Candidatus Nanopelagicales bacterium | reverse complement strand
GTTCAAGAGATTCCCGACCATCTTCAGTTCGTCCGTCACGTTCATACGGTGATCGACCAGAACGTCGCGATGATCGTCGTCCATCGAGTGAGCGTCCAGCAGGTCGTTCATACGGAGATCGCGATTCCCGTCCAAGCTCTCGTCCGTCATCAGATCGTGGCGAACGTAGTTACGGATCACGCGATTCCCGCCCAAGTTCTGATCGTCCGTCACGTTCATATGGCGACCGCCCAGATCGTCGCGATGATCGTCGTCCGTCTAGTGATCGTCGTCCGTCTAGTGATCGTCCGGCCGGTCGCTCATACGGTGATCGTGACTCACGTCCGTCATCGCGCCCATCTTCCGATCGCGGCGAGCGCAGTTACGGTTCACGCGATTCCCGTCCGTCATCAGATCGTCGCGATGATCGTCGCCCATCAAGCGATCGCCCGGCTGGTCGTTCATATGGAGATCGTGACTCACGTCCAAGTTCACGTCCAAGTTCAGATCGCCCACGTCGCGAAAACCCATACGGTGGTGACCGTCCACGAGCCAGTGATGACCGCAACTCCCGTCCGTCTTCGCGTTACAGCGAACGCGGTGGACGACCAGATCGTGCCGGAGGTCGTTTCGCCGATGATCGCGAAGAGCGTCCACGCGGTCGCGTTGGCGAAAAGCGCGTAAACGTTCAAGATCCGATCATTCCTGATCACATTACAGGTGAAGAATTACCGCGCGCAGTTCGTAACGAACTTCGCACACTTCCAGAAGGTTTAGCACTTCGTGTTGCACGTCATTTAGCTGCTTCGGTTGAAGCGGCAACTGTGAACCCAGAAATTTCTTGGCAACATGCCAAAGCTGCACTGAGCAAGGCATCTCGCGTAGGAATTATTCGCGAAGCTGCTGCTGAAGCCGCTTACAACGCCGGTCACTACGCCGAGGCACTTATTGAATTCCGCGCGGCTCGACGTATGCGTGGCATCAAGGAGTACTGGCCATTGATGGCTGACTGTGAGCGAGCTTGCGGTCGACCAATGAAGGCAATTGAAATGGCAGGGGATCCGTTAGTTAAGAACTTGGATCATGCTTCCCGAGTTGAAATGCGAATTGTTGCCGCTGGCGCCCGTATGGACATGGGAAATCTTGATGCAGCTCTTGCTACTTTGCAGTGCCCAGACCTAACGGTTACTTCTGTTGAACCATGGTCAGCGCGTATTCGTTATGCCTACGCAGACGTATTAGAGCAGATGGGTCGCACCGAAGAAGCCCTTGAATGGTTCCATCGCGCAGCTGCAGTTGATGCAGACATGCTGACTGATGCTGATAAACGAGTTCGCAAACTAGAAGGCAAGTCATCAGATTCAGATAACGAAGATGAATACGGCTACGAAGATCTTGAGGACTTTGATTATTCAGGTGAATTCGGCGACCAAGAAGACTCTGGCGATAACGACGAAGCCATAAAGGAATAATCACAGCCTGGATTTGTGCACAGCAATGCTTCCCTGATTGCTGTTCACGCATCTACTAAGCAACATCTATCCCACAAACAATATTTGGGGGGATAGATGACTGCATTAGCGCAAGATTTTGCGAACTGGGAAAACGCTGTGACTTTAGTTGCGCGCGTAACAACCGAGGCTGAACAATTCGAGTTACCAAGTGGTGACACGCTCATGAAGTTTCGAGTTGTTGTGCCACGCCATAAGCCGGTAACCAAGGCAACAGTGGACACAATAGATTGCGTCGCATTTAAGCCTGTGGTTCAACGAAAATCTGCAAACTTAGAAATTGGCGACATCGTGGAAATCACAGGCGAATTACGTCGCAGGTTTTGGAAAACCGGTGCCGGGGTTGCTTCCCGGATGGAAGTCGAAGTTTCGAAAATTGCAAATATTCGAAACTAAACCGTGCGCAAAACTTGCGGAAGATTAGCGGCTACTAACGCTTAGCTTTGTGATTGCTTTCGGCGACGAAGTAGCAGTACTAATAAGAGAAGGAATACGACTGCTGAAATAGCCAGAATGTCCGCTGCACTGAATTGCTGGTTGGCTACTTCGTTGCTTGGAGCATTTGCCTCTGGTGAATCTTGGGCAGCGGCAATAATGGTCAGACCAACAGCGACCGTTATTTCAGAACCATCAGCAGTTATTCCACTGAATTTAAATGCCTGGTCACCCAGTTGTGCGGAACGGGCAACACCATACTTTCCAGATACCGCACCAGTTGCCGTTGCAAGTCCCGAGCCCAACAAAGTTTCACTATTGAAGAACCAGGCCTTGGTAGGGCTTGCTGGTTGGAAGCCAGTGCCGGAAAGAACAATGTCCGAGCCTTGTTCGACAACTAATTGAGAACCGTCTTCAACTGTGGTTTTCTCACCTTTGACACTCTGGGCCCACATGGTCAAGCTCACTGAACCTGGAACTGTGATCTTTGCCGAACCATTGTTTATCACAATTAGTGGAGTGATGGAGTTGCCATCGACCATTACAACTGCTTCGCCACTTCGAGGAGCTTCGAATCCGCTACCTGAGGTTGGCGCGGAATCACTACTTTGCCTGGTTTGTTTAGTCGCTGATACTTCAGATGCGCGGTAGGGCGGTACGCCAATAGTAGAAATTTCAGAGCTATTAGAGTTTGGCGCGGACGGTGACAATGTAGTTCCCGGCAGAGTAGTTGTTGCGTTAGCCGCTTCAGATTGACCGCGGTCATTAATGGCTCTTACAGTCACAGAAAGCAGTGAGCCCGGAGTTAGGCCGGTGATGATGCAGCTGGTGGAGGAGCCTTGAACAGCTGCGCAAGTGCCAGCTGAGGTAGTCACAGAATACGAAGTGATGATCGAGCCACCATCAGAAGTTGGAACAGCCCATGATGCGAATGCAGATGTTTCACTGAGGGCGCGAACACTCAAGCTATTAACGCCAGAAGGAACTGTTGCTGGGATTCCCCAGGCAATAGTGGTGTTGGATTCCATCGCGGTGGAATTTGCAGTCGTGATTGCAACAACTTTGACATCGTAAGTTGTTCCATTTGTTAACCCTGTCGCTGAGTAACTTGTTGCAGTCACATCTGCAGAGTTTGCTCCATTGGCAGCGCCAACAATTGCCGAAGGAGTTGAAGAGAAAGTCGTACCACGTTCCCGGATAAACACTTGGTAGGCAGTAAATGCGCCTCCACCAAGTGACTCAGGTGCCACCCACGAAACAGCCAACGTGGTGTTACCAGGAACTGTTGCTAAACCTGTTACTGCGTCAGGATTGGTTGCCGGAATGTAAGTGGCAGAAACGTTTGAACCTGCGCCGGTTCCTGCGACGTTAAGCGCAAAAACTTGGAAGCTGTATACCGAACCATTTTGCAAACCAAGGATCGTGCAGCCTGGCGGGGATGCCAGCGGTGTTGCCACGCAGCTATATGTTGCAACTATTGGTTCAGTAGGAGACGTGGCAACAACTGAGTAGTACTGAATGTCAGCGCCACCGTTTGATTGAGGCGCTGTGAATGAGACAGTGGCCTGCGCATTACCCATAGAAACTGCACGCAAGTATGGAGCGGTAGCAACAATAGGTTGAACTTCGAACGAACGGGTCACTGAATTCGCTGGCGCGTATCGGTTGTCACCTGAAACTTGGCTGACGGTAATAGTGCATGTGGTGTTGGTTAGCGTGCCGTCAGTTTTAACCTGGATCATTCCGGTACTTGCACCGACCGTACAAACTGAAGTATCAGTAGATGTGTATGCAAGTGGTAAATCAGAGTCAACCGAAGCACCGGCAGAGAATGCAGGTGAACCGTAGTTGCGATCATTAATTGCAGGGAAGGTGATGTTCTGGTTTCTCATGCCCACTGCAATGTCTTGCTCGATTGGGGTAGCAGCAAGAACGTTACTTGAGCCAGATTGAGCAGCACGAACCGTACAAGTTCCTGACGTCAGGAAGGTAACCACGCCATTGCTAATCGAGCAAACGCTACTTGTTGTTACCGACAATGTAGGTGTCAATGATTCTGATGACACAGCAACCGGAGTGTAAGTTCCGTTAGAAACCGGGCTGCTTGGAATGGTGGAGGTAAAGCTAAGTGTCTGTGAGCGCTGCGCAATTGTGATTGTGGTTGTGCTTGAAGTTTCAACTAAGTAATTAACATCAGTTGCACGAGTCGCGGTAATTGTGCAGGTAGATCCCGCATCGCCCAACGTTGCTGTCCACACATTACTCGCACTCGAGATAATGCAAGTAGAGGAACCTGTTCGAGCAAATGAAATCGCTCCAGATCCTGAACCACCGGCTGCGCTCAAAGTGATTTGATCACCTGGGAATCCAGATGTAGCGCTGGTTATATTAACCGCTTCCTGAGGACCCTTAGCCAAAGTAAAGAAGCTAGTTACGGCTGGAGTACTTAAGTTCACAATGCTGAACTTCAACTTAAATCCATTAACTGCAGGAGTTCCCACGATCTTGAGGTTCGAGAAAATTGCTAGACCCGTTGAGTCTGTCGTTGCTGTCGCATTCACTACAGATCCAGTGCCTGTGTGTATTGTTGCCGTTACCTCAATGCCACCGACAGCCAACAACTGGTTGCTGCTGTTGTAGAGCTGAATTCGAGGCTGAGTAGTTAATGGTTGGTTGTATACCGCGCCACCAGGAACGTTTGTCAGTACCAATACAGCAGCAACGGGCATGACCGCATCCACGGCATTGCTATATGTATTGTGCGTTTCACAAGAACCAACGGTGTTTGCTGAGCCATTATTTGCGCAGACACGAACCTTGTATGTCGTGTTGTTACCTAAGCCAGTAATGGTAACTCTGTTATTTGTTGGAGTGAGTGCACTATACGTTGTCCAGGTAGATCCATTATTGGTGCTCAGCTGATACATGTAATGGACAACATCAGAACCGCCATCGACAGTTGGGGGAGTGAGGCCCAGAGTGATCCTGCCGTTATCAGTAGTCACAGTATCGATAGTTGGAGCATTCGGATATGTCACTGGTCGACCACTAGCCCAGTTATTTATGGTTCCGCGGTATGTCGAGAATCCATTTACATTTACAGCGCGGATCTGAACTACATAGGCATCACCATTGTTTAGACCAGACATAACTAAGTTGGTCGAATCTGAAGTTGTATTCATGGAAGTCCATGCCGTGAAGTTCGTGTAAACGCCTGATCCGCGTGGGTTATATGAGTAGCGGTATTGATAATCAGTAATTGGTGAGCCGCCATCGCTTGAAAGTGCGTAGTCAAATGACAGCGTTCCGTTACCAACAACAGCATCAGATGTCACAACTTCACCTGGAGCCCCCGAAGGCGTAGTCGTTTGAGCAGTAGAAGCCCAACTACTGTTACCAATTGCATTTACTGCTCTAACTTCAAATGTGTAAGCCACACCATTGGTTAGACCAGCGATCGTTGCAGAACGAGTTGATGAAGAAAGTGAAACAGGAGTAGACGCATTGGCACCGTTGTTCCACGTGTAGCGATATTCGTAACCAGTGATGGCTGAACCGCCGTCTGATGCGGAACCAGTGAAACTCAAAGATGCTTGCCCACTCCCAGGAACGACGAGCAGGCCAGATGGAGCGCCAGGAACAGATGCGAGCGGAATACTCGATGATGTTGCCGAAACAATTCCGTCACCGGCGCTAGTGACTGCCATGAGCTGGTACTTAGGTGAATTGGCACCACTGAGTCCCGAGATCGTAATCGGAGAAGTGGTTCTTCCTGCAGAGGTCCAATTGGACCAGGTCGCTCCGTTATCAGTTGTTGAGCGGTACTTGTAGTCGCTGACTGCAGAGCCACCATTCGAGCTAGGTGCATCAAAACTAATTAGCAAATCACCAGACGAGATGGAAAGCGCAGGCGTTGAAGGTGCTGAAGCTGCCCCTACTGATCCCGGAGCAGGAAGGTTAAAGGTCACTGAAGATGCCGTCATAGTCGTACCGCGGTTTGCATCCCATGCTCTAACGACGCAAGTACCAGCAGCAGAATAAGTAATCACTCCCGTGAGTTGCGAAACTTTGCAGCCAGTAGTTCCTTGGGTAAACACTGTGTACCGAATCGCTGGAGTTGCAGCATCTGAATTGGCTGGAAGGTTAGGAATAAATGTTGAAGTTGATAAAGCAGGAGATGTATTAGTTAGGCTTCCAGATTTATTGATTGATCCCCAATCAACAGAGACATTTGTTGAACAACTCAAAGTGGGCAAGGTGCCGTAGTTTGTCCACATAGTCCAGTTTCGGCCGCCATTGGTGGCCAGATCTAGAAAATCAAAAGCTTGCTTGCTTAGGCAATCTGAGTAGAGAAGCTTTGTCGTAGTCGCATTAAAATTCAAATTGGCCGGCAAACTTTGCTGCGCCCACTCGATATATGTGCTTTCTAGGTTAGTTTGCGAAATGTTAAATGCACTATTTGATTGCGTAAACATCCCCGCCAAAGTAGTAGCGGACGTAAGGCGCCAGGAACCAAGATTTTGGTTGAAGTAAGGCGCATTAGCGAACATATTTGAAAACGAAGTAACTTTGCTGGTGTCCCAGCCTGAAACATCTCGGCTGAATGCAGAAGCACCTGAAAACATCGATGACATGTCAGTCACTTTGCTCGTGTCGAAGTGCGAAACTGGCTGATTAAATGCCGAAGCGCCCGTAAACATTGCTGCCATGGTCGTCACTGAAGACGTGTTCCAATTTGCAAGTGAACTATTAAAATCTCGCGCGCTCTGGAACACTTGATTCATTGCTGTAACAGCACTTGTGTTCCAATTGTTAAGTGGCTGATTGAAAGCTGAGGCCAATGTAAACATGCTTGCCATAGTTGTTACACGAGAAGTATCCCACGAATTTAACGGTTGATTGAAGGCTGTTGCCCCGCCAAAGGTCGATTGCATGTTAGTTACCGATGACGTATTCCACGTAGAAATGTTTTGGTTGAACCTAGAAGCCTTGTAGAAAGTTGATGCCAAGCTCGTTACTGCGCTTGTGTCCCACTGCGAAATGTCAGCATTAAACGCTTCCGCCCAGTTGAACAGGAGTACCATTCGGTTAACTTTGGAAGTATTCCAGTTCATCGGCGTGCTAACTCCGGGAGCAGCACCATTATTGAATACCGTTGCAAAGGCGAAAGTGCCATACAGGTCGGTGTTGTTAATGGTATTCCACCCAGAAATGTCTTGATTGAATGCAGCGGCACTTGAAAAAGTTTCCTGCATGTAAGTCATTGAGGAACCTATTCCCCTAGGACTTGTAGACCAAAACGTGCCGCCTACTCCAGAAGCCCTACCGTTGTTGAATTTTGTTGCACCCATAAAGGTCGTACCCAAAGTAGTTAGCTTTGACACATCCCAAGTTTCAAGATTCTGATTGAAGTTACTTGCGCCCCAGAACATTCCATAAATTCCAGTCAGCGCAGGTGTAGTCCAAGTCATTTCAACACCGGTGGTTGCTCCCGAAACATCGCCATTGTTGAACGCGGTAGCACCATAGAACATGTTCGTCATAAGGGTAACTCGAGAAACATCCCATGAATTCAGGTCTTGGTTGAAAGCGGTCGCGCCGTAAAACATGTTGGACATGTCAGTTACATTGGAAACGTTCCAAGCGGAGAGACTTAGGTTATAGGTCGGGTGCCCTCGAAACGTTCCATTCATTTTGGTCACATTTGATGTGTTCCAATGGGAAAGATCTGGCAATGCCGTTGATTGATCATTTGAAGGTTCCTGCCAAAAGAACAGGTATGACAAATCTGTTACCGAGGCTGGTAAAGATGCCGGAACGGTAAGTCCTATTCGGGTTTGCGAAAGCAAATAATGCAATGATGTCAGATTAGGAAAATTGCCCAAGCTGATTATTGAGGTTATGAATCTATTAGAAGTTTGTGTCGCGACTCGACCTAGACCTGTAGTGGAATTGTATCCCGAAAGACCATACAAGTTACCGACTTGACCTGGTACGGAACGAATCGTCAATAAATAATTTGTATTCGCGAGAGGAGCGACTGGGCGAATTTGCTCAAGAGTTGTTGATGACCTGTTTGGAATGGTGACAAAATCAGCGTCAACCGGGTCACCTGACGTGAGTGCGTATTGCAGATTTTGTGGACCTACGAGACCCATAGTAAAAACGGAGTTTGTTCCGCTACTGGTTGTGTATTGAATTTGAATTGCATTCGAATTTGTTGTGAAGGCAGACGCTTTACTCGCAGGAAGGACTGTCAAACCGAGCGTGGCTATAACAACGCTGAATGTTGTAGCGAACGCGACAAAGTGGCGTCGAAGGTTTCCAGAAACGAGTGACAACGCAAAAGCACCCCTTCAAAAAATTCGCCTGAAAACGCCAGAAATAACGACTTGTCCAGTGAATCAAGCGGGTTGAAAGGATTTTTTGTGAATTGGGGGCTAGCCCCTAACCTCCTGCGCATTGAGGGTTATCCACCACCTAGCCTCTAGATATGCCAAGCGCCGAGCAGAAAACGCCAAACGAACTATTTCAACGCTCAATTGTGATTGTTGAAGATGACTCGTTTATGCGCTCGTTGCTTGCTGAATATCTTGAAAAGTCCGGCTTCCTAGTTTCAACAGCAAGTTCTGCCGCAGATGCCCGTCGCCAAATAAATGCAGTCGACCCCGATGCCGTTGTGATCGACATTGACCTAGGTCCCGGGCAATCAGGTTTAGACGTTGCGGCTGCTCTAAACACCGAAGCAAACGAAGTTGGAATTGTATTTCTCACTAACTACTCAGATCCCCGGTTTGCTGGAGAAGAACTAACTCGCGTTCATCCCAAAGCTGCCTACTTAAATAAACATATGATCGAGGATTCGTCTACGTTACTGCTTGCCTTGAATGCCGTTCTTGTTGAGCGCGATGTAGAAGCCTATAGATATGACAAGAGAGCAGATCGCCCGATGGCCCGCTTGTCTGCTTCGCAGATTCAAGCACTACGACTCCTTGCTGACGGAAAAACAAATCAGCAGATCGCTGAAGCCCGTCAGCGTTCAATCGAAGCAACCGAAAGCCTCATAACCCGAACACTTGCCGCTCTCGGGCTTGATTCAAATGCAGACATCAACGCCCGGGTTTTTGCTGCGAGAGAATTTATGTCTCAGATTGCGCCACCTCGCAAAACTGATTAGTTAACGATCTGCTAAACAACTACGTTCGGGCCACAGGAATTTGTGCGAGCAGCTGTGCTTTGCCGCCATCTATGTTGAAAGACCAGTTCAGTGTTAGCTGGTTCATAATTTGAGTTCCAAGGCCAGAATTCGTTGATTGTGCTGAGCCATTCATGGAAGCATGCTGAAGATCTACGCTCACTGAAACAGGGCTTGCCTGTGTAATTGATAGTTGAATTTCTTTAGCTTGAGAATGCTTGACCGCATTACTGACGCCCTCAGATACAACTTCCATTACGGCTTGCGCGGCAGAACTATCAGCCAAAAGCGAGAGCTTGCTTTGTTGATCCAAGTTGTGAGTTATTGCACAAACACCTAGCCAAAATTCTGTTAGGTCGCTGAGCTGACTTTGGATATCTGTCGCAAGGTCGGTAACTGGCAGTGATAACTCTTGCTTTGCTGACTCAAGATCAGAAAGCACAGTTTCTATAAGTTGGGGAGTAATTGATTCAGCTTGCGTCAATTTAATGCGCGCAGCGTTCAATCGTGACTGAATGCTGCCGTGAACAGTCTTGGCAATCTGCTTCTGACGCAGCCACACTTCTTGCCGGGAACGAGCTACCAGAGAGGCATTCTCCTCATTTGTTTCCTTGGTCCGATTTAAGGCAAAAATCCAAGTGTCGTAAAGAAAAAACACAATTGTCGTGCCAACGAGTACCAGCCCAGCTCCCAAGGCCAGAAACGCCAGGAAGTCTGCCGGGATTTCAAGGTTTAGCACATTTGGAATCAATACATATAGATAAGAAAGGGCTGCGGCAGTTGTGATGCCGATCAGCAAAACAAGTAATGAATTCAACTCACGGCCAACGGTGAGGCGATTCAACAGGGTCAGCAATAACGAAACAACTGCAGTGGTTGCAAAGCAACCTTCAATGACTCCTGGCCATCCGGCAATTATGTAAAAGGAAACGCTATAAAAAGCAAGAATCAAGATAGCCGGGAGTGCAGGGCTGAATACCGAACTGACATTCATGCGCCGAGAAATCAAATGCCGCACAGTTACTCGAGTTACTGGTTGCGATTCATCATCACTTCTCTCCGATTGCATTTGAGCATCTGCTGAATAAAGTTCATGGCTGAGCGGTCTAATTATGTCTAGTGCCACTGTACGAATTTGCTGAGTTGCAGCCAATCGTGAAACTTCGCTTGTCTCGCTAGTTAGCTTTTCAACTTCATTTGAAAGCAACTCAAGTTCAGGGGAAATCTTCTCGCGAACATACGTTTGGAAGTTTTCCTTTGATTCATTTATCTGTTCAGAAATTGACTTCTGCAAGAAATCCAGACGCGTCCTGGCGCGCGCAAGTTCCTTAGAGGTTTGTCTGTTCTGAATAATTACTGACGCAAGAACGGTAAAGCAGAAGCTAAGTGTCCAAAAGGATAATCCTCCTACAGGAAGTAGCTCCTTATAAATAGGAGACACTTCTCCGACGCTAAGTGCCACGTTGTATTGCAACAGTGCGCCAATGTATCCGGCGATAAACCAGCCAAGCACGATTACTGTATTTCGAAGATTGCCTTGACCAAGAGACTTAATTGCAAAGCGAAGAAGCAGGACCGTGGCTGCAGCGCCTAAGCCACTGAGTAAATCAAAGAGGTGGTAGTTAATCTCAATTGCAAGCTCAGGGGGCGGCGGTTGAAGCCAGCCGATGAGCATTGGATATACAGCAAGGAAAAAAATTAAGGGGTAGCCAACTGCAGTGGGTGAACCCACCCACGCCCAGAGCGTGCGAACATCAATCCGATTCGAGGAACGCACTTCAGTGGCTTTACTTAAATTCTCTGGGTTCCTCATGTTCTTTGAATGATACGTCAAATAGCAAAAACATCACCCACATAGGGGCGCGACCACGCGTTGAAATTTTCTAATTCGTGATTTACGATCCTGAAATGATTCCAAACTTTGTTGTTCATTTCGAGATCCCAGTGCTTGATCTAGATCGTGCAATTAAGTTCTATTCCGCTGTTTTTGAAACCTCGCTAACCCGCGAAGAGATCGATGGTTATCAGATGGCCATGTTTCCAGTTGAAGATGAGGCTTTTGGTGCCAGCGGAGCTTTAGTGCAGGGCGACGTTTACAAACCAAGCATCGAAGGCTGCTTCCTTTACTTTGGCGTGGAAAGCATTGACGAGACCATTGCCCGCGCTATAGCGAACGGTGGATCAGAAATGTATGCAAAGAAATCCAATGGGGAATTGGGCTGGGTAGCTGAGATCGGTGACACCGAGGGCAATCGCATCGCGCTTCATGAGCCTGCTCGCTAATAAGCTCTTTTGAATTAGGTACTTTCCTGATCTTTGTGCACAAAATGCCTTCTTAATCTGAATTCCTGTTACCTAATCGTTACCAAAACAAACATAAACAAACAGACAAACGGACACAAACGGCGGTTAAATCGGGGTTAACAAATCGATTCGGAAAGGATCGGCTATGTATGCACCAGAGCGCTATCGCTCCATAGTCGACCGAGTGACAGGCAAAGGCCGCGCCTCAGTTAACGACCTAGCGGAAGACTTAAATGTCACGCCGGAAACAATTCGCCGCGATTTATCTGAGCTAGAGCGTCAAGGCTTAGTTCGTCGAGTTCACGGCGGGGCAGTGCCTACCGGGTCTGTTGGGTTCGAGCCAAACGTAGATACCCGCGATCAAGTTCTAGTTGATGAAAAGAATCGTATTGCACGCGCTGCACTAGCTGAAGTTCCCGAAGCGGGCGCCATCATCGTTGACGCTGGAACGACTACCGCTCGCTTGTTATCGCTAATTCCGGAAGAGCGCGTTTTAACCGTAGTTACAAACTCTGTGGCACATGCACTGGCACTAAGTAATCGCGACAACATCACGACAATGCTTTTAGGTGGCCGTGTTCGTGGTCGCACTTTGGCGAGCGTTGACCAGTGGGCAATTGGCGCACTTGAGTCTGTCTATGCAGACGTGGCAATGATTGGTACAAACGGAATTTCTGTAGAACGAGGCCTTACTACTCCAGACTCCCCGGAAGCGGCAGTAAAGCAAGCCATGATGCGCTCAGCTCGTCGCAAAGTTATTTTGGCCGACCATAGCAAGTTTGGTGAAGACCACTTCGTTCAATTTGGCACCCTCTCAGAAATCGATGTCTTGATCACGGACAAAGGCGCAGATCAAAACATGGTTTCCGATATCAAGTCACTTGGTGTCTCGGTGGTGCAAGCATGATCGTAACCGTCACCTTGAATCCAAGCGTGGATCGCACAATTTCAATTTCACAACTTGAGCGTGGAACAGTTAATCGCGCAGACTTAATTGCAGTAGATCCAGGTGGCAAGGGCGTAAACGTATCTCGCGCATTAGCTGCCTACGGATCAGAGACTTTTGCACTGTTGGTTTGTGGATCAATTGGAAGTCGTTGGTTCAACGAACGATTAACAGAATTGGATGTTCCGCACCACATTGTTTTAGGAAACGGGGCAACTCGAAACAATATCACTTTGGTAGAAGGCGATGGCACGGTTACCAAGATCAACGAACCTGGTTTTGAGTTAAGCGATGCAGTAATTAGCGACATCAAGACGGCGCTAAGCGAACTAGAACTAACGGATTCTTGGGTTGTTTTTGCTGGAAGCCTAAATCCAAATGCTGACCTACTTACTTACAACAAACTTGCGCAATATGTCCGCTCACTTGGCGCGAAAGTTGCCATCGATACAAGTGGCGATGAGCTGCGTGCAGCTATCGAAGTTGGACCAGATTTGATCAAACCAAACCAGCATGAACTCTCGGAACTTGTTGGCCGAAACTTAATCACGATCGATGACATCGTCGTGGCTGCACGTGAATTGCTTGACCGAGGCGTTGGAAGCATCGTATGCAGTCTCGGGGCAGATGGCGCTTTGTTTATAAACAAAGAAACAGCGGTACACGCTGAACCGGCGAACCCTGTTGCAGGAGTTCCAGTTGGAGCCGGCGATATTTTGCTTGCAACGTTTATTGCAGGTGGCGCTAACGCCGACGCTCTAGCTAACGCAGTTGCATGGTCGGCCGCATCAGTTCCGCTAGAAGGAACTGCAATACCTACAAAAGCACAGGCCGCTGGTGTCACGGTGAATGTGAACACAAGTTTTGATGCCTCACGTTCATTGGTGGAGGTTAGTTAATAATGTCGGTCTTTAGTCCAGAACTAGTCACCTTAAATCTTGTTGCTTCGGATAAAGCAGATGCAATTTCACAAATGGCAAAGTTAGTGGTTGCCGCCGGCAGAGGAACGGACGCGGCACAGATCACTGCAGATGTTTTGGCTCGTGACGAAATCGGTACACCTCAAGTTGACGGTGTTGCAATTCCTCATGCTCGTAGCGCTGGAGTAACTCAATCAAGCGTTGTTGTGGCTCGCACTTCAGGTGTGGTTTTTGATCCCGAAGAAGATCCAGCCGATGTTTTGTTCATGATCTTGGTGCCACCGGGCGAAGGCGATGAGCACATAGACATTCTTTCCAGTTTGGCTCGACGCCTAATGGATCCAGAATTTACGGCTGCTCTTAGAAGTTTGCCAAGTGCTAATGAACTATTCGAACTTCTTGTAAATGGCCAGAAGTAGTCAGATAAGGAATCCAATGAAAATCGTTGCAATTACATCTTGTGCCACAGGTATCGCACATACCTTTATGGCGGCTGAGGCACTTGAACGTGCAGGTAAAGCAGCTGGTCACGAAATGTTTGTCGAGACTCAAGGCGCTGGTGGCTACAAGCCATTTGCCCAGGACGTAATCAATGACGCAGACGTAATCATCTTTGCTAATGATGTCGGCATCCGCGACAAAGAGCGCTTTGACGGCCTAAAGATTGTGCAAAGCACTCCTAAAGCTGCAATCAAGAATGCAGCCGACTTAATCAAGCAAGCAGAAGAGCTAGCGAGCTCTTAACCAAAGGTTTCTGAAGTAATACTTCAGAAAAAAGAAAGACCGCGCATTGTCGATCGGCGAGAATGCGTACTTATAGAAAGGAATCAGCCGTGGGTGCTGGTACATCTTTGCGCCAGTGGTTAATGACCGGTGTCAGTTACATGATCCCGTTCGTAGCCGCAGGTGGCATTTTGATCGCAATTGGATTCATGCTCGCAGGATCCGACAATATCGTTGAAGTTACCGAACCATCAATCACAGAAGCTCTTGCTGCAAACAACATTGCTGCTTTGATCTTCCGACTTGGTGCAACAGCATTTGGATTCTTAGTTCCAGTACTTGCTGGTTACATTGCATTTGCAATTGCTGACCGTCCAGGCTTGGTTCCAGGTTTCGTTGCTGGTTCCCTAGCTTCAACACTTGGCGCAGGCTACCTTGGTGGTTTAGCCGGTGGTTTAGTTGCTGGTCTAGTTGCAAAGTGGATCTCAGACCTTAAGGTTCCTGCAGCGCTACGTAGCATCATGCCAATCGTGGTAACTCCTCTTGTTGCAACACTTGTAACTGGCTTTGCCATGTTGTACGTAATTGGCAAGCCAATTGCTTCCGTGAACACTGCACTAACCGACTGGTTAGCAAACATTGGAACTGGTTCCGCAATTGTTCTTGGTGTAGTCCTTGGCCTAATGATGGCCTTCGACATGGGTGGACCTGTAAACAAGGTTGCTTACACCTTCGCAGCCGGTGGCCTAGCCAACGTTGCTGCTGGTGCAACTGATGCTAACGAATGGATCGTTATGGCTGCAGTTATGGCTGCTGGTATGACACCGCCATTGGGTCTTGCACTTGCAACCACACTTCGCCCAAAGATCTTCACAGAATCAGAGCGCGAGAACGGCAAGGCAGCTTGGGTACTTGGTGCATCCTTCATTACTGAAGGTGCAATTCCATTTGCCGCTGCTGATCCACTACGCGTGATCCCATCATTGATGGCCGGCTCTGCTGTTACTGGCGCCATGGTTATGGCATTCCAGAACACACTGCAGGCACCACACGGTGGAATCTGGGTATTCCCACTTGTTGGTGGCGTAGCAACGTACCTTGCAGCTCTAGCTGTTGGTACTGCAATCACTGCTGCTGCAGTTATCGCAACCAAGAGTGCAGGCTCAAAGGCAGCAGTTGCTGCTTAATTAAGTCAATTAATGTGTGCCCCGATCGCATGGTCGGGGCACACATTACTGAGCAAGACTTGTTAGTTAGATTTAGTTTCACGACCTAGGAGATCAAATGCCAAGTGAAGTAGTTGTTATAGCAAGTTCAGTTGGCCTGCACGCGCGCCCAGCAGCACTTTTGATCAAGGCCGCCGCCGCAGCTGGTGTTCCAGTAACTATTGGTCGAGTTGGCGAAACCCCAGTTAATGCAGCGAGCATGCTTTCGGTTTTGGCTCTTGGTTGCAAGCACGGGGAATCTGTTGAAATCACGGTTGCCGATGGCCCTGACTCAGATTCGGTATTGGCCAATCTAGTTTCCATAGTTGCAACAAACCACGACGAATAAATATTCAAAATGAGTCTTTCTGGAATCGGTGTTTCGCCAGGTGTTGCAATTGGGCCAGTGTTTCGAGTTGATCGCACTGAAGTTACCGAACCAGTTGCTGCCACACCTGAAGAAGTATTTGCAGCATTAAATGTTGTTTCTGATGAATTGGAACATCGCGCAGAGACTGTCAGTCTTGATGTAGCTCGGGATGTTTTGTCAGCTCAAGCCATGATCGCTCGCGATCCAGCTTTGGTTGAGGCACTAGCTGCACGTTTAACTGAATCAAAGATTTACTCTGATGTTCGCCCTGCAGTGGACGGTGCCTTTTCGGGATTCAAGGAAGCACTAAGCGCACTAGGGGATTACTTTGCCGAGCGTGTTGCAGACTTAGACGAAATTGCACAACGTACCCTTGCAATTCTTAGCGGTGCCGAACCTACTTCATTTGAGTTGCATGAACCGAGCATCATTGTTGCTACAGACCTGACTCCTTCAGATACTGCGGCCCTAGATTTGAATTTTGCAAAAGCGCTAGTAGTTGAGCGAGGTGGGCCAACAAGTCACACTGCCATTGTTGCTCGAGGTTTAGGTATACCAGCGATTGTTGGATGCACCGGAATTACTGAAGTCCTAAGTGGCACCCGAATTTTGGTTGATGGACGCGATGGTGTCATTGAAATTGAACCTTCTCAAGATGTGATTACTGCAAGAACAACACGTGAAGACGCTTTACGTGCTCGCGCGGCCGCAGTTCAAGGCCCTGGACGACTCTCAGACAAGACCCCAATCGCGCTCCTTGCTAATTCAGGTAATGCGCAAGACGCCGTAGTTGCAGCCACTGCTGGCGCTGAGGGCATCGGATTGTTTCGAACTGAACTTTTGTTCTTGGATCGCGAAGACGAGCCATCAGTAGCCGAACAAATTGCTCTTTACAGCGCCGTGTTTGATGCCATGGCAGGTCGTCGCGTAGTGGTTCGAACTCTTGACGCCGGTAGTGACAAGCCTGTGCCATTTATTAACGCCGAAACTGAAGAAAACCCTGCCCTTGGGGTTCGAGGTTGGAGATTAACACGCATTGCAGACGATGTTTTGAACCGACAGCTTGATGCAATCGCCCAGGCTGCCCAAAATGCGCGAGCAGATGTTTGGGTGATGGCGCCAATGATTGACACGGTTGCAGAAGCTGCTGACTTCGCTGCCCGCGCCCGCAAGCGAGGCATTCGAGCCGTAGGCGTGATGATTGAAACTCCAGCGGCTGCACTATTGGCTGACAAGATTTTGGCTGAAGTCGACTTTGCCTCTTTGGGTACAAATGACTTGACGCAATATGTAATGGCAGCTGACCGCCTTGATTCTCGATTAAGTGACCTAACTTCTTCTTGGCATCCAGCGGTATTGCGAATCATTGGCTCAGCTGGCGACGCAGCAACCACATTGTCTCGACCAATTGGTGTTTGTGGTGAAGCGGCCGCCAGCCCTCATCTGGCTGCAGTTCTGGTTGGCCTTGGCGTAACGAGCTTGTCTATGGCACCGAGCGCACTTGCCGAAGTACGCGGCTTTTTGTCAGGTGTGGATCGCGCTACCTGCATTAAGGCAGCGCAGGCCGCCTGCAACGCCGCCAGTGCCGAAGACGCTCAAGCCATTGCTCGCTTAATTCTTGGTGATTAACTCTCCAGCGACTGACGTGGCATTCTTAGATCGTGTCGAGTTTCAAATCCGCTAGCCCAATTCTGGCCAAGGCTTATGACACTGCGTTGCTGGATCTCGATGGTGTCGTTTACATCGGCGACGATGCAGTCCCAGGTGTGATCGGTGCGCTTAATCAAGCACACGATGAATTTGGCATGACGCTTACTTGCGTCACAAACAATGCTTCTCGCTCACCGCAACGAGTTGCACAGCACTTACGTGAACTCGGACTAGAAGTTACTGCTGAGGACGTCGTTACATCCGCGCAAGCTGGCGCCGCCGAACTTGCCAAACTAATTCCACAGGGATCAAACGTTTTTGTATTGGGCAGCAAAGATTTAGCTCGTGAAGTTGAGCTTGTTGGATTAAATCCAAGTCATGATGAATCAATTACTTATGACGCCCTCATTCAGGGTTACTGGCCTGATATGCCGTGGCGCATGCTTGGGTTTGCTGCCAGCGTTTTACAAACTGGTGTGCCATGGGTTGCAACCAACATGGATATGACAATTCCAACACCAACTGGAGTTGGTCCAGGTAACGGAACTATGGTCACCGCACTTGGCACAACCGTTAATCGAACCCCAACTGTTGTTGCTGGCAAACCTCAAGTGCCACTCATGCAGCAATCTATTGATCGTACAAATGCCAAACGACCATTAGTAATAGGCGATCGCCTCGATACTGATATTCATGGAGCAAACAATGTTGGAATTGATTCCTTGCTCGTACTTTCTGGTGTAACCACGATCGAAGACATCCTTACTGCACCAATCGAACTTCGCCCGACTTACTTGGCTTGGGATGCCAGCGCCGTATTGAGCGCACACAACGGAGTCGAAATAGCAGACAAGATAACAATATGTGGTGGTTGGAAAGTCGCTAATGGAGATCTACTGGGACAAGGTGATGGCCTTGATGCCGTTGCTGCGATTGCTGTAGCGCATTGGAATGGTGACATATCTGTTGAATTAGGCCTGCAAGCCCTTTCTGGCATTGGTCTCGAGGTGCGCTAACCCCTTATTTCGGGTTACCGTAGGAACGTGATTGATATTCGTTCGGCTATGAGCATGGCCCAAGAAATGCTTGAAGAGTCTGCAAACCAGATCAAAACAAACATTGAAGAAAACTCCAAGGATGGCATTGACACCCGTTTGGTAGTTGAAGCAATCACTGCTGTTGGCACTCTTGCTGGCGGAATCATCATGGAAGTTGCCTCCAAGCTGCCAAAGCCAGAATTCAAGGGAGCCGAAGGCGGCGCCCGCGAAACTGTAATCGCTGAAGTAGACAAAATCATTGGTCGCATGGGATTGGTTCAAGAAGACGAACTAGCTGCGCTTCGTAAGCGCGTAGTGGACCTAGAAGAAGCACTTAAAAAGACCGAAAAGCCTGCTTCAAAATCTAAGTAACAACCAAGCGCCGACATCAGTTCGGCAAAGGTATACCCATAGGCTAGAGCCATGGAAAATTCCGAAGTCAACGATTACCTTGACACCTTAGATGAAACGGTCGAAGAATCTGGCGACTCACTTTTAGGTGAAGACACCGAAGAAGTTGAAGAGTTTGACGTTGATGCTGACGAAGAAGATTCAGACGACGAAGACGAATCTGAAGAAGATGAAGACTTCGAATCCAATGACTTCGAAGAAGAAGCCTCAACCCCACAAGCACCTGTAGTATCCATGGCGACATTGCCAATCACTGGCGAAGCTCGCGTTGATGATGCACTTGGTCGCCTCGCAGACCTTCAAGGCTTGCCAGTGCACGAACACGTAGAAGTTTTTGAAGACGTCCAACGCCGACTACATGAAACTTTGGCTGACTTAGCCGGTCAGTAGTTTCAAAACTCCTGTGACTCGCCGCCGTCTCGACGTTGAATTAGTTAGACGTCACCTTGCGCGCAGTCGCGAACAAGCCCAAGACTTAATTGCCGATGGCCTTGTAATTGTCGGCGGCATGGTTGCGACCAAAGCTGCAACTCAAGTTGATGAATCTGCTGCGATAAAAGTAAACCTTGATGCCGAGGATGATTACGTATCGCGTGGGGCGCATAAATTAATTGGCGCATTAGATGCTTTTGATATTGATGTGGCAGGACTCGTTGCACTTGATGCTGGCGCATCCACTGGCGGCTTCAGCGATGTGATGTTGCGTCGGGGGATTGCACATATCTATTGCGTAGACGTTGGCTACGGCCAGCTGGCTTGGAAAGTTAGCCAAGATCCCAAAGTCACCGTTATGGATCGCACCAATATCCGCTATTTAACTCCGGAACTACTTGGCGCAACCGTGGATTTGATCGTGGCAGATCTGTCCTTTATTTCCCTAGAAACCGTTCTGCCTGCACTTGCTTCAGTCTTAAAGCCTGAAGGTCAAGCCTTGTTAATGGTTAAACCGCAGTTTGAGGTCGGCAAAGACGCCCTTGGCCCCGGCGGTGTTGTGGAAGACAATGAGCAACGAATTGCTGCAGTCAATAAGATCGCAGGTAAGGCTTATTCATTAGGGCTTGGCACGGCCGGCGTAGTGGCCAGTCCATTGCCAGGACCAAGTGGAAACGTTGAATATTTCTTGTGGCTAAAGCCTGGCGGGCCAGCCCCACAAGAATCCGATGTTGAGAAAGCAGTACAGGAGGGACCGCAATGACACGCAAAGTCTTATTTGTAATTCATGGCGCTCGTCCTGATGCCTTTAATGTTGCTCGCGCTGCCGCTAAGGGTCTTCTTGCAAACAACATTGCCGTTGCTTGCGCCGATGCTGATTCTGGCGAACTTGAAATTCCCGAAGTTACGTCCGCCAACGATGCATCGGGCTGTGAACTAGTTGTCGTATTTGGTGGCGATGGCACAATCCTGCGCGGCATTGAAATTGCTCGCGCGCATGACATTCCAGTACTTGGCGTTAACTTAGGTCACGTTGGCTTCTTAGCTGAAGCTGAACCAGAAGACATTGAACGAGTAATCAGCGTTGTTGTGAACAACGAATGGTCAGTTGAAGAACGCATGGCACTTTCCATCACCGCGACTGATGCCGATG
>JAOATY010000043.1:32700-102266 GCA_030157865.1 Candidatus Nanopelagicales bacterium | reverse complement strand
TAGAGCAACGGACTTTTAATCCGTGGGTCGACGGTTCGAGCCCGTCAGGGCCCACTTTTATATAAAAATCACGTAACTGAACTACCGACGATCTTGCCCAATGCTTAAACAGCGCAAAAGCAGATGTGTGCAAATGTTCCAGTTGAAACTACGTCGACAATTCCTGTGATTACTGCAGCATCTCGGTAAGCCAGCTTTTGTCCTTCAACGGTGGTTTCGCCACGAAGTCCAACCAGTATATGAGTGTCAGCGGTCGCATCAATCTTGTGGCTGCGAGGACCAAGCACAACAGTCTCGGAGTTAAAGTGCGCACGACGACTCATGATGTTTAGATCTTTGGCAGGTCCTGCAGGCAGGGTGCAATCAAATGCAACTTCACCTGGATAGTTAAACGCGACAAGTTCATCCACTCGAATTGACTCATCGGAGTTGGCCAAAATCATGTGCTGGCCTTCCATCAGAACAATTCCACGATCAACACCCGGCATCACTGAAAATGGGCAGTCATTATCAATATCAGCAAGGCTGATGCGCCACTGAAATTCACCCTCAGCAGGAAAGCGAACTACTTCATAGGTAATTCCAGCTCCATTTGGCCATGGCATTGAAGCGTGATCGCGATAAATTGTTGCGCCCATGAGTTTGAATCCTTTGCTGAGTTATTGATTAATGAACTAAGCGTAGGGCAACAACAAATAGAAAATGCAGCTTAGCGATTTGTCCGTTGCTCGCTGATTGAATTTCCACCATCAATCACGATTACTTGACCTGTGATGTAACTGGCTTCGCGACTGGCAAGGAAGCCCACGACTGCGGCAACTTCATCTGGTGTGGCTGAACGTCCCATTGGAGTGCTGCCACCTTCGTGACCTTCGCTAACACTTTGTGATGCAGTTTGAATCCAGCCTGGTGCAACGGCGTTTGCAGTAACGCCATGCTTTGCTTCATCAACTGCCAGTGACTTGGTTAGACCAACCATTCCGGCCTTAGTTGCGCCGTAAGCGACGTCGTTTCGGATGGCCATAACTGGTCCAGTCAGACTCGACATCATGATGACGCGACCAGCGGATGATTCCCGCAAGTGGGGAAGTGAAAGCTTAGTTACGTAGAACGCAGAATTAAGGTTTCGCGCGATTGAGTTATGCCAACCATCAACGCTCATTGAAGCGCCGTCGCCAGCCTCGCCGACTTCTTGCATTGGCGCATTGACACTTGTCATGCCCGCGTTGTTAACGACGATGTCTAGTCCACCGAGGAATGCCAAAGCATTTGAAACCACAGTTTCAGCGGCGGAGAACTCCGTTAAGTCTGCAACGCAACCTTCAACATTGAAACCTTGAGACTTTAATTCAGACACTCGATCGTTCAAACGATCACTGGCTCCAGTTATGTAAACGCTGGCTCCCATTTGGCAAAGCAACTTTGCGCTGGCGTAGCCGATGCCCGTTGGCGAACCTGCGCCAGTAATTAATGCCTTGGATCCGGAAAGGTTAAATGGAGGTGTCATGGCACCATCGTGCCAGTGAATTGCCTGCTACGAACATGAAATTCGGGCTAAATGTGAGCAAGTACCTAGGGATCTGGTGTTTGTGAGTATTGGGAAATGGGACAATAGAGGCTTACCAAGGAGAAACGTTTCATGGCTAACAACAGTCCGGGTTATGCAATTACATTGCGCGTTGAGTTATCGCCCGAATCATCGTCCACCGCAAGCTTGGCGCAGGCAGTTATAGATACTGGCGCTGCGCTAACAGCACTCGACGTTGTTGAATCCAGCCACGAACGCATGGTTGTTGACGTAACTTGCGATACGTCCGATCCGGATCACGCTGATCGAGTAACTGCAGCTATCGCCGGAATCGCTGGCGCAAACGTTCGCAAAGTCAGCGATCGCACATTTTTACTTCACCTTGGTGGCAAGTTAGAAGTTAAGCCAAAAGTTCCACTTCGTACTCGAGATGATCTTTCTCGTGCTTACACACCAGGCGTTGCTCGAATCTGTATGGCAATTCACGATGAACCAAGCGATGCTCGTCGCCTAACCATTAAGCGCAACACAGTCGCAGTTGTTACTGATGGATCTGCGGTTCTAGGTCTTGGCAACATTGGACCAGCTGCAGCGCTTCCGGTTATGGAAGGTAAAGCTGCGCTCTTCAAGCAGTTCGCTGACGTGGATGCTTGGCCAGTTTGTCTCGATACTCAAGATGTAGATGAAATCGTTCGCACGGTTCAGATCTTGGCGCCGGTTTATGGTGGCATAAACCTAGAAGACATCTCGGCACCACGTTGTTTTGAGATCGAAGCCCGTCTGCGCGAACTGCTTGATATTCCGGTTTTCCATGACGATCAACATGGCACAGCCATAGTTGTGTTAGCAGCGCTAACTAACGCATTAAAGATCGTGAAGAAGAAGCCAGAAGATTTGAAGATCGTCATGAGTGGTGCGGGCGCAGCAGGAACTGCTGTTGCCCAGTTGCTTTACGAAGCTGGCATGAAGAACATCACTGCGTACGATGCTGACGGCGCGATTTACCAAACCCGTCCAAATAGCGAGGACACCAGCGAATGGATGATGGCCAACACAAACAAGGCTGGCGTCACCGGAAAACTGGGTGAAGGTTTAGCCGGCGCAGATGTCTTCATTGGTGTTAGTGCGCCAAACATTTTGACTGAAGCTGATGTGGCTTCAATGGCGCCAGATTCAATCGTGTTTGCAATGGCCAATCCTGATCCAGAAATCGATCCAGTACTTGCCGCCAAGCACGCAAAGATTGTGGCAACTGGTCGCAGCGATTATCCAAATCAGATCAATAACGTTTTGGCATTCCCAGGCATCTTCCGTGGCTTGCTGGATGCCGCTTCATCAAAGATCACGACTGAGACTTTGCTCGCTGCAGCTCATGCAATCGCAGGTTGTGTCTCGCCAGCCCAGCTAAATGCCAGCTACATCGTGCCGAGCGTTTTCGATCCAAATGTGGCGAAATCAGTGGCAAAAGCCGTGGAAGACGTGGCTCGCCGCGGATAACTTGACTTCTGGCGTAGTTGAAAGTTAAACTAAAGTAGTTCAACTTTCAACTATTAAGGAGTCGCTATGACTGATCTTTCATCAATCGCGGGAACTTGGGTTATCGACCCATCACATTCACGCTTGGGTTTTGAAACCCGTCACGCAGTAATCACAAAGGTCCGCGGACACTTCGCAGACTTCGAAGGCACCATTGTTGTTGGCGCTGACGCTGCATCATCCTCTGCCAAAGTCACAGCAAAGCTTGACTCAATCGACACCGGCTCAGCCGATCGTGATGGCCACCTAAAGAGTGCTGACTTCTTCGACACTGAAAACACAAACGAACTTATTTTCGAATCAACCGCAATCAAGGCAACTGGCGACACATTCGTAGTAACCGGAAACCTAACCATCAAGGGTGTAACAAACAGCATCGACATCGCTGTTGAGCCAACCGGAACTGCAACAGATCCATTTGGTAACGCACGCGCAGGATTCGAAGGTACTGGCGAACTAAGTCGTAAAGATTACGGTCTAGTTTGGAACGTAGCCCTAGAAACAGGTGGCTTCCTAGTAAGCGACAACATCAAGTTGCAGCTAGATATTTCTGCAATCAAGCAGTAATTACTAAAGCTTCACAAAAAACTAAAGAGGATCGATGCCTAGGCATCGGTCCTCTTTTGGTTTGCTAGCTGGATTAGAACGCGTCGCGTAGGCGTTCGATAACGCTCTTACGTGTGATGTTGTTCTTTTCCATGTTGAACGAGCGCACGATGTAGTTCACATCAGCATTGCGGTGCTCGCCAATAGCATTGTTGATTAGGACTGCATAGTTTGATTCCAATGCAGGGAATCCAACAACGGATTCGGTTTCATTCATTTGAACACTCATGGTGTTTTCTCCTTTTGGTGTGGGGGTCTCCCACATCTCAATTGTCCCAGACGTAAATGAATGCCTCTTAACGAAAAGGTGTCTAATGGCTTAAATCCCGTGTGAACCTTGCCACAATTCGTTGAAATCTCAACTAAATGGTGACCCAGGCCACACTGCGCGTACGATTACCAGTTATGAGCAACTCTGATTTAACGCACATCGATGCATCTGGCAATGCCCATATGGTTGATGTTGCCGATCGCGAAGTCACTACCCGCACTGCCACAACGGTCGGTCGCGTGCTGCTATCTCAGCAGGTCGTGACACTACTTCGCGATGGCGCAGTGCCAAAAGGCGATGTCTTAGCTACTGCTCGAATCGCCGGCATCATGGCAACTAAGCGCACTCCAGATTTGATTCCGCTCTGTCACCCGATCGCGGTTCATGGAGTTTCCGTTGAACTCGTTGTGGTTGATGAAGGCGTAGAAATCACTGCCACCGTAAAAACTGCCGATCGCACCGGCGTTGAAATGGAAGCCTTAACTGCCGTTGCTGTTGCTGGCCTAACCGTTATCGACATGGTCAAAGCAATTGATCCAGGTGCCACGATTACTGATGTGAAAATGACCCACAAAGACGGTGGTCGTAATGGGGAATGGAACCGAAGCTAAATGGCTGTTCGTACTGCAGTAGTTATTACCGCGAGTAATCGTGCGAGTGCTGGCGTTTATGCCGACACCAGTGGTGAAATCCTGGCTGCAGGTTTAACCAAACTTGGTTACGAACTCAAAGATCCAATTGTGATTCCAGACAACATCTCGCAGATTCAAGCTGCGATCGAACTTTCACTTGCTGGCAACGTTGATTTAATCGTCACAACTGGTGGCACTGGAGTTTCGCCACATGATGTTACGCCGGAAGCAACCGCTCCACTAATCAAAAAACTACTTCCAGGAATCCCAGAAGCATTTCGCGCATATTCGCGAGATCGAGTTCCAACGACTGATCTATCTCGCGGCCTAGCTGGCGTTACTGGATCATCGCTAATCATTAACCTGCCAGGTTCACCGGGTGGAGTTAAAGACGGACTTGTAATTATTGAGCGTTTGGCTGGACACATCCATGACCAGATTGCTGGCGTAGACCACACGCCTACGATTAAGGCATGAGCCAACCACTTCGCATCACTACGCGGGCAAGTGATCGGTTAAAGCGCAAGCAATTGCGCCGCATGAAATCTTTCGCAACCGGACTGCTACTTGCTTCCGCTGTTATCTACGTGTTTGCAAAACGTGCTGAAGCTGCTGGTGCAGCCGAGTGGGTCAGCTACGTTCGAGCTGCTGCTGAAGCTGGAATGATCGGTGGCTTAGCAGACTGGTTTGCAGTCACTGCACTTTTCCGCAGACCACTTGGCTTACCAATCCCACACACCGCAATCATTCCAACTCGCAAGGATGCCATTGGTGCCAGCCTGGGTGAATTCGTTGGTGATAACTTCCTGTCCGAAGAAGTGGTCCGCAGCAAACTGCAATCTGCAGACATTGCAAACCGCTTAGGTGGCTGGCTGAGCAATCCACAAAATGCCAAACAAGTTACCGATGAACTTTCTGGTGTAGTTGCTTGGGCAACTTCCCTTGGCGATGACGAAGACATTGCCGAAGTTATCGAAGAATCTTTTCGTCGCACTGCCGAGAACTTTGACATTGCAAAGCCGCTGGGAATCTTTTTAGTTAAGGCTGTAGAAAATGATGCCCACACTCCAATCGTGGACATGTTGGCTAAGGCCATTCAAGACTGGTTAGAAAATGATCCAGCTCGAGCAAAGGGCTGGATCGATAAGCAATTACCTAAGTGGTTGCCAGGTCTTGGTAAAGATAAAGCGGGCGAATGGCTTTACGAGCGCTTGATTGAATTAAGTAAAGAAGTGCAAGAAGATTACGAACATCCAATTCGGCATTCGATTGAAAGATTGCTACATCGATTCGCCGATCAGCTGCAATCAGATCCAGTAATTATTGAACGCGTTAACGCTGCCAAGATGCGATTAGTAGATCGACCAGAGGTTCGTCACACAATTTCTGACATTTGGATTTCAACCAAGAAGACTTTGCGTCAAGAAGCTGCGAATCCAGATAGCGAATTACGAACTCGCGTGACGACTTTGATTGCAAACTTTGGTTCGAAAGTTTCAGCTGATCGAGAATTACAAGAAACCATTGATACTGCGCTAGAAAACGCCACCACTCATTTGGTTGACCGATACCGAGACGAAATTGCTGCAGTTATTAGCGACACCGTGGCTCGTTGGGATGCCGGTGACACTGCCAAGAAGATCGAACTTCAGGTTGGTCGCGATCTGCAGTTCATTCGCGTTAACGGAACTATCGTTGGAGCACTTGCTGGAATTGTGATTCACGCAATTGGTGAACTCGTAGTTCGCTAAAAAGCAGCGCGATTTAATCGGTCGTTAATTGCTTGAGCTAAACCATCGCCCCTAGGTGGCACAACATAAATCGTTTTTAGTTTCAAATCATCGCCAGAGCGCAACGAACTGTAGAGTTCGTGAGCAAATTCCTCGATGGTTTCCGGTGAGGCTAAGCGAACCAATCCAGCAGGTGTTGGAGCTTGGGCAAGGGCTAAGAATCCAGAATTACTTTCAAGTTCAATGTCAGAACCATCGCTAATCAGAATTACCTGAGCAGTTGGGGAGTAGTGGGAATCCAAAGCACCACTTACTCGTGGTGCATTTTCCGAATGCTCAGATACATCAACGCCCGTAATTCGCTTTATGTCAGCTGCCGTAATTGCACCTGGTCGCAAGATAACTGGCTGCGATCCTGTTGCTAACACAATTGTGGATTCAACTCCGACTTGGCAATCGCCCCCATCCAAAATCAAATCTCCGTGCGCATCTAGGTATTCACCTAAATCAGCAGAAACATGCGCAGCACTTGTTGGCGAAACATGACCAAAGCGGTTTGCACTTGGCGCTACTAAACCCTTAACGCCTTGAGTCTTTAGTTGACTCAATAACTCCTGCGCAATTGGGTGACTTGGAACGCGCACTGCAACAGTGTCTTGGTTACCCGTTACCGAGTTACTTGCAAGTGCGGTGCGTGGGCCAACGATCGTTAATGGTCCAGGCCAAATCGCGTTCGTTAAATCAATTGCCCACTTTGGTAGTTCAGTAATCCATTCAGTTACGTCAGCAGCCGTGGCAACATGAACGATTAAAGGATGATCAGCGGGACGTTCTTTTGCTTCAAATACTCGGGCAACAGCTCTTTCATCAAGTGCATTTGCTGCAAGGCCATAAACCGTTTCAGTTGGGATGGCACATAACTTTCCATCAGCAAGGGCAGTTACCGCTTGAGCAATGTCATTGGTAATCATGATTGCCAGCTAATGGACTTCATGGATTTATCCCCACCAGAACGCAGTGGCGATACCCAAATACAAAGTGATTAGTGCAGCGCCTTCAAACCATGTCGACTGACCATCAGAAACCACAACGATTGCAATGAAGACGGCCATGAACATCACGGCCAGCAATAGCGGTGACAAAACTAATGTGAAGGTTGCAGCGCCAACCAGTGGTGCAGCCAACGCAATAAGTGGTGCCACGATCATGGCAACTTGAACCGGCGACTGCAAAATGATTTGCAAGGCGTAGCTTTGCTGATTACGTGCAGCTAACTGAATACCTGAGAAGCTTTCAACGACATTGCTAACAAGCGCAACGATGATTAAACCTGCGAACGCTTCGGAAATTCCTAATGTCGACATCGCCGAAGGCAACACATCCACAAACCAACTTGAGACCACAACGGAACCTGTTATTGCAACCAGCACCATCAGAGCTGCAACGTTGAATGGCCACTGACCATGTTCATCAACTTCACTTGCAGCTTCCAAAGCCTCGCTTGTTCCAGTTACCGGTGATTCATGACTTGCATGACGAATTGTGTCTGGAATCGAAGCCAAGAACAAAACAATCAAGAGCAGCGAAATGATTACAGTAATTTCGCGCTCATATTCAACAGCTGGAGTGTTGAAGGATGCAGCTAACGATGGAATTGCAAGAGCAAAAACGGAAAGGGCCAGCAACATACTTAGCTGGCGAGCTGAAACCACGTTGAATGACTGGCGGCCATATTTGCGACCACCAACAACGAAGGCGATACCCATAACAAGCAGGATGTTTGCAATAACCGAGCCAACGATTGTGGCTTTAACAATTTCGTAAAGTCCGGCTTTAAGCGCAAATAGGATTACGAAAATCTCAGGCAGGTTTCCAAGCAAAGACTGCAAGGTTCCGTTTAGGCCACGACCGATTCGATCACTGACTGCCTCAACACTTCGCACAACCAAACGAGCAATTGCGCCCAAGGCAATTGCGGAAGTTAAGAAGGAAAGAACTGGATTTCCGTTTGTGCTGTTCAAGATTCCGGCCGCGATTGAAACGCCTACAACAATTGCTAGGAGTCTGCGATCTGAGTGGCTAAGTACAGCCAGACCATGTGGCCGCTCAACTGTGATGGTTGCAACTGTGGCTGACTTAGCTGCTCTGCGTCCACGATTTCCTGATCTTGTTACTTTTTCAGAAGGTGGCTGGGGATCAACTCTGCGGCGTGACATAACTTGAATCTTACCGTTTTTGAAATTTGTTAAGTTATCCCTTGATTTCTGCGGATACATAGGCAGATTTCAATGCTGCGATTAATTCTGTTCGCAAAATCTGTGCGCGTTGCGCGAATCCAATTTGTAGTTCTGCAAACTTTTCTCGGCCAGCTTCAGTTTCAACAGGAATCGGAACCACACCGAGATTTGCTAAGTCATAAGGAGCGGTTTGCATGTCCACGGTTCTGATGTCTTTGGCTAAAGCAAATGCAGTATGAACAATTTCCGATCCAACGATTGGCGCAAACCGCTGGGCATGTTTATACAAATCCATGTTGGCGTGCAAGCAACCTGGCTGCTCAACATCATTTTGATCAATTCGAGTTAACTGAAGTGGATTTAGCGGAGCAGCAATCGGAGTGAAAAAGCGGAAGGCATCAAAGTGAGTGCAGCGCAAGCCAACTTCATCAATCGTGGCGCGAATTTCTTCTTGGCTCAAACGAAGTGGCCACTTTTCGTGCCTGACTTCTTCAGTACCCAAAACCATGGCCCATTCATGTAAACCAAAGCAACCGGAACGAATTGAACGCTCTTGAGTTTTGGATAGAAAGTCAATCAAATTAATTGCAGCTTCTTGATTCTTAACTAACCACTCAGTGCGAATCTGAATTTTGTTATAGACAAATTCGTAGCTTCCAGATGGAAATTCTTCAGATTCGATTTCAGTTGCTTCCAGCGAAGTTCCAAAGCCCGGATGCCAATTCATTAATTTGTTGGTGCTGATCGGGTAGTACTCAAATAGAAAGTCATCGACTGGGTGACTCTCGTGGCGAGACCTGCGCTCTAAACGAGGTGTGATCCACGGCAAAACTTTGGTCTGGTGATCATCACGCAGGTTGTGCCAGATTTCGGCAGGTAATAGTTCAGCAGTCATTGAACTAGCTCGCAAAGTCCGTAATCACTTGGCTGTGTCCGTCAATACATTGATCAACAACACTGCGAGCCAAAAGTGCGCCAACTACATTTCCAGTTCCGCAGTATGCACCAACGGCCCAAACACCAGGCTGAACCTCTTTCACAATCGGTAATCCAGAATCGGTGTAGCTAACGATTGCAGCCCAATGATGTTCAACTGGCGCAGTCACGCCAATTGCTTCAAGTTTGCGTTCCAAGTAATCGCGCATGATTTGGGTTGGCTCAACCACGTCAGTTGCTTCTTGCTCCAACGCAAGATCGCGGCCGCCACCGATAGCTATTCGACCATCAGGCAATTGTTGCCAGTAGTCCCAACCTTGGCGGATGTAGACAGCGTATTTCAAATTAAGTTTTGTCTCGGGCGCGGTTGAAATCATTTGCAAGCGAGTGGGTTGCACCAGATCAGAAATCTCCGGCAGCGCCTTACCTAAGTTTCCATCGATAGCAACCACGATGTGCTTGGCTTTAATAGTTCCCTGCTCCGTTGTTACCAGGCCGGACTCAATTTTTGTTGCAGGTGAATGAGTGAAGATTTGCGCGCCAGCTTTTGTTGCAAGGTTGGTTAACAACACTGCTCGCTTTGCTGGGTGGAAAGTTCCATCAGTCGGGATCAATATTCCGATGCCTTGTTCGCCTTCATAATCTTCAACTGGAAATCCGTCGGCCAGCAAAGCATCGCGATGCGCGTAAATATCGCTGAGTTCTTCTGGATCTTCACCGCGACTTAATTCGCCAATGCGAAGTGCCCCAATTCGAGAAACTGCCTCCGGAGTTGTCGCTTCAATGCGATCCATTTCATCGAGTGTGTGGTGGTAAAGCGCAGTCGCGCGTTCAATTCCAAAATCTCTGCGAACGTTATGATGAAAATCTGCAATTCCAGCCAGCAGTAAACCACCATTTCGACCGGCAGCACCAGCGGCAATTCGATCTGCATCGATACCTATGACATTTAGCCCACGTTGAGCAGCGTGAAGAAGCGCCGTTAGGCCGGATCCACCAAGACCAACAACGACAAGGTCAGCTTCAAGGTTTGTGGTTAATTTTGGGAATTCAGGACGTTCGACGTTGATATCCCAAACGATGCCCATCGCGAATCCATTTCCTTTGCAGCTTGAATTAGGTTTTTTATTCCTTAGGTATCAGCATAGGAGTATGAGTTCGACGCCTAATAATCCTGATGAACCTGTGGATCCAAAAGCCCAGAGTTCGGCAAAGTTGCGTGCCTTGCTTGATGGCGTTGAGTTAACTCGAGAACAAACTAGTGATGATGTTGCGCCACCTTCGAATCGTGATCGCGAACTCTTAGAAGACGTACCACCACACCACGGCTAGTTAACGGCGCTAAGGAAAAAGTTTTATTGGCTTCCAAAAGTTAAGGAAGCAGCGCGATTGTGAATCCTTGATTTGAGGCACTGCCGGCAATACTTATCGCGGCAACCGAATCGACACCAACAATGATTGAACTAGTCGTTGAACCACCGGCAAACATCGAACTCTTGGCACTACTTGGGATCGCAAGTATTCTGGCGCGAGATGCAACTAAGACTCCTGCATTAAATCCGTCATTACTTGTGCCGTAAACGTCAATTACATTTCCAACATTTAATAGTGAAGCACTCGTACTGGCACTTACTGGAAGTGAAACTGCAACATAGTTTTCGGGTAGTCCAGTTAAAAGTCCTTGACCAATCAAGTCATTGCTGCTGATGGGTTGATTTGCCGAGATCGAATGAGCTAAAACCTTTCCAATTAAGTCACCCGGTTCAGATTGCAAAGTACTCCAAGCAAAATCATCCGGTAACGACTTTTGCGCAAAGTCTGAGGCAGTCAACGTGGCCCCGGCACTTAGCGGCGCGGTTGCCACAAGCACTTTGGTCTGAGACCCAGGGGTGGGAATCACCAAGCTCAGAATCAGCAAGGTTCCAAGACCAGCCAGTGTGGCTGCAATTGAGCGGCGATACCTAACGATTAACGGATAGTACTTGTGCAGAAATTCAAGGTTTTTCATAGTCGTGCCACGATAAGTCGAATTCAAATTTCGCGACTTAATTTATCCACAGGTACGATTACCAGAGTCGAAAGGAAATCATGCCTACCTATCAATACGTGTGTGGCCAATGCAATGCGCCGCTTGAAGTAGTCCAGTCCTTTTCTGATGACGCCTTAACAACTTGCCCAGAATGCAAAGCCGAAGCCTTGAAGAAGGTTTACGGATCTGTAGGCGTAGTTTTTAAGGGTTCGGGTTTCTATCGCAACGATTCCCGCGGAACCACATCGTCAACAACACCAAGTACTTCCGACTCCAGTACTTCTTCGACTGCAACTGCAACACCTGCACCAGCAGCAGCGCCAGCCAGCACACCAAGTCCAAGTGCTTAAGTTTGGATTAGTTGCAGCCCTAGGGGCAGCACTTGGTTCGCTAGCACGATTACAAATTTCATACTGGATTCAAACGCCGAGCGAAACGTCTTTTCCTTGGTCAACTTTTATTGTTAACGTTATTGGCGCATTGTTAATTGGATTGATCGCAAGTTCACCAAAAATTATGTTGAATGAAACCTGTCGCCACTTTGTGGTTACTGGCGTTCTTGGTGGCTTCACAACGTTCTCGGCGATTGCAGTGGAAACTTTGCATTTAGCAAGTACGCCATTGATTTCAATCACTTATGTGGTTGCAACTTTTGCAGTTGGTGTTGCCGCGACTCACATTGGTGCTTTGCTGGGTGATCGCAAATGAATTTGGCGCTATTTGTTTTTGCAGCGGCCTTAGGTGGATTTATTAGGTTTGCAGTTGAGTACTACTTACCACCAGTTGGAAGTTCGGCATTTCCGCGCGCAACTTTGTTGGTAAATGTGGTCGGTGCATTCTTGCTTGGAATTGTTTTAGCGTTACCGGGGGACTGGCAAGTAATTATTGGCATCGGATTTTGTGGCGCACTAACAACATTTAGTGGAGTGAGTTTGCAATTACATCGACGATTACTTGCACAAGCTTTCCGACCAGCAATGATTTATGCAGTTACGTTAATTACCGGTGGAGTTATTGCCGCAGGTATTGGTTTGGTTTTGGGACGCTACTTATTTAGTTAGCGACTAGTTAACTCGAATAACCTGACTCGGTGTCACGATGACATCAATCAAGGCATCATGCGGTTCACTTGGCACTGAATCATCCACTTCATCATCGAATACTAGGCAGATGCGAAGCGGACCACCGCCAGCATGTGATGGCACTTTGGCTAAAGCCCGGTCGTAATAACCAGCACCTCTGCCCAATCGTGAACCATCGCGACCGACTCGAAGCGCGGGAATCAGAATCGCACTTGCCTTAGCGATGTCAATGTCTGCAGGCTCGGGTTCAAAAATGCCATAGTTGTTCTTCACGAAGGCAGTTCCGTCAAACCCCCAAGCCAAACTGCGACCAGGTTTCATAATTGGCAGCGCTACATCTTTGCCAAGTTCGCGCAATTTATTTCGAATTGGTTCCGTAGGCAGTTCAGTGGCCATCGAGACAAAACAAGTTACTAAATGACCGGGGCATAAAGCTGCCCAGTCATGATTTGCGATGGCATTTCCCGCTTCAGAAATATCCGCACTGCTTCGCGCGTTACGAGCCGCGATTGATTGCTCGCGCACTGTGTCTTTGGAACGACTTACCATTCCTTAACCGTATTGCCAGTAAAGTCTAGGTATGAGCAATAGGGGCACAATTCATAAAGCGGTGATTCCGGTAGCGGGGTTAGGTACGCGATTTTTGCCGGCAACCAAGGCAACCCCGAAGGAAATGCTCCCAGTTGTCGATAAGCCAGCTATTCAATACGTAGTTGAAGAAGCCGTAGCCGCGGGCATTAACGATGTTCTGTTCGTAACTGGACGTAACAAAGATTCATTAGAAAACCACTTCGATCGCGCCCCGAGCTTGGAGCGCACTTTGGCTGAACGTGGCGCATTTGAAATGCAAAGCGAAATTTCAGAGCTAGCTGACTTGGCTGCCATGCATTACGTACGCCAAGGTGTGCCAATGGGATTGGGTCATGCTGTGAGCATGGCTAAAGAACATGTGGGCAACCAAGCATTCGCAGTTTTACTTGGTGATGACTTGGTTGATGCCAAGACTCCAGTTTTGCCAGATATGTTTGCTGCGCAAGCAAAATTCGGTGGCAGCATTTTGGCACTGATGGAAGTGCCGGAAGATCAAATTCATTTGTATGGTTGCGCTGCTGTTGTGCCAACCGATAATCCAGACATTGTTCGAGTCACGGAATTGGTGGAAAAGCCAGCTGCTGGAACTGCTCCAAGCAACCTTGCAGTGATTGGTCGTTATGTAATCGATCCTGCAATCTTTAGTTTGTTAGAAAATCTTGCACCTGGTCGCGGTGGCGAGATTCAACTAACTGATGCGTTGGCATCGTTAATTGATATGCCAGCTGAATCTGGCGGTGGCGTTCACGCCGTGGTGTTCCGAGGCAAGCGTTACGACACCGGCGACAAACTTTCCTATTTAAAGAGCGTGGTTTCAATTGCACTTGATCGAGATGATCTAGGTCCAGATCTTCGCGCTTGGTTAACTTCGTATTTGGCAGGCAAGATTTAATGCGCTCTGTCGAGCAACACTTAGAAGCGGTTCTAGCTAATGTTTCACCGCTGGAATCCTTAGAAGTTGGATTACTTGGATCCGTTGGCTGCGTTCTTGCAGAACAAGTTGTAACTGAGGATGAAGGCAGCCATCACGTATTGCTGCCGCAAGGAACTGCAATCGGTGCACGGCACATCGCACTCTTAGCAGCAGCAAACTTAGGTCGAATTTGGGTTCACCCAAAACCTCGCGTTGTGATCTTGACTGTTGGTAGTGATTTAGCTGACCCAGGAACATTAGAAGACTTGCGTCCTGACATCAACGGCATTGCATTGACCACAGCATCAACGGCAGCTGGCGCGATGACATTTCGAGTTGGACCACTACAAAGTGATTCAGACTTAATTCGTTCAGCAATCGAAGACCAACTAGTCCGCGCGGACGTAATCATCACAGCATGTGGCATGAACGCTGGCGACTATGACCTACTAACAAACGTGCTGCGCCAACTTGGGCGAGTTGAGATTTCCCGAGTCAACATGACTCCAGGTGGAGCTCAAGGCTTCGGAGTTATTGGTCCGGATTCAACCCCAATTTTCGTTTTGCCAGGAAACCCAGTTGGCGCATTGCTTTCCTTTGACATTTTTGTGCGGCCATTAATCAGAAGACTTATGGGCCATAGCAAGTTGCATCACCGAGTTATTGAAGCCCGACTTGAGACAACTGTTGATGGTGCTGGCGATGATGCCCGTTATGTTCGCGCACATATTTCGAAATCTGGAAATGTGCCTGTTGTTCGTTCGGTAGAAAATAACGAAGATCATCCACTAGCTGGATTGGGAACTGCAGATGCCTTGATCATTGTGCCGCCTGGAACTAGGCGTTTGAATGCTGGTGACACCGTTAAAGTTATGCAGCTTGATGCGCTGAGTGACGAATAACTAAGGTGAGCAAGTGACTAGAGCTTGGCCCGCCACATTAAGCCATGGTGATGTGAAAGTAAGACCGCTTCGGGTGCGCGATGCCAGAAGGTGGCAGCAGCTACGACAGATTAATAATGATTGGCTGCATGAATGGGAAGCCACATCTCCAATGCCAAGCATTGAGCCACCTCCAACTTTTCGCCAAAGTGCCAAGCGCATGTTGGCCGAAGCACGGGATGGTCGCACTTTGCCTTTTGTTGTGGAATACCAGGGGACATTCGTCGGCCAAATCAACGTTTCGGACATAACGTACGGCTCACTTCGGGGCTGCCACTTTGGCTACTGGATTGATGAGTCCGCTTCTGACAAGCGAGTTATGACCACCGCGGCCGCCTTGGTAACTGACCACTTACTGCAAACCCTCAAACTTCATCGGATCGAAATCGCAGTGCGGCCTGAGAATATCCCAAGTAATCGCTTGGCAATTCGCCTTGGCTACAACTTTGAAGGTGTCCGCCCGGCCTTCTTGCACATTAATGGGCAGTGGCGAGACCACAACATCTACGTCATGATGCCCAACACAATTTCGGGCTCTGTGATCGATCACATCTTTAGTTAGTGCGACACGTTATCCCGATAGCCCTTTAGTTCCGCAAGATATTGGCGAATACGCCGTACCGTAAATAACCATGACCGGCTTGTTATATCTCATCGTTGTAGTGATGTGGGCCGTTGTCTTAGTACCGATCTGGTTAAAGAGCCATGATCGCGCTCAAGTTGAAAAAGGTCTTCGCGAAGAAGGCGAAGTAGCAATCAAATGGCGTTGGCAACAACGTGAACCAAAGTCCGCGCGCGAGCTAGCTTTTGTTCGTCGTCGCAGAGTTGCCATGACTTTGTTCACTGCATTGGTCGCAACGTTAGTTTTAGGTGCAGCAGGCAGAATTTCGATCTTCTGGATTGCAGCGCCAACTTTATTGATCGCAGGTTTTGCTGGCGCAGCTGCGCGTAATGCAAAGCATGCGCCGCGTCCAGTGCGCGTACAAAAAACTAAAGACGAAACTGCGCCACGAACACAAGCTGCAGTTCCAGATCATCGCACTGAAATCATTGCGTTGACTGAAACAGTTTCCGAAACTCGACGCACCTGGCAGCCAGTTGAAACTCCATTGCCGTCTTATGTCAAAGCTGATAAGGCAACTACTTATTCCCGCGTGATTGATTCCGAAAAACCATGGACTGGTCAAGACATGGTTGAACAGGCTGAATTGCTAAAGGCGCAACGTGCGGCTCGAATTCAAGAATCACAAAAGCGCTTGGAAGAAGCTCGTGCGATTGCGATGGAAAAGGCGCGTAAAGCTGCACTTGCGGCAGCGCAGACTTATCCAGAAGTTGCAGAAAAGCGTGCGGTAAACGAATAATTCCTTCGCGGTACAATTAAGTCAAGCGAAGGAGATCGAAATGCAAACCACAATTAATGTGTCAGGAATGACCTGTGGACATTGTGTTTCCGCAGTAACTATGGAGTTATCTTTGCTGCCAACAGTTACTGACGTTGATGTTGATTTGGAATCTGGTCAGGTCACGATTACTTCCGATGCTGCGCTAGAACAAGCACAACTGGCTACTGCTATTGATGAAGCCGGATACGAGCTCGTTCCCAACTAATGTCAGCCAGAAGCGTTGAACTCAGCGTAGGTGGAATGACCTGTGCTTCTTGTTCACGCCGTGTTGAAAAATCTTTAGAAAAACTTGATGGAGTTCGAGCGTCCGTTAACTATGCCACAGGCGTTGCATTTGCTGACGTAGATCAAGATGTAACTAATGAAGAACTAATTGCGGCGATTGAAAAAACTGGGTACACCGCTTCCATATCTGGAAAAGCCGTCGAACTTTATGGAGTTCGTGAATTTCGAATCAGGTTAATTATCTCTGCGTTTCTAACAATTCCGCTGATGACTATTTCCATGATGCCAACTATGCAGTTTTCATATTGGCAATGGGTTTGCGCTGGCCTGGCTACTCCGGTTGCAACCTGGGGAGCTTGGCCATTTCATCGCGCAGCTTTTTTGAATTTGCGCCACCGGGCGGTGACCATGGATTCATTGGTAAGTCTTGGCGTCGTGGTTTCTTACCTTTGGTCAATGTGGGCAGTTTTGTTTACTGCAGCCGGCACAGTTGGCATGACAATGAGCGCAGAGCTGTTCCCATCTCGACACCAATCAGCGCACCCTGATCTTTATTTTGAAGTCGCAGCAGGTGTTACCACTTTGGTTTTACTTGGAAAGTACTTAGAGCATCGGGCTCGGGAGCAATCCCAAAAAGCAATTGAGAATCTAGCGAGCTTGAATCCCAAGTTTGCGCTAGTGATTCAAAATGGCGAGCAGGTTAATACGGCAATTGAAGACGTAAAAGTTGGAGATGTGATTTACGTTCCAGCTGGCAGCCAAATTCCTGTTGATGCGATTGTGATTTCTGGTTCTGGTCATGTTGATAATTCATTGGTTACTGGTGAGTCACTTCCGGTGGCCGTGACTGAAGGCGACGATGTAATTGGCGCAACGGTTTTAATCGACACTGCACTAACCATTCAAGCTAAAGCAGTTGGCAAGGACACAGTGCTTTCCGGAATCTCCAGACTTGTGCATCAAGCGCAAACTGGAAAAGCCGAAGTCACTCGACTGGTAGATCGGGTTTCGGAAATCTTTGTACCGATTGTGGTCGCACTTGCCTTGGTTACTGCCGTTACGTGGTTTGCTATTTCAGGTGATTCAGGATTAGCCATCACAACTGGCATTGCAGTTCTTGTGATTGCCTGTCCGTGCGCTCTGGGTCTTGCCACACCAACTGCGCTTTTGGTTGGAACTGGTAGGGGTGCGCAACTGGGTATTTTGATTCGTGGTCCACATGCCATCGAGTCCAGCCAAAAAATCGATGTAATGATCATGGACAAAACTGGAACTTTGACTGATGGTCGAATGAGCGTTGTTGAAGTTTTCACCAAGATCGAACCGACTGAACTTTGGCAGATTGTCGATTCACTCGAAGCAAGCTCCACTCATCCAATTGCCACCAGCTTGCGAACTCATGCCCGTAAGTTTGAATTCACAAAAGAAACCGCAACCAAAGTCCACACAGTTGGCGGCTCAGGGGTTCAAGGATTAGTAGCCGGACATCCATGTGCATTAGGTTCGCCAAAATGGCTTGGCACGCCAGAAGGTGAATTCGCCCAAGCTGCTGAGAGATTCCAAGCTCGCGGCGACAGCGTTGTGGTGGTTTATCGTGATGCCTACGCTGTTGCCGTTATCGCACTTGCCGACGCACTAGATTCAAGTGCGCTTCCAGCCTTGGCGCACTTGAAGAAACTTAAGATCACACCAATTGTTGCCTCTGGTGACAATGAAGTTGCAGTACAAAAAGTTAGCCAGCAATTGGGAATAGCGCAATACTTCGCAAATAGCTCACCAGCGGAAAAACTTGAATTAGTAACTTCGAATCAAAACGACGATCACTTTGTAGCAATGATTGGTGATGGCATCAATGACGCAGCTGCTTTAGCTAAAGCTCACTTAAGTTTGGCAATGGGAACTGGCGCTGATGTTGCAGCCAGTGCAGCTGACATTGTGTTGCTGCGTTCGACAATGGCAGCAGCCGTTGATGCAATTGAGTTATCGCGCGCAACGATGCGAACTATCAAAATTAATTTGTTCTGGGCCTTTGCTTACAACGTTGCAGCCATTCCATTAGCCATGCTGGGATTACTCGGTCCAGTTATTGCCGCTGGGGCCATGGCATTTTCAAGTGTGTTTGTGGTTACCAATAGTTTGCGACTTCGGTCCTTCAAAGCAATCAGTAATTAAACCCAGGAGGGTAGCCACATCCGCAGGTGCCACATCTCGTAACTGATTGAATGCCCGGTCAAGATCGGATAGAAAAAAGCAGTAAGTGCAGCGGCAACAATCACAAAAGTTAAAGTTGGCCAACGCCAGGCAATTGGCTTTTCACTTTTCACTCTTTCGTTTGCGAGATAAAGCGTAAGTGCCAATGCCATAACGGTGTAGGGAATGAAAGCGACTGAGTAGAAACTAAAAGTGGTGCGCTCTGGGAAAAATAACCAAGGCACCCAACCAGCCGCAAACGCCACAGCAATTGGAAGCGCAGCGCTATGTCGACGGGCTACTGCAAAGTAAATGATGATCGCGAGTGCAATAACGCCAGCCCACCAGATCAATGGATTACCAAGTGGAATTACTTCTTGGGAACATTTGTCTGCGCCACAAGTTGGATCAGTTTCGTAATAGAAACTAGTTGGGCGAATCATTAATGGCCAGGACCATGGATTAGCTGAGTAACTATGCGGAGTAACTAAGTTCGTATGAAAACTCAACATGTCTTTGTGATAGTGAAACAGACTTACTAATGCATCTGGCACCCACGAGGTCACATCGTTTTCTTGTGCCCAGTTTCGATTCCAGCCACCTGAACTTCTAAACCAGCCAATCCAACTAGCGATGTAAATTGCAATGATCACAAATGGCATCACAAGTGCAGGCAAGAAATCTTTTGTCAGCCAAACTGTAAACCCTTCTAAGCGCTTACTTCTTCGCTCGTAATCCCAAATCAACATCAGAATTCCAAATGCGGCAGCGAAGTAAATGCCACTCCACTTAGTTGCGCAAGCTAACCCGAGGGCCGCAACCATGGCCCAGCGCCAAGATTTAGAGCCCCCTGAGTTTGCGGAATCTCGATCCATAATCAAGAAGCCAAATGCGCAAAGCACAAAGAATGATAGGGAAGTGTCAAGCAATGCAGTTCTGCTCATTGCGATGTGCAGTCCATCGAGGGCAAGTAACAGTCCAGCTACCGTGCCGATGAAGTTTGAGTTAGTTAGGCGGCGAGCAATTCGAGCAGTAATTAAAACGCTCAGGATTCCAAGAATTGCAATCGCGATGCGCCAGCCAAATGGCGTTGCGCCAAAGATTGCTTCACCGCTGGCGATAACCCACTTACCAACCGGTGGGTGAACTATGTAGGACGCAGCATCGGTAAAGATACTGGCGAAGTTTTCTCCGCCACTAGCCAACAAAACTGTGTCAGCATCTTCAATAACTTTGCGCTCGTGGCCAAAAGTTAAAAGCGCTAGAGAATCTTTAACGTAATAAGTTTCATCGAAAATGATTGCGTGTGGTTGACCTAAATACGGCAGTCGCAAAAGTGCAGCTAAGCCCGTAGCAGCTAACGGCCCGCGCCAGCCAGCCCAACCACCCGCAGGCTTGGACTTTATATCCAGGTCAAACGGAGCCCGCCTTGATTTAACCGGCTCGGCTACCTCAGTTGTCTCCACTGCTTAAAAATACAGGAGTTGTTCTGCTTTACCCAATGATTCAGGCATTGCCTGATTTAGGGAATGATTCGGACGTAGTCCGATTTAGGGAATGATTCGGACGTAGTCCGATTTAGGGAATGATGGAGGGATGTCAGGTCAGCTATTCCTTGCAGCAACACCAATTGGAAACGTTGGTGATGCCTCAGCACGACTGCGGGAAATTCTGGAAACTGCGAATGTAATTGCAGCTGAAGATTCCAGGCGAGCACATCGCTTACTTTCTGATTTAGGGATTACCACCCAAGCCCAAATCTGGTCGTTTTACGATGCCGTTGAAGAAGCCAAGAGCCCAGAACTAATTGGTCGCGTGCTTTCCGGCGAAACAGTAGTAATGATTTCTGATGCTGGCATGCCAAGTGTGAGTGATCCTGGATATCGGCTAGTTCAAGAAGCAATAGCTCAAGATGTAAAAGTCTCGGTGATTCCTGGCCCATCAGCAGTTCTGGCAGCGCTAGCTGTCAGCGGACTTCCAGTTGATCGATTTTCCTTTGAAGGATTTTTGCCGAGAAAGTCTGGCGAACGTCGAACCCTTTGCGAATCATTACTGCATGAACAACGAACCATGGTTTTCTTTGAAGCCCCACATCGCTTAGTTGATTCACTGGTTGATCTAGAAGCGGTCTTTGGTTCAGATCGACAAGGCGTGATTTGCCGCGAACTAACTAAGACTTATGAAGAAGTGGTGCGCGGAACTTTGGCCGAGTTAGTTGCGTGGAGTGATCGCGAGATCCTTGGCGAAATTACCTTGGTCATATCTGGCGCACAGCCGCTGCCGGAAACAACTGCGCAAGACTGGGTTGGTTTAGTTGCTACCCGAGTCGAAGTTGGCGAAACCCAGCGAGATGCTATTGCATCAGTGGCGCGAGAGCTTGGTGTGCCAAAGCGAGATGTCTACGACGCGGTCCTTGCCGATCAACGCCAGCGAAAAAGTTAATCCAGTTTCGCTCTAGACTTAATGCATGACCAGCAACAAAGCGTTTTATCTGACAACGCCCATTTACTACGTAAATGATGCGCCACACATCGGACACGGCTACACAACTGTTGCTGGTGACGTTATGACTCGTTGGCATCGCATGGCTGGAGAAGATGTTTGGTTCTTGACTGGAACCGATGAGCACGGCCAAAAGGTTTTACGCACCGCTGAAGCAAATGGTGTTGCCCCACAAGCTTGGGCAGACAAACTCGTTGCTGATGCTTGGTTGCCAGTTCTGGATGTGATTGATGCTGCCAATGATGACTTCATTCGCACGACTCAGGAACGTCACACTAAGCGGGTTCAAAGATTCTTATCTCAGCTCAAAGATGCTGGCCATATTTATGAAGGCGCTTATGAAGGTCCGTATTGCGTTGGTTGTGAAGAATTCAAACTTCCAGGTGACTTAATCGATGGAGACGGCGATGAAAAACTTTGCCCAATTCATTCCAAGCCGGTTGAACTTGTTAGTGAATCAAACTATTTCTTCAAGCTCTCGGCTTACACCGATGCTTTAATCAAGCACTACGAAGCAAACCCTCAAGCAATTCGTCCAGAATCTGCTTACAACGAAGTTATGTCGTTCTTGCGATCGGGACTTCAAGATCTATCAATCTCTCGTTCAACTTTTGACTGGGGAATTGAAGTTCCGTGGGATCCATCACAAGTTGTTTACGTTTGGTTTGATGCGCTACTTAACTACGCAACTGCCGTTGGCCTAGGCGATGAGCCAGGTAGCGAAGGTGCAAAGAAGTTTGCCGAAACCTGGCCAGCAGATGTGCACTTAGTTGGTAAAGACATTCTTCGTTTCCACGCCGTGATTTGGCCAGCAATGTTGATGGCTGCTGATCTGCCACTTCCTAAGTGCGTCTTTGCTCATGGCTGGTTGCTAGTTGGTGGCGAAAAGATGAGCAAGAGCAAGCTCACTGGCATTTCACCACAAAGCATTGTTGACCTAATTGGTTCTGATGCATTCCGCTATTACTTCATGCGCGCAATTATCTTTGGCCAAGATGGATCGTTCTCATGGGAAGACTTGGTTGCGCGTTACACCTCAGAACTTGCTAATGGTCTGGGTAACTTGGCCAGTCGGGTTCAGGCCATGGTTGTTAAGAACTTCGACGGGTTGTTACCAGCTCCTGGTGAATTAACTGCTGCTGAAAAGGTATTGACTGATCTTTTGGTAAAGACTGCAGCGCAGGCTGATGTTTCCATCCGTGCCTTTGATTTCCAGACTGGAATCGTCGCCGTTAAAGAATTCGTTGATGCCGTAAATCTTTATGTCACCGAGCAAGAGCCGTGGACTCTGGCAAAGAAAGACGATGCCGAAAGCCGGCTACGTCTGGCCACAATTCTTTACACAGTTTGTGAATCCTTGCGAGCAATTTCAACTTTGTATGCACCGATCATGCCAAAGAGTATGAGTGCGCTTTGGAGCGACATTGGCGCAGCTGAGTCTGGCCTTGGCCAATCAATTGCTGAAGTTGCAACCTGGGGACAGCTAAAGCCAGGGGTAAAGATTACAAAGAGTGAATCAATGTTCCCGAGAATTGAAGAACCGGAGCAGATCTAGTTCTTACGGACCACGAAGGGTGTCATTAACTAAGTTTCCAAAAACTTCGGCACCTGTCTTTGTTAGATGCACACCATCTGGAGCAAAGTAACCCTTTTTGCCTTTGGAAGCTGTGTTCCAATCAGCCAGCCGAGCATTCGGATATTGTGCAACTAAAGAAGCAATCATTTCGTTAGTTGGTTTCATCCAAACTCGTGGAACTCGGACGTTTACAACAACTACGCGATTGCGATCACGAAGTTCTTCCAGAATCGGTTTTAGATCTTCTTCTTGCACAATTCCATTTGTGCCCATGTGGATTACAACATCTGGTCCAAGACGTCGTTCTAAACGGCGCTCTCTAATTCGTTCGGCAATCACTTCTGGCTGGCGACTTACTGCAGCATCGATGGAAATCTCACCCATGACGGCTTTTAAACTTTCCCGAGCTCCAAGTACAACCGAGTCACCGAAAACAACCGGCGGAATCTTGGCCTGAATTTCAGTTTGCACTTGCGCAGCTTGTTGAGCGCTGATCAATGGATCGCCTTCAAGTACCGCTGGTTCGACAACTGCAACTGGATCTTCATCGATAGCCGTGATGCCACCAATGCCGGTTAAGTTGCCAGCATCAGGAACTGGTACTCGATACATGCCAACCAAACTAGCCGTGAGTACAACTGCAGTCACTGCAGTTGCCATCAAAGTTTGTGGCTTAGGCCTTGGAACTCCAGCTGCGCGCCAAACTGATAACCGAGAACCAATTGCACCCTGACGAATCGGCATCTCGACAAATCGGTACGACAGGTCCGCAACAACTAAAACGATGCCAATCTTTACGGTAAATGCAATCGGGTCTGGCCACTGAATGTCGATTCCAGATCGCATCAAGACAAAGATTGGCCAGTGCCATAAATAGATTCCGTAAGAGCGATCCCCAAACCACTTAAGAACGGGATTGCCTAATCGAGTTCCAAACTTTAATCCTGGGTGAGCGGCTACTACAACCAAGATCGCCGTCAAAATAGAAAGCACCAAGAAGCCGCCGCGGTACAAGAATTCATTTAGCTCGCTAACAAACAAAAAGAAGTAAGCCAACCCGGCAATGCTGATTAGTCCAAGTCCATTCATTGCAGCTGCGCGGTCTGGAGTTAAACGCTCATTCAATCTTTCAGATCGCCAAAGCGCAGCTGCCGCGCAACCAACTAGTAATCCCATGGCATGAGTGTCAGTTCCAAAATAGACGCGGCTTGGGTCATTTGGAATTGGAAAACCATTTGATACCGAAAGGTGAACCATCCACGCAGTTGAAGCAACCGCCAGAACTGAAGAAGCAATGAAAATCTTCACACGTGGAGTTAGGTTTCCAATTTTTACCTTGTACAAACCAATCAGCATGATTGGCCACACAACATAGAACTGTTCTTCAACTGAAAGTGACCATAGGTGTTGCAAAAGCGGGGGACGGGAAATGTTTACAAAGTAAGACTGCTCAAAGAATAGGTAAGACCAGTTAAGAACGAAGGTAATGGCCCACGGTAAATCTCGACGGACGTGATAAGCCGCATCCAGTACGAACAATCCAGAAACTAGAACGCTGAAAAAGAGAACCAAGAACAGCGCTGGCATCAGGCGTCGAATGCGGCGAATGTAAAAGCGCGCCCGATCGACTGTGTTAGTGCGAGTTAATTCATCAATCAATAACGAAGTAATCAAGAATCCAGATAGGACAAAGAAAACGTCTACGCCGAGGAATCCGCCAACAAGAAGTGAAACATCTGCGTGATAGATGATGACAGCCAAAACTGCGATGCCACGTAAGCCATCTAGCCCTGGAAGTCGACGAATCACTAATTTGCCCTTGCAATTTAACTGGGCAACCCCGTTTCTGCCCTGTAACCAGACTAGGTTACCAACTCATCGCTAACGTATAGGAGTGAGTGCAGTGAAGTTGGCGTTGCCATTAGCCGGTCCAGTCGTTGATACGCACTGCCATATGGATGTCACTTTTGACGATGAACAGGTGCTGCCAAGTGTCAATGATGCGATGGCAGCCGCGAAAGCTGTGAATGTCACAAAAGTCATTCAAGTTGGATGTGATGTAGCAAGTTCTAAATGGGCGGCTCAGGCTGCGCTTGATCACCCTGATGTATGGGCGACTGTTGCACTTCACCCAAATGCCGCCGCACATGATCCAGATTTAGAAACCTCGCTGACTGCGATTGCCGAGTTAGCCAAGTTGCCGCAAGTTCGAGGACTTGGTGAGACCGGTTTGGATTATTACCGCACGGAAGAATCTCAGTCGGCAGCGCAACATGTTTCATTTAAGGCCCATATCGACATTGCTCGAGAAGTTGGCAAGCCCGTGATCATTCATGATCGGGATGCACATAAAGATGTAATTGAGACGCTAGAAACTCATGGCGCACCAGAGACTGTTGTTTTCCATTGCTTCTCCGGCGATGCTGAAATGGCAAAGATTTGTGCCCAAGCTGGTTGGTACATGTCGATACCTGGCGTTGTCACTTTCAACAACGCCCAACAGCTTCGGGATGCGGTGCTTGAAATTCCAGACCACTTACTGCTGGTCGAAACAGATTCACCATTCTTAACTCCCGCACCTAACCGCGGACGGGCAAATGCCTCAACAAACATCCCATGGACAGTTCGGGCAATTTGTGAGGTTCGAGGCCAATCTGAGCAAGAAATATGTGAACTTCTTTTTTCAAACGCTGCAAGGGTTTTTGGACCTTTTTGACAAATCCGAACTTGCCTTTGTGGGGGAGGTTCGGGATAACGTGGAGTTTCTGTTCAATTTATTGAACTGCTTTTTAAACGAAACGAAGCGGGGAAGTTATGACACAACGTGGTCGCCATCGTGCGCCGGGTCGTCATGCCCGCCCAAAAAATCATAATGTTCCACTTAGATCAGCAATTGTGGCTGGAGCTGCAGTTTTGCTAACTGGTGGAATCACCGCAGCAAATAGCTCCGAGCAGGCTCCGCCTTACATCGATGTTGCTGCCCTAGCTATTGATTCGACCGTTTCTTACAACGTAAAGCAGCACACCATTAGCCAAACTGTGGTTACTGAAGAAGCTGAAATTGAATTCCAAACTTCTGCTACCGAAGATGCGACCATTGCGGCTGGCACCGAAATTGTGAAGCAAGCTGGCGAAACCGGATTAGCTGAGATTACTTACCAAGTGAAATTAGTAGATGGCAACGAAGTTTCTCGAACCGAAATTGCTCGAGAAGTTACAACTGAACCAGTTGAAGCAGTTGTAATTCGCGGAACGGGTAATCCAAATGACATCGCAGTTGCACTAGCAACGGCTGAAGGTAAGACCGGAACAAAATCCGGCAATAAAGAATATGCAAAACTTTTTATCAATCAAGAGTATGGCTGGGGAGATAAGCAATTCGCTTGTCTAGAAACTTTATGGTTCCGCGAGAGCAATTGGAATCACAAAGCTACTAACCCAACATCTGGTGCTTACGGAATTCCACAAAGTTTGCCGGGAAGGAAAATGGCAGCGTTTGGAGATGACTGGAAAACCAATCCAGCAACCCAAATCAAGTGGGGAGCGAACTACATCGAGGATCGCTACGACACTCCTTGTGGTGCACTCGATTTCTTTTACTCTCGCAACTGGTACTAAATCATTTAATGACTGAGTTCCCCGAATCAACTTTGCTTGGTGCTACCGAGATCCGAGCACTTGCCGCTTCACTAAATGCAACTCCCACTAAAAAGTTGGGACAAAACTTTGTAATTGATCCAAATACGGTTCGACGAATCGTAACGCAGGCACATGTAAGTGAATCTGATGTTGTTGTCGAAATCGGTCCAGGTCTTGGCTCGCTAACGTTGGCACTGCTCCCAAATGTCGCAAAAGTTCTAGCAGTCGAAATTGATCCTGTTTTAGCTGGCGCATTGCCGGCAACGATTGCATTGCACGCACCAGATTTGAAAGATAACCTCACTGTTATTAATGCAGACGCAATGCGAATCACCGAGTTACCTGCAGCGCCAACTCATTTAGTTGCAAACCTGCCATACAACGTTTCAGTTCCAGTCGTGTTGCACTTCCTCGAGACCTTCCCATCGCTGCAAGAAATTCTTGTCATGGTTCAAGCTGAAGTCGCTGATCGAATGGCTGCCGGACCAGGCAGCAAAATCTATGGTGTCCCGAGCGTAAAGATGGCTTGGTACGGCGAAGTTACCAAAGCTGGCTCAGTAGGACGCAATGTGTTTTGGCCAGCACCTAATGTGGATTCAGGTTTAGTTCGATTAGTTCGCAAAGAACGTGATTTTGACCCCGAGCTTCGCGACTTAACCTTCACAATCGTTGATGCCGCTTTTGGGCAGCGTCGAAAGACGCTTCGTACCGCACTAGGTAGCGCGCTGGGGTCGCCACAAAATGTGGAAGGCATACTTCGCGACGCTGGCATTGATCCAGGATTGCGTGGGGAACAGCTAAGCCTGCAAGATTTTGTGGCTATCGCGCAGCAAGCCAAGAAAGTAATCTAAGTCCGTGACTAAATCAGTAACCGTCAGAGTCCCAGGCAAGGTAAATGTTTACCTTGGCGTTGGACCACGCGAGTTTTCTGGGTACCACGACCTTGCGACCGTTTTTCAAGCGGTTGGAATTTACGATGAAGTCACAGTTTCAGATGCAGACTCTCTTACGATCAGTGGCCTTGGATCTTTTACCGATCGAATTCCAACCGATGAAACCAACCTGGCTTGGAAAGCTGCCGAGCTTGTGGCGCGTGCTTGTGGCGAAGAGCCAAACATTCACATCCAAATTGATAAATCAATTCCAATTGCGGCCGGTATGGCTGGAGGTAGTGCGGATGCAGCAGCCACACTCATTGCCTGTGATGCATATTGGAATGCGGGAATACCACGTGATCAACTCGATGCGATGGCTGCAACGCTTGGTTCCGATGTTCCATTCATGATGCACGGCGGTTGCGCACTTGGAATTGGTCGCGGTGATGTTTTGTCCCCAGTAATGACTCGGGGAAGTTTCCATTGGGTCTTTGCAACTTTCGATGAAGGTTTATCTACTGCGCAGATTTATGAAAAGACTGATGATATGCGTGGTTTGGAATTTGAAGGTGAACCTGAAGTTCCAACTGAATTGTTGAGCGCTCTAGCTCGAGGCGATGCGCCAGCATTAGGTAGATTGCTTCACAACGATTTGCAACTAGCTGCAGTGACTTCGCGCCCTCAACTTGGTCGAGTACTAGAGCAAGGTATTGATTTGGGCGCATTAGGTGCGATCATTTCTGGCAGTGGACCAACTTGTGCATTCTTAGTTCGCGATGAATCCAGTGCAATTGACTTAGTTGTTGCACTTAAAGCCTCAGGCCTGGTTGACGATGTTTTGCATACCCATGGCCCAGTTCATGGAGCGCGAGTTATCTCGACGTCAAGATAATCTTCTAGACTCTCTTAAGTGAGCACATCAGATGAAGTCGACCGCATTGTCGATGCTTGGCAGCAAGAACGCCCAGATCTTGATGTTGCCCCCCTTCATGTATTAAGCCGAGTTTCTCGTCTCGCACGTCACCTTGATATCGCCCGCCGCGAAGCTTTCGCTGCCAATGATCTCGAGCCAGGCGAGTTTGATGTGCTGGCTGCGTTACGCAGAACTGGAAAGCCTTACGCTCTAACCCCATCAGCATTGATTTCGCAGAACCTTGTTACCAGCGGAACTATGACTAATCGCATTGATCGACTTGAATCCAAGAACTTAGTTGCTCGCATGCCTGATCCAACGGATGGCCGCGGAGTCTTAGTTCAGTTAACTCAGGCTGGAAAGACTGCAGTAGATCGTGCGCTCGATGAATTGTTAGCTCGTGAGAAATCGCTATTGGCCACGATCACTAAAGCAGATCGGGAAAAGTTAGCAAGTGTGCTGCGAGATATTGTTTTGCCGTTCGATAAAGAATCAGCAGGCTCTGAAAGTTAGCCGTCGATCCTTCGACTAATCAATCTTGGATTAATTTCAAGTCCAACTGCGCCATTCCAAACCAAGTTCACAAGGTGCGCGATAACTTCATCCTTTGGAGTATCGCGTTCATCCAGCCACCATTGACCAGTTAACGCAACCATTCCTACGAACATGTGCGCATACATCGGCGCCATCTGAAATGGAAAGCCGCGTAACTTAAATTCTTTGGAAAGCAATTCTTCTACTCGCTGGGCAACATCGGAAAGCAGCGAGGCAAAGCTGCCAGTTGCAGTAGCGGATGAAGATGCCGCAGGGGAGTCACGCAACAAAATTCGGAAACCATCGGTATTGGTTTCGATGTAATCAAATAGCGCACAAGCAGTTTGCTCAAGCAACAAACGAGGATGCACTGCTGTCAAAGCTTTTGTAATTGAATTAAGTAGGTAGGTCATTTCACGATCGACAACTACTGCGTATAAGCCATCTTTAGAACCAAAGTGTTCATAAACCACAGGCTTTGAAACATTCGCAGTATTCGCGATTTCTTCGACGGTTACGGATTCAAATCCTTTTTCCGCAAACAGCATTCGGCCAACTTCAACAAGTTGAGCGCGTCGTTCGTGACCGGTCATGCGAACACGGTCAGCATCAGACACACGAGAGCGCCCGGAAAGATCCAAGTCATTTTCGTGATCGTGTGTGATTGCCACAGAATTTCCTTTGTCTGGTGTGCTCGCTTTTAGGATACCGCGTACAAAATTAGTCACTGGCTCCTGCGCAAATCGGTATGAAGGTGAGCGAAATCCTATTCGTTTTGGGAATCTTGCCCTTTGGCGAATAGGATTTGCAGGCAGGCCAAGGCTTACCTAGGTCGGCATTCCCGGATCGTCTAATGGCAGGACAGCACTCTTTGGAGGTGCTTATCGTGGTTCGAATCCACGTCCGGGAGCAAGTTCGAAACAGTAAACTAAGTATGTGAAATCAACGGGCGCGCAAACTTCTAAGCCCGCTGCCGTAATTGTCCTAGCTGCCGGTGCTGGCACCCGCATGAAATCCACAAAACCAAAAGTTCTGCATGAAGTTTTGGGGCTGGCTTTGGTTGATCATGTTTTGCGCTCTGCAGCTGAATTGAATGCGGAAAAGACATTAGTAATTGTTGGACATGGTCGCGATCAGGTTAAAGATCATTTGAGCAAGACCCACCCAGCCGTCGTTACCGCGGTCCAGGAAGAACAAAACGGTACTGGCCACGCAGTCAAGATCGCACTGGATGCCCTTGGTGAACTTTCCGGACCAGTTTTGGTTTTAGCTGGCGATACTCCACTTCTGACAACAGCAGATATGCAGTTAACGCTTGCTGCACTCAACGGAAAGTCAGCAGCCGTGCTAACTGCGCACTTGGCCGATGCAACTGGCTATGGACGCATTGTTCGAAATGCCAGCGATGATTTTGAAAAGATTGTGGAACATCGTGATGCGTCAGCTGCCGAACTTTTAATTACTGAAGTTAACTCTGGCGTTTATGCTTTCGATGCAAAACTTCTACGTGAGAGTCTTGCAAAACTTAAAACTGATAATTCACAAGGTGAGCAGTACTTAACCGATGTTCTGGAAATCTTGCGCAATGACGGCCATGAAGTTTCGGCAGTTGCCACGGTAGAAGAAAATATCTTGGGCGTTAATGATCGCCGTCAACTTGCAGAAGCTGGCGCAATTCTTCGAAACCGCATTAACCATGAATGGATGATGGCAGGTGTAACTATGGTGGATCCAAATTCAGTTTGGATTGATCGCACTGCTGTGCTGGAGCCAGATGTTACTCTGTTGCCGAACGTTTCAATTACCGGAGCCAGCACAATTCGCGGTGGCTCAACGATCGGACCTGATTGCTCACTGCACGACACCGTTGCTGACCATTGCGCAACAGTAATTCGCACGACTTCAAATGGCGCCGTGATTGGTGAAGGTGCAAGCGTTGGTCCATATACCTACCTACGTCCTGGCACGGTCCTTGGAGCTGGCGCCAAAGCTGGTGGATTCGTAGAAATGAAGAACGCCAACCTTGGTGCAAATGCCAAAGTGCCTCACCTTTCTTATGTTGGTGACGCCACTATCGGCGAAGGCACCAACATTGGCGCCGCAACTGTATTTGTTAATTACGACGGTCAAGAAAAGCACCACACTCAAGTTGGCAGCCATGTGCGCATAGGCAGCGACACCATGCTGGTTGCTCCGCTGGTAATTGGCGATGGCGCCTACACCGCAGCTGGCTCGGTAATCACCGAAGACGTTCCGGCTGGATCCATGGCTGTAGGCCGAGCTCGCCAGCGCAACATTGTCGACTGGGTGCTTCGACGTAGACCCGGTAGCGACTCGGCTAAGGCCGCACTGGCAGACTCATCCCATAAGAACTCCAAGTAAAGGAAATTAGATGACTGGCATCACGCAAAACAATGCAAAGCGGATGGTTCTTATCGCAGGCCGGTCACATCCTGAACTCGCGCAAGCAGTAGCCGACAACCTTGGTGTTGAGTTGGTTCCTACCCGCGCTTACAACTTTGCAAATGGTGAAATCTTTGTTCGCTTCGAAGAATCCATTCGTGGGTGCGATGTGTTCGTACTTCAAACTCACACAGCTCCAGTTAATGAATGGATCATGGAGCACTTACTTATGGTCGATGCGTTAAAGCGTGCCTCGGCTAAGCGAATCACTGTAGTTGCACCGTTCTATGGTTACGCTCGTCAAGATAAGAAGCACGCTGGCCGCGAACCAATCTCAGCACGTTTGATGGCAGATCTTTTCGCCACCGCTGGCGCTGATCGGTTAATGAGCGTGGATCTTCACACTGCCCAGATTCAAGGTTTCTTTGACGGACCAGTTGATCACTTGTTCGCATTGCCAATTCTTGCGGCACATGTTGGTCGCAGTGTTGACCGCGACAAGATCACTGTTGTTTCTCCAGATGCAGGTCGTGTGCGTGTAGCTGAGCGTTGGACAGACATTTTGGGTGCACCACTTGCAATCATGCACAAGCGTCGCGATCCAGATGTTCCAAACGAAGCCAAGGTACTTGAAGTAGTTGGTGACGTTAAGGATCGCATCTGTGTTGTTGTTGACGACATGATCGATACCGGTGGCACCATCGTTAAAGCTTCGGAAGCACTATTCGAAAATGGCGCATCTGATGTCATCGTTACTGCAACTCACGGAATTTTCTCCTCACCTGCCGCACAGCGTTTACAGGATTCGGGAATCCGTGAAGTAGTTGTAACTGACACACTTCCAATTCCAGTTGAGAATCAATTCCCAAATCTAACAATCCTTCCGATCGCACCGCTGCTTGCGCGAGCTATCAAGGAAGTATTCGACGAAGGTTCAGTTGCCAGCCTGTTTGACCATGTTGGCGTTTAATTAGTCCTTCATAGGTCAGTTAAGTTCAGTAATTTCGCTCGTTTTGGCCTTGGGTACTGACCTGGGCTAACCTAGGGATGCTCCTCGGCGAGGGCCCTAAAAAGCCGTTATCGACGAAGGTCCGTTGTGGAGCTATCCATCAATGACCTAACTCGAGGAGAAATATATGTCTGACGCATTAGTCGCAGAAGCCCGTTCCGATTTCGGCAAGGGAGCCGCACGTCGCCTACGTCGCGATGGCAAGACCCCAGCCGTTGTTTACGGACACGGATCAAAGGCAGTACACGTTGCACTTGATGCACACGAACTACGCCTGACCCTTCGCAAGAAGGTCACATCATTCGATATCTCTTTGGATGGCAAGGTTGAAACTGTTTCACCTCGCGACATCCAGATCGATCCAGTAACTCGCGGCCTAGAACACGTTGACCTTGTTCTTGTATCTGCAGCAGAAGCAGCAACACTTGCACGTGAAGCAGTTGAAGCTAACGCCGCAGCAGAAGCCAAGATCAATGCAGCAGCAGAAGCAGCAGCAGCTAAGGCTGCAACTCGTGCAGACCTACAGGCAGCTAACGAAGCTGAGAAGTCAGCTCCAGCAGCAGCTGAAGCAGCACCTGCAGAGGAATCAGCAGAGTAATACCGTGTCAGAAAACGGTGCATGGCTTGTAGTGGGACTCGGTAACCCGGGTCCCACTTATGCATCTACGCGCCACAACATCGGGGCCATGGTCATCGATGCACTGGTTTCACAAAATTCTGAAAAGTTAACGCGACATAAACGAGCTCTTGCCGATGTTTGCGAAACGCGAATTGGTGGAGCCCAAGTTATTTTAGTTAAGCCACTTTCATACATGAATGAATCTGGTGGACCAGTAAAAGCACTTGCTAAGTTCTATAAAGTCTCACCTGAGCAAATCATCGTGCTTCACGATGAACTAGATATCCCACTTGCTGCCATTCGCGTAAAACTTGGCGGCGGCGACAACGGACACAACGGCTTGAAATCCATTCGCTCTACGATGGGCAGTGGCGATTGGTTCCGAATCCGCCTAGGTATCGGCAGACCTCCTGGACAACAAGATCCAGCAGATTTTGTTCTGCGTAATTTTGGAAGCGCTGAAAGTACAGATGTTGAAATTTTGAAATCGCAAGGTTGCGAAGCAGTTTCAGCATTAATCACCAAAGGATTAGTTGAAACCCAGAATTTGTATAACTCATGAACGACCATGAGTTAGCTCGAAAACTTGCTCGAGAAACTGGCACATTACTTGTTGGGCTGCGTAAGCATGCAGCAAGTTTGCAAGGCAATGAAGATGAAACACATTCAGTTTTGGCACAAGAAGTGCTGGGCAGTGAAGGCGATCGAGTTGCCCACGATTACCTAATGGAGCAGTTTTCCGCCCATCGCCCAGAAGATGTTGTACTCAGCGAAGAAGGCGACTTAGAAGTTGCGCGCCTCAGTGCTGAACGCGTATGGATTATTGATCCATTAGATGGCACTGCGCAGTACTCAAGCGGTGGTGACGACTTTGCGGTTCACATCGCGCTTTGGGAAGCGAGCTCGTCAGCGCCGAGCCAGATCAGCGTTGCCAGTGTTGCTGTCCCGTCCCGCAATGAACTTTGGTCAATGGATGAACCAATGCAGCGCTACCAACCAAACGGTTCACCAATTCGAATCCTGGTATCTCGTAGTCGACCACCTCGCGAAATAGGCGCAGTAATCCAAAAACTTGAAGAAGCCTTTCCGGAACGCGGAAGCGTGGAAGTAATCCCAATGGGTTCAGTTGGCGCAAAAGTCGGAGCCATCTTGGCCGATACTGCGGATGCGTATTTCAACTCAGGTGGCTTCTATGAGTGGGACTTAGCAGCGCCGCTCGGAATCGCGGTCCACAACGGATTATCTGTAACGGACTGCAGTGGCAATCCAATTGAGTTAAACAAAGTGAATTTGAAAGTTAAAGACATTTTGATTTGCCGTCCTGAGTTAACTGCAACAATTGTTTCGGCGTTGAATAAAAAATGACACTGAAGTTAGTAAGCGAGGCAATCGCTAAAGATCAGATTGTCCAAGGCGCATTGTCAGATTTAGAAGCCGGACTTAAAGTTCGTCTTGCCGTAACCAAAAGTGCAATCCCATACGTCTCTGCGGCCGTTGCTAAAACTCGACCAGTCGTTTTGATCGCAGCAACTGAGCGAGCAGCCCAGGACTTAGCTAACTCACTTAGAGATTTTGTTCCGGAAGAAAACATTGCAGTGTTTCCAGCTTGGGAAACTTTGCCGCACGAACGCCTAAGTCCCAGCAGTGACACAGTCGGTCGGCGAATGTCAGTCTTGCGCCGACTGGCTCACCCAAATGAAGTTGCTCCGATTTCAGTATTGGTAACAAGTGCTCGTGCCTTCATCCAACCGATCGTGGCCGGACTAGGTGATGTCCCAGCGCTGAACATTGCAACTGGCGATGACTTTTCTCTAGAGCAACTAGTTTCTGAACTTTCTCGACTGGGATTTGATCGGGTCGATCTAGTTGATCGACGAGGACAATTTGCAGTTCGTGGTGGAATCGTTGACTTGTTTCCGCCAGCGTTAGAACACCCACTTCGTGTTGAATTCTGGGGTGACACGGTTGAAGAGATTCGTGCGTTCTCGATTGCCGATCAACGCTCACTAGGAATTGCCGTTGATCGAATCTTTGCAACGGCTTGTCGCGAACTCTTGATAACTGAATCGGTATCGGCAAAAGCAGCAAGCATGATCAGCGATCACCCAGAGCTATCTGAGATGTTGGAAAAGATTGCTGCTGGAATTGCTGCCGAGGGTATGGAAAGTTTGATTCCAGTCCTTGTACCAAAGCTTGAAATGCTTCTGGATGTGGTTGCTGCGAATTCAGTAATCATTGAGGCCGAACCAGAGCGTTTAGAAACTCGCGCACATGAATTGGTTTCTACCAGCACTGAGTTTTTGGAAGCTTCGTGGAGTAATGCCACCGCTGGAAACGTAACTCCGATTGATCTAGAAGCAAGTGCGTTTCGGGATTATCGAGACCTTCGAGACAATTCCAATTCACATGCCTGGCTTGGACTGACCACATTGGCAGGACCAGAAGATGAAGCGCCAGGCATTGAGGCAACCACTGATTACCGCTCAAAAATCGAAGACTTCGTAACTGATGTTCGCAATTGGTGGAAGGCCGGCAACCGCGTTGTTGTGTCTATGGCAGGTCACGGTTCAACGGAGCGATTAGTTGCAACCCTGATGGAGTTTGGAATTCCAGCTCGCCAAACCGAAGAACTCACTCCTGATTTAACTGAGCAAGTAATTGAAGTAACAGTCGGTCATCAAGATGCTGGCATTGAAGTTATATCTGCTGGCTTAGTTCTAGTTACTGAAGTTGACCTTTTTGGCAGTCGAGATGCCTCAAAAGAAAATCGTTCGCTTCCAAGTAAGCGCCGAGTTGTAATTGATCCGCTGACACTAAAGAGCGGTGATTATGTTGTGCACGAACAGCATGGTGTCGGCAGATACATCGAGATGTCACAGCGAACAGTTTCAAATGCCACTCGTGAATATTTAGTTATCGAATATGCAGCAAGTAAGCGGGGCCAGCGTGGGGACCGTCTTTATGTTCCAAGTGACCAGCTAGACCAAGTAACGCGATACGTCGGCGGCGAAGCACCTTCACTAAACCGACTTGGCGGCGGCGATTGGGCAGCCACTAAATCTCGTGCCCGTCGCGCAGTCCGACAAATTGCTGGTGAGTTGATTCGCCTCTACGCAGCTCGCATGGCAAGTAAGGGCTTTGCATTTTCGCCAGATAGTCCTTGGCAACGCGAACTTGAAGATGCGTTTGAGTATGTCGAAACCCCGGATCAACTTGTCACGATCGAAGAAGTTAAACGAGACATGGAAAACGACATTCCAATGGATCGTTTAGTTTGTGGCGATGTCGGTTACGGCAAAACTGAAATTGCAGTACGCGCCGCTTTCAAAGCGGTTCAGGATGGCAAGCAAGTTGCAATCCTGGTTCCTACAACTCTGTTAGTTCAGCAGCACTTTGAAACCTTCTCTCGCAGATACGCACAGTTCCCAATCAAGTTAGCTGCGCTATCCAGATTCCAAACGGATGCTCAAGTCCGCGAAGTAATCAGTGGAATTACCGATGGCTCAATTGACATGGTTATCGGTACGCATCGCTTATTTAATCCAGAGGTTCGCTTTAAGGATCTTGGTTTAGTAATTGTCGATGAAGAACAAAGATTTGGTGTTGAGCATAAAGAACACCTCAAGGCACTTCGTACCAACGTTGACATGCTCACGATGTCTGCAACGCCAATCCCACGTACCCTGGAAATGGCTGTCACAGGATTGCGCGAGATGTCTACGATTCAAACACCACCGGAAGAACGTCATCCAGTGTTGACCACTGTTGGTCCGTATGACGAAAAATTCATCACCGCGGCAATTCACCGCGAACTTATTCGCGATGGCCAAATCTTCTTCGTTCACAATCGGGTAGAAAGTATCAACCGAGTCGCCAGCAAGTTAGCGGAGTTAGTTCCAGAAGCGCGGATTGCAGTAGCTCATGGACAGATGCATGAAAACACTTTGGAACAAATCATTGTTGACTTCTGGGAACACAAGTACGACATTTTGGTTTCCACCACAATTATTGAAAGTGGACTGGATATCCCAAATGCCAACACTTTGATTGTCGACCGCGCTGACACATTTGGTTTGTCACAGTTACATCAGTTGCGCGGTCGCGTTGGTCGAAGTCGGGAACGTGGATATGCCTACTTCTTGTACCAGGCTGATAAACCTCTTAGCGAGAATGCTCACGATCGCCTTTCTACGATTGCAGCGCATACCGATTTGGGTTCAGGCATGGCAGTTGCCATGAAGGATCTGGAAATTCGTGGAGCTGGCAACTTACTTGGTGGGGAACAAAGTGGCCACATTGCCGATGTTGGTTTTGATCTTTACGTACGTCTAGTTAGTGAAGCAGTTGAAGAAGTTAAGACTGGCGGCGCAGCCGTAGTTGAAGAAGTCGTGAAGGTTGAACTTCCAGTTGATGCTCACCTGCCTCACAATTACGTTCCAGAAGAACGACTTCGCCTCGAGGCTTATCGCAGATTGGCGGATGCTCGAACAAATGAAGATGTTACTGGCGTTGTCGAAGAATTAGCAGACCGTTACGGTTCAATGCCAGCACCGGTTGAAACCTTAGTTTCGATCGCCCGATTGCGAGTCTCGCTGCAAGCTGTTGGCATAACGGAAGTAATTGCTACCTCCAGCCATGTGAAGTTTTCCCCAGTTGAACTTCCGGAATCCAAAGTCATGCGCTTAAACCGGTTGTATCCAGGATCAGTAATAAAGCCTGCAACTCGTACGATTGTGGTGCCTCGACCAAAGGGCGCAATGCTTGGATCAGCGAGCCAGGCAGCAGATATCGACCTCGTTGAGTGGGTTAATACCTGGGTGTCATCAGTGGTTGCATCTTCATAATAAAATTAAAAGGTTGGTTCTTGAAAGGAACATCTGTGAAACTTCGTTTAGTTGCAACCATAGTTCTAGGTGTTGCAGTTTTAACCGGATGCTCTGATTCGCCAAAGCTTGCTGGCAGCGCAGTTGTAATCAACGGCAACGTAGTTCCTGCCTCGTCAGTTGCAGATCGCGTGGACAAGGTTCGCGCTCAGATTCAAGTTACTGACCCTTCACTTATTAGTGAAGTTCCAAGTTTGATTCAAATCAATCAACGCGCAGTCGATCACTTTATTCGAGCAGCACTGTTTGAAGAAGCCGTAGCTCGCGAAGGTATCAATGTAACTCAGCGCGACGTTGAGGCTTACCGCGACGAAGTGTTTGCGCAGTATGCGAAAGAAACCATCGAAGCACAGCTAGTTTCCCAAAATGCGGTGCCAGCAGATGATGTTGAAGGATTCATGCGTGAGATTATGATCCAGCGAATCCTGATGGAAAAACTTGCGCCAGGTGCTGACAATCAAACTCAATTCATAGCAATGACCGATTACCTAACTGCATTAAGTGATGAATTAGGTGTTGAGCTAAATCCAAGATTCGGTACTTGGGATCCAAGTAACTTGATCACAACTCCAGGTGATCAAACTCTGGCAGTCCCACTACCTATTTCACTTGGATAAAGATATGAATTCACCTGTTGAACAACTTGTCCAGGTGATGGACCAACTTCGTAGTCCTGGTGGTTGTCCTTGGGATGCCGAGCAAACCCACGAAAGTCTTGCGCGCTATCTACTCGAAGAAACTTACGAAGCGCTCGAGGCAATGGACCAAGGAGATTTAGGTTCACTTCGCGAAGAATTAGGCGACTTGCTGTTGCAAGTTGTATTTCACGCACGAATTGCACAGGAATCAGATGAAACGTTCTCATTAGATTCAATCGCCCAAGGTGTCGTAGACAAATTAGTTCGCCGCCATCCACATGTCTTTACAGACTTAGTGGTTTCTTCAAATGAAGAACTTGAAGCTAACTGGGCAAAGATTAAAGAGCAAGAAAAACAGCGTGAATCTGTAACTGACGGAGTTCCCCAAGCAATGCCCGCACTTCAACTTGCTACCCAGTTGATTTATCGTGCCCGCAAGAGTGGCGTTATTGCAGGGGATGCAGAAGTTAAAGAATCAGTCCGAGAACTTATTGGCGAAGTTAACCAAGAACAAATTGCTGCACTTTTGATAGCCACTGTTGAACTTGCTCGCGAAGCTGACATCGATGCGGAATCCGTATTGCGGGCAGAAATGATGCGCTATCGCTCCCGAGTCCGGGAATCTGAAGGCCTTTAAGCAACGGCTTTTCAGGAGCCAATTCAAAATCGCTAGACTTTAACCAACGGCGGGGAAGCCTCGCAGTAACGCCAAAGAATTTATTGGAGTAATCCTGTGTCAAGTATTTCTGATGTTAGAGCCCGCGAAATTCTAGATTCCCGCGGCAACCCAACGGTTGAAGTTGAAGTAACTCTTGACGATGACAGTGTGGGTAGAGCTGCCGTTCCATCAGGTGCTTCCACTGGAGCATTCGAAGCCGTTGAATTACGCGATGGCGATGAGCGTTACTTAGGTAAAGGTGTCATTCAGGCAGTTATCGCTGTTGAAGATGAAATCATGCCAGCCGTAATTGGGTTTGATGCGACAGATCAAAGATTCATTGACGACACCATGATCGCTCTTGATGGCACACCAAACAAGGCACGTTTGGGTGCCAACGCAATTCTTGGCGTATCTATGGCTGTTGCAAAGGCTGCAGCGCAGTCTTCCGGACTTCCGTTGTATCGCTACATTGGTGGACCAAACGCTCACGTATTGCCTGTGCCAATGATGAACATCATTAATGGTGGTGCACATGCTGATAGCGATGTTGACTTCCAAGAGTTCATGATTGCTCCAATCGGCGCAGATTCTTTCCATGACGCACTACGAATGGGTGCCGAGGTTTACCACTCACTAAAGAGTGTTTTGAAATCAAATGGTCTTTCAACTGGTCTTGGTGATGAAGGTGGATTCGCACCTAACTTGCCTAGTAATCGCGCGGCACTTGAATTGATTTCTGAGGCGATCACAAAAGCTGGTTTCAAACTAGGTTCTGATGTTGCATTAGCAATGGATGTGGCAGCTACTGAATTCTTTAAGGACGGCAGCTACCACGTTGAAGGCACCGCTCGATCAACTGAACAAATGATTGAACTTTATGCCCAGCTAGCAAAAGATTTCCCAATCGTTTCGATTGAAGACCCACTTGCTGAAGATGACTGGGATTCCTGGGTGCATTTCACATCCGCTATGGGCGATCAGATTCAAATTGTTGGTGATGATCACTACGTAACAAACACTGAGCGCATTGCTAAAGGCATCGAACTAAAGTCAGCCAATGCTTTGCTAGTGAAGGTTAATCAGATCGGTTCGCTAACTGAAACTGCTGAGTCAGTTGAAATGGCACATCGTGCTGGGTTTGCCACAATGATGAGCCACCGCTCCGGTGAAACCGAAGACACCACAATTGCTGACCTTGCAGTTGCATTTAACTGTGGCCAAATCAAGAGTGGAGCGCCAGCTCGATCAGATCGCGTTGCAAAGTACAACCAGTTACTGCGCATCGAAGAAGATCTAGACGAAACGGCACGATACGCCGGACGTAGCGCATTCCCTCGTTTCAAGGGCTAAGCACGGCACAATTAAGACGTGGCATCTTCTCCAAGGATTTCTCCGAGAATAAATGCGCGCGCAATTGCGATGATTCTTGCGGGCGTATTTGTCATGCTGACATTGGCAGTTCCACTTCGGGCTTTGATTCAAGAGCGTCGAGAAATCAAGGACTTGGAACAACAAGTAGTTGCTCAGCAAGCCAAAATCGATGAGTTGAACAATCGAAAGGCCCGTCTCGCTGATCCGGCATACCTGCAGGCGTTAGCGCGTGAACGACTTAACTATGTATTCCCAGGAGAAATTGGCTTCGTTGTACTTGATGAAGAAACCAACACAGCGATTACTGGTGTTCCTGGAGCTCTAGTGCCAAACGATGACTCCGCTTGGTACACAAAACTTTGGAGCAGCGCCAAGCTCGCAGACAATCCACCGGCAGCTGATGATCCATTAGTTGTGCAGTCCGACGATTTGCCACAGTAACTGCCGATGCTTACTCCTGAAGATTTTGCCTCAGTACGTGCCCAGCTAGGCCGTGACCCACGAAGTGTGATTGAAGTAGCCCATCGCTGTTCATGTGGTCAGCCAGATGTGTTGAAGACATCACCGCGCTTAGAAGATGGCACGCCATTTCCAACTTTGTATTACATGACTTGTCCGAAAGCCACCGGTGCAATTGGCACGCTCGAAGCAAATGGCGTGATGAAGGAGCTTGCTGATGCAATCGCAGCAGATCCTGAACTAGCGGCAAAATACGAAGCTGCGCATGAGATCTATCTAGCAGAGCGCGAAGCCATTGAACATGTCGAAGAAATCGCAGGGATCAGCGCCGGCGGAATGCCAACTCGCGTGAAGTGCCTGCATGTATTGATCGGACATTCACTTGCAGCTGGTCCTGGCGTTAATCCACTAGGCGACATCGCTCTTGCCATGCTGAAAGACTGGGGACAGACCGGACCTTGTGGGGGTGATGACATTGAGAGTGGCAGCAATTGATTGCGGCACGAATTCAATTCGTCTTTTGATCGCTGATATCGAAAACGGAAAGCTCACTGATGTCGTTCGAACCATGATCATTGTTCGCTTAGGTGAAGGCGTCGACAAGACTGGTGAGTTCTCGCAAGCAGCGTTGGCTCGCACTTTTGCCGCAATCGAAACTTATGCGGAATTGATCGCAGAACATAAGCCTGAGGTAGTGAGATTTGTAGCGACTAGCGCGAGCCGAGATGTTTCAAATCGTGATGAGTTTGTTGATGGAATTGTTAGCCGCCTTGGTATCGAGCCGGATGTCATAAGTGGCGATGAAGAAGCCGCACTTTCGTTCCTAGGCGCGACAGCTGACTTCTTGAACTTTGAGCAACCACCAACGGCACCGTACTTGGTAGTCGACATTGGTGGCGGGTCTACCGAGTTTGTGCTCGGCAAGACAAAGCCAACCGCAGCAATCAGTACGAATGTTGGCTGCGTTCGTATGACTGAGCGCCACCTAGTTAGTGACCCCGCAACTGCGGAACAGATTGCTGCTGCGACAGCTGACATTGACGCGGCAATTGATCAGGCTTACTTAGCGGTGCCAATTGCAGAAGCTAAAAGTTTGATTGGACTAGCCGGTTCAGTAACAACAGTTGCTGCACTGGCAATGGGCCTTACCGAGTATGACTCTGAAGTGATTCATGGCAGTCGGATTTCGGCTGAAGAAGTGCATCGCGTAACACAAGAGCTATTGACGATGACTCGAGCACAGCGGGCGACATTGGGACCAATGCACGAGGGTCGAATCGATGTAATTGGATCGGGAGCGTTAGTACTTGATCGAATTATGGCTAGAACTGGGCTTACCGAAGTAGTCGTTTCAGAACGCGACATTCTCGATGGAATTGCCCGAGCCTTAATAAGCAACCCCAGTTAGGAACTTCTGACAAAACCTGTCAGGATTAAGCGGTGGAAAACACCACGCCCCTGTAGCCCAATCGGTTAGAGGCACACGACTTAAAATCGTGCCAGTGTCGGTTCAAGTCCGACCAGGGGTACCAAATCCATAGGAACAAAGCCGATTCTGCTGGCTTACAAGGGTCCGATTCGGGTTTAACGGGTTATATTCGGGGTAGAAATAAACCAATTGGTGACGATACTCGTCCCACGGGAGGTAACAAATGGCAAGTCGTAATCCAGTACTAATTCGCGCAACTGGCGAAAGCTTTGGCGGCGAGACCCTTGAACAAGGTTCACTAACCCAGCCAGAATTCTCCGGCGCTCGATTGACCATGGATGACGTCATCGTAAAAACTGGCATGCTTTTCGCGCTGTTGATCGTTGGCGCATTTGTTGGTTGGTCGATGCCAGGTCTAACTTTCGTGGCAATGATTGTTGGCCTTGGTCTAGCATTTGCAAACATTTTTAAGAAGCAAGTTAGCCCAGCTCTTGTACTTGCCTACGGCGCTGCAGAAGGTGTATTCCTTGGTGGCCTCAGCAAGATGTATGCAACTGCTTATGCAGAGACAGCGCCAAACTTAGTTTCACAGGCTGTTATGGGAACACTGATTGCATTTGGCACCATGCTGTTCCTTTACAAGTCGCAGATCATCAAGGTCAATGGCCGCTTCAAGAAAGCGTTCATGGTTGCCATGGTGTCTTACTTGGTTATTGCAGTCGCATCTTTGATCTCAAGCTTCTTTGGTGTTGGCGATGGGTGGGGCTTCTACGGTGCTGGAAACTTAGGCCTCTTGCTATGTATTGCAGGCGTAGGCCTTGCATCGTTCTCGCTCGTTATGGACTTTGAAATGATTACCCAGGCAATCGCTCAGGGTGCTCCAGAAAAAGAAGCATGGCGCATGGCCTTCGGTCTAGCTATCACTTTGGTTTGGTTGTACACCGAGCTACTTCGTCTGATTGCAATTTTCTCTGGCGACGAATAGAAATTCTAAGCAAACAAAAGGGGTTGGCATTGCCGGCCCCTTTTTGCATGTGCGAAAACTTGGATTACTTGGCAAAGTAGAGACATGAGCGAAACCCACTTAGTTTTAGGCACCGACATCCGAGGACCTTGGCCACAAGGCACTGAAGTTTTTTACTTTGGCATGGGTTGTTTTTGGGGTGCTGAAAAGAAGTTATGGAACCTTCCAGGCGTAGTTAGCACTGCTGTCGGATACATGGGCGGTACTGCAAGTGATCCGACGTATCCTTTGGTTTGCACCGGCTCAACTGGTCACTCTGAAATTGTTTTGGTTGCCTACGACCCAACGAAAACTTCGATTTATGACTTACTGAAATGCTTCTGGGAAAACCACGATCCAACTCAAGGTAATCGCCAGGGTAATGACATCGGTACTCAGTACCGCAGCGCGGTTTACTGGACTACTCCAGAGCAAGAAAAGTGGGTTACCGAATCTCGCAACGCTTACAACGATGTTTTAGTTGGTAAAGGTTTTGATCCAATCACCACTGAGTTAGCACCAGCGGCAAACTTTAAGTTTTGGTACGCCGAGGAATATCACCAGCAGTACTTAATCAAGAATCCAAATGGCTATGACTGCCATGCTCACACCGGAATTTTGTTACCAGAGATTGCAACTCTAAGCAGCTAAGACTTCTGAAGCCTTTGGCTTTCGAGTTTCTGGCATGAATAAAACCAAGACACTTGTTGCGCTGGCCACTAAGAGGCTCGCAATGAATGGCCATTCAAACCCACCAGTTGTATCTGCCAAGTAACCAAACATAAGTGGACCAATGATGATGCCAAGATCGCTCATCATTTGGTAAGTAGCTACAACTGGGCCACCTTTACGACCATCAACCACGTCGCCGACCACAGCAGATGGCGCACCTCCCAAGAATGCTGCACTAACTCCCATGGCAACCATGGCGCCATAGAACCCAGCCAGAGTTTCGCTTGCGACTAAACACAGCATGGAAACCACTAGGAACGAAGTTCCGATAATCATGGAAGGCTTTCGACCTTTGGTATCCGTCATTCGACCAGCAGGTAGCAATAGGGAAGCTTGAACGATGCTGGTTGCTAGGAATCCATAGCTAGATGTGGCGGGACTCTTTTGGAGCACCGAAACCACAAATAGCGGAATCAATGCAGAGCGCAGGCCAAATGAAGTCATTCCATTTGAAAGGTTCACCACCAGCGCAGTCCAGTAAGCGCGAAACTTCAGAGCCGCACGTAGCGACATGGCAGGCTCTTGAACTTCAACCGATTCCGAAGTGTCTTTTGTTGGATGACCAAGACCTTTTGGCAAAGCGAAGTAAGCCGTTAAGGCAGCCAAGCTCAGCGTTGCTGCGTAAACAAAGAACGGGGCTCTAATACTCATGCCAACAACCAAGCCGCCGACGGCTGGTCCAGCTAGACCGCCGAACAAGAAACCACCTTGGTAAGTGCTGGCCGCACGACCGCGATGGGCTGCATCGACCGTGCGCAACAACAGTGACATTGATGAAACTGTGAACATTGCTGAACCAGTTCCACCTAGCCCACGCAAGAAAATCAATTGTTCGAAACTCTGAGAAAAACCAGCTAGGGCGCTCGAGATTGCAACGATGCTGAGCCCAATCCATAAAACACTTCGCTCACCAAATCTGTTTACTAGCCAACCACTTGGCGCGGCACTGATAAATCGCATTAAAGCAAAGACGCTGATTACCGAGCTGGCAGCAAATGCCGATACCTCAAAGGTCTGAGCAAATACCGGAATGATTGGCGCAACAATGCCAAATCCAAGCGCTACACAAAATGCGACAGCCGTCAGAACTGCAACTTCGCTAGGCAGGTCTTTGAAATAACGATCAAGTAGTTTGCGCATGTTTAGTAGTAAGTCACAATTTCAAAACCTTGGGCAACAATCGCAGCCAGAATTTGTTCCCGATGTTCAAATCCACGAGTTTCAAGTTCAACTTCAACATCAACCTCGCTGATTGCCAATGCTGGATTCATGCGAGTGTGTGAAGTTTGAATGATGTTGGTTCCAAGTTCAGCCACACAAGCCAAAAGCTTTGCCAGAGATCCAGGTTGGTCAGTCAATCTAACTTGCACCATCAAGAACCTGCCGGAAGTAGCAAGGCCAGTTCGCATTACGCGACTTAGTAATAGTGGATCGATGTTGCCACCAGACAAACTTGCTACGACTGGTCCTTCAAATGAATCTGGATCATCAAGAATCGCAGCTACCGCAGCGATGCCACCGGCTTCAACCTGGAGCTTGCTACGTTCCAAAGTCAGTAGAAGTGCGCGTGCTAATGAGGCTTCACTTACAGTTCGAATTTCATCAACATGTTGCTGAATGATTTTGAATGGAACGTCGCCAGGTCTGCCAACTGCAATACCGTCAGCCATGGTTGACATCTTTGGCAGCATTTGTGGAGAACCAGCAGCAAGTGATGGGGGATACGCAGCCGCCATTTCAGCTTGGACACCAATCACCTTTATGTCAGGGCGCAAACTCTTGATTGCCAGCGCAGTGCCAGCAAGTAATCCGCCGCCACCAGTGCAAACGACAATGGTCTTAACGTCAGGATTTTGTTCCAAAATCTCTAGGCCCATAGTGCCTTGCCCAGCAACGATGTGTTCATGATCGAACGGGTGAATAAATACCGCGCCCGTTTCATTTGAAAACTCACTTGCAGCCATTAGCGCTTCATCAATAGTTTTGCCATGAAAAATTACTTCGGCGCCGTACCCAACTGTTGCTTGGTACTTCGGTAGCGTCGCACCCTCTGGCATAAAGATGGTGGCCTTAATTCCTAGGATCTGAGCGGCAAGGGCTACACCTTGAGCGTGATTTCCGGCACTTGCAGCGACAACACCTTTACTGCGTTCGGCGGCGGAAAGTCTAGCGATGCGGTTATAGGCACCACGAATTTTGAATGAACCAGCTCGTTGGAGATTTTCACATTTGAACGTGACATCTACTCCGTATTTCTTTTCAACCCATCCAGCGCCAATTGATGGAGTCTTTTTGATTACGCCATCCAACAACTTGGCTGCGTCATAGATGTCTTCAAGAGTTACTGGTTCCACTGGTCAATATTGGCACGGTCGGGCGCAACTATCTAATATTCAATTTTTATGCGTGATTCCGCCTGAGGTGAACTGCAGATATTGAAAATTCGCTTAACTGGTAAGTTACGAGTATCGGGTCTTACCACTAAGGATTTAAGCGAAAATGACACTTGCAATCAAAGCATCGGGCCTAACCAAGGCTTACGGAGATGTAGTTGCACTCAATGGCATCGATATCGAAGTTGAGCAAGGAACTGTACTTGGCCTTTTAGGACCAAACGGCTCTGGCAAAACCACAACAGTAAGAATTCTGGCAACTTTGCTTCAGGCCGATAGCGGTTCAGCTAGTGTTGGCGGCTTTGATGTCGTTACTCAACCTGACGAAGTTCGTAGCGTGATTGGTCTGACCGGACAGTACGCAGCCGTTGATGAGTACCTAACAGGTCGCGAAAACCTCGAACTTTTTGGTCGCCTGTTTCACTTAAGCAAGTTTGATGCTGCGAAGCGGGCTAATGAACTTCTAGATCGTTTCGATTTATCCGATGCTGCTGATCGCGGAATCAAGGGCTACTCCGGCGGTATGCGTCGTCGCCTTGATTTGGCCGCATCACTAATCGGTCGCCCAAACGTTTTGTTCCTTGATGAGCCAACTACAGGTCTTGATCCACGAAGCCGTCAAGGTATGTGGTCAGTAATTGAAGACTTGATTGCAGAAGGCACAACAGTACTTCTGACAACTCAGTACTTAGAAGAAGCGGACCAGTTGGCAAACAAAATTGTCGTTCTAGATCACGGAAATGTAATTGCCAAGGGAACCTCAGATGAGCTTAAATCCCAAGTTGGTGGCGATCGAATTGAAATCGTCGTTGAGTCAGCCGCAGATGTTGCTAAAGCAGCAATTGCGATTTCGGAATTCGGATCAGCTGAAGCAATCACAGAAGATTTAACAAAAACCATTCTGCTTCCTGTGGCAGGTGGCTCAACTGCAATCGTGAACATTGTTCGCAAGCTGGATGAAAACAACATTGCAATTGCGGACATTGCATTACGTCGACCAACACTTGATGATGTATTCCTAAGTCTGACTGGACATGCAACGGAAGATAATCAAGAATCTGCAGTTCCTGCTAAGGGACGTCGTGGACGAAAGGCTAGAGGTTAATTATGAGTACTTTGACAACAACTTCAGTAAAAGAATCTGCAGCTCCACGACCTCGTTTTGGTTGGTTGATTACTGACAGCATTTCTGTCTCTCGTCGACACCTACTGAAGATCACTCGTGTTCCAGAATCACTTTTCTTTGCATTGATTCAGCCAGTTATGTTCGTATTGCTTTTCGCATTCGTATTTGGTGGCGCAATTGATGTTGGTCCTGGTGGAGCGCAGGCTTACCGCGAATACTTGATTCCGGGCATCTTGGCTCAGACCGTTATGTTTGCGGTTGCTGGAATCACCGTTGGTATCACTGAAGATGCCAGCAAGGGAATCATGGATCGATTCCGTTCCTTGCCAATGCGCCCAGGTGCAGTTCTAACCGGACACACTTTGGCCTCGTTGCTTCAGAACATTTTGGTTATTGCGATTCTTTCCATCACAGGTTTAGCTGTGGGCTGGAGAATCCATAACGGGTTCTCAGATGCAGCTTTGGCTTACTTAATGTTTGCTTCATTTGCGTATGCAATTACTTGGGTTGGTGCTTGGATCGGGTTACACATGCCAAACTCTGAAGTTGCTGGCACTGCAGGCCTAGCTTGGATTTTCCCATTCACATTTGCATCCAATATCTTTACACCAGTGGCCACAATGCCAGGTTGGTTGCAACCGTTTGTACTTTGGAACCCGGTTTCATGTCTAGCACTTGCGGCTCGTCAGTTGTTTGGAAATCCAACACCATTGCTTGGAGATTCATTCCCGGAGCGATACCCAGTTCAGCTTTCGTTTGCGTACTGCTTCTTGCTATTGGCAATCTTCGCGCCGCTAGCAGTTCGGGCATTTAAAACCCGTAACAAGTAGAACTAAGGAACGTAAAGTTCGGCTGCAACGATGACAATCCGGAGAGTTTTTCCGGATGGAGTTTCGTAAGAAATTTCAGCGCCAACTTCTTGGTTGAGTACTGCCGCGCCCATTGGGCTAGTCGGGGAGTAAACATCGATTGAAGTGTGCGCGGCTTCTTCGCGAGATCCAAGTAGGAATGTCTCGGTGTCATCTAGGTCAGGGAAATTAACTGTGACAACCATGCCTTGGGAAACTATGCCTTCTTGAATGTCTGGAGTTCCGATTTGGGCAGCCTCAAGCATTTTGGTTAGTTGGCGAACGCGGCCTTCATTCTTGCCTTGCTCTTCGCGAGCTGCGTGGTAGCCGCCGTTTTCTTTTAGGTCGCCTTCTTCGCGGGCAGCAGTAATACGCGCCTTGATTTCTTCGCGGAATTCGCCACTTCGATGTTCAAGCTCAGCTTTAAGCCGATCGAATGCTTCTTGAGTTAACCAAACTTCGTTCATTCGATAGACATTACGCGTATTTAGCTAGTTGGTGCGACTCCAGGCGCGACCTGTTCCGGAATTTTCACGCCTGGTGGGAAATTTGCAGGGGGAACCCGCATGTTTTCAGAGTTTGAGCAACCGAGAACTTCAGCCAAAACGGCCTGGCCATTTGTCGTTAGTGGGTAGGTGATTTGTTCATAGTCAGTACCGCCGGCCACCGTAACGGTCGCATAGCCAACGTCGGTTCGGGAAATGTCTTGTGCTCGGACCACGCAATAGGTTGCCAACTGTGGTCCGCGAGATAGCTCCCAAGTCACATTTACTTGGGTTGGAGAAACAATTTCAAAGGTAAGTAGTTGAGAACTGACGCTGGGATTCTGTTGGCGAAAGTTTGCATAGGCCAAGCTTCCTGAAACCACGCCAGCAATCAGAATTCCGATTAGTACGGGAACTACACGCCTGCGACGCACACCATATCGAAGCTGGATGTGAGGCGGGAGGTTGGAATCATTTGTCATACTCCCTCCAGAATACGTCCTTCCAGCAGATGGTGGAGAATAGAGGCATGGCCCAAATAGATCTCACCTCACCAGGGTCTGAAATGTATTTGCCCAAGGACGGCGAACCGCTTCGATTGCTAGCAGTTCATGCGCATCCTGACGATGAATCCAGTAAAGGTTCGGCATCAACTGCGATGTACGTCAATGAAGGCGTACAGATCATGGTTGTCAGTTGTACCGGTGGTGAGCGCGGAGACATTCTTAATCCTGGCTTTGAACTTGGTGACCGATCTATCTCGGATGTTCGTAAAGACGAAATGAAGCGAGCTGCGGAAATTCTTGGTGTGTCACATCGCTGGCTTGGATTCGAAGATTCAGGTTGGCCTGACGGAGATCCAAAGCCACCGCTGCCAAAAGGTTGCTTTGCAGATCTGCCACTTGAACTTGTTAGCGCTCCGCTCGTTGAGATTGTTCGGGAATTCAAACCTCATGTGATTACGACTTATGACGAAAATGGTGGCTACCCACATCCAGACCACATTCGAACTCATGAAGTTTCGATGTTCGCTTGGGAACAGGCAGCAAATCCTGAATACAAAACTGAACTAGAACCTTGGGCTGCAGCAAAGCTTTACTATCACCATGGATTTTCCAAGGCCCGTGTGCAAGCCATGCATGATGCTTGTCAAGACTTAGGTATCGAGTCTCCGTATCAAGAGTGGCTAGATGGATGGGAAGAGGAAGACCTAGTAACAACTCGCGTTACGGCTCGAATTGATTGTGCGGAGTGGTTTCCAATTCGCGAACAGGCATTAAAGGCACACGAAACACAAATTGACCCAAAAACCTGGTTTGTAATTCCCAACGAAAAACTAGCCGAAATTTGGCCAACTGAAGATTATGAACTTGCTATTTCACGAATTGGTGAAATTGTTAAAGAGACAGATTTGTTCGAAGGACTTAGGGGAAAGTAAATGTTTAGATTTATCACTTCAATTGCGGGAGCATCTCCTGAGCCATTTCCTTCTTCAACCGAGTTTGATGCCTCGAAGGTAAATCCAGGACCAATAGGCGGCATCGTATTTTTATTGCTAACCATTGCGGTCGTCATCTTGCTCTTCAGTTTCAATCGTCACATCAAGAAAGTTAACTTCGAGCAGGACGATACCGAACAATAAGCGATTATGAATCGGTACTTTTCACTTCGCCTATTGGCGATACACGTTCTAGGTGCGTTATCGGTTTTAGCCTGCCTTGCCCTTGCATATTGGCAATGGGATAGAGCCCACGCCTACGTGCCACCTGAAAGTGCCACGACACTCACCTTCGAAGAGTTAAGTCCGCTTCGGGATTACTTACCTGCTTCATCAGTTGGAGTTCCAACTTCAGTAACTGGCACTTGGCAACCCGAAGAACGCATCCTGATGCCAGAGCGAGTTGTTGATGGCAAGTCAATGGTCAATTCAAATCCAGAAACTGAGGCTGTGGTTTCGTGGGCCGTTCCAGTTGGCTACTGGGTTGTCGACATCATGGAACTCGCTGATGAATCTAGTTTGGGTGTGGTTCGTGGATTTTCTGAGACCCCAGAACAAATCGAGTTAGCAAGTGGCGAAGCTACGGTGACCGGAGTTATGCAACCTAGTGAAGATGTTCCGGGCTTGAAGCTTGTAAACGGGATCGAGCCGCTAACTACAGATTTGATTGTTGAAAATTCCAGAACAATTGCACACGATGGCTATCTTGTCGCTACCACTCCCACAGACTCACTAACTTTGGTTAATCCGATCTTTACTGAGCCAGTAGTTAAGGGATTGAATTGGCGAAATGTTGCCTACACATTCAACTGGGTGTTCTTTGCTGGAATTGTGGCAATGATGTGGGTTCGCGTAACGCGTGATGAGCTGGAATTCGCCGAAATTGCAAATAGTAATGCAGACTTAAGGCATGACAATGAATCGTGAAGATGTAGCTAAGCAGTGGATGTTCTACCGGATCATGGCAGTTGTTGTTGGCACCGTCTTGTTGGTGCTAACTGCATTCCTAATCTCAGTTCGCGTTCTAGAGAATCCTGAGCCTGCGTTTTATGCTGCAGCTTGGACCGCGCACGGTTACCTATTTCCGGTTTATGTAGTTGCAACTTTCATGTTGTCTACAAAACTTAAGTGGTCATTCGGCAAAACGATTTTGATTATGTTGGCGGGCACTATCCCACTGATGTCTTTCTTTACCGAGCGAAAAGTTGCTAAAGAAGTAGCTGGAATCTAGTTCCAACTAGCGCCAGCGATGCTGGCCTTCAGGCTCATCTGCCCAAGAGCGCTCATCTTCGAGCGGCTCGACATGCGTTGTAATGATCGTGCCAGGAAGATCGGCAATTATGTCTGCCTCAAGTTCCTCAGATAGATCATGACCCTTTTGGATAGTCCAAGCACCTGGAACTAAAACGTGCATGGATACAAATCTTTGTCGTCCAGCTTCACGCGTTTGTAATGCATGGAACTTAACTTCTTCACTTTCGTATTTGGTTAGAACCTTCACAATTTTTTCGTGATCTTCATCCGAAAGTGCTTTGTCCATCAAGCCAGCAGTGCTGCTGCGAAGTAAATTCACGCCAGTCACAATGATGTTGAGGCCAACGGCTAGCGCAACGATGCCATCAAGACGATTCCAGCCAGTTACAACAACCAGACCAACACCAACAATTACGCCAGCTGATGTCCAAACATCCGTCATTAGGTGCTTGCCATCGGCAACAAGAACTGGCGAGCGATGAAGTTTTCCGGCACGTAACAAAATCAGGGCAGCGCCACCATTGATAACGGCAGCAATTGTTGAAATGGTTAAACCCCAGCCAATCTGTTCCAGCTCGCGCGGGGTAATAATTCGCTCGACTGCGGTATACACAATGATCAACGCTGCCAGCAGAATCATGAAGCCTTCAATTGAGGCGGAGATGTATTCAGCTTTACCACGTCCGAAATGATGTTCTTCGTCTGCAGGCTTCATTGCGGTGCGAAGTGCAAGAAGGGCAACAACTGCGGCAACGATATTTACGGTTGATTCAAGTGCATCCGAGAGCAGGCCAACAGATCCAGTTGCCCACCAAGCCGCCATCTTCATTCCAAAGACAACGACACTTACGACAATCGACATCCAGGCAAATTTTGCAAGATTGATTGGGGCGTTGCTGATTTGGTTTGTAGACATGTAGCCATTGTGTCAGATCGACTAGAAACCTTAACTACGGCTGATGAATTGGAACCTGCTCTGGCCTGCCATGGCGTTGGCTTGGGGGTTTACGAATCCCTGATTGGTAAAGGGCCCTGAGAATTTCGCGAGTACTTACTTCGCGCGCGCCAGCAGAAATTGCAATCTCGCGCATGTGATCCGGTACATCGAAGTGATCACCTTGGAATCCTCGCTCGGGTAACCCAAGTTCAGCAGCAAACTCTTTTAGTTCGCCTACAGAGGTATCGCTGACCATGTGACACCATAACCAGTCGCGCCAAGGCCACTGGGCTTGGTCAATCAAAATTGCCACTAGTTAAGTCCAGCTACTAGTCGTTGATGCCAAATCGAGCGTGGATCTTACGCATGAATTTCGGTGCCCACCAGTTCCAGTCACCAGCAACTCGCATCAAAGCTGGTACTAACAAACCTCGGACAACTGTGGCATCGAGCAAAATGGCAAATGAAATTCCAAGACCAAGCATCTTGATACTTGTTACGCCGCTGGTCATAAAGCAGGCAAATACGATTGCGATCAAAACTGCAGCAGCAGTGATGATTCGGCCTGACTTCTGAAGGCCGGAGCTGACTGAAGTTGTAGTGTCTGCGCCATTGTCATGCTCTTCTTTAATTCGAGACAGCAGGAATAATTCATAATCCATCGACAGACCAAATGCCACGATTGCAACTAGCACCAAAGTGGAAGTATCTAAAGCGCCCGTGACTGTGAAATCGCCGACCAGCCACATGGCATTGCCATCTTGGAAAACCCAAACCAAAACACCAAGCGTGGCTCCAAGGCTAAGCATGTTCAAGATCACGGCCTTGATTGGCAGAATCGCACTGCCAGTGAACAGAAACAGGATGATCAAGGTTGCGATTGTTAACCAACCCAAAACTGCTGGCAGGTTATCTGAGATACCAGCTTGCGAATCGGTAAAGATCGCAGCTTGGCCGCCGATCAGAGTTCCCTCGACTGGAGCTTCAATGGCGCGCAATCTAGTGATCAGATCTTTTGCGTCCATGTTCCGAGATTCAACGTCGGTGTAAAGCGTGATTCGATGATGTGCGCTGGAAGCTGCTACTGCTTGTTCCGGCGGCAATGGCGAAACAACTTCACCTTCGATGTAGGTATTTCCAGTCAGACCACTAATTACATTTTCATCTGCGACTAATGCTTTGGCGTATTCGTTAACTTCTTCAACGGACGCTGAAATTGGAACGAGAACTTCAACTGGAATCTGACTTTCAAACCGCTCTCTAATTTCATTTGATGCAATTGCTGCAGGATTACTTGCTGGCAACACGCGATCGTCTACCTGGCTGAACTTGGCGTCTAGGGCAGGTGAGGCGAGTGCAACCAACAAAGTGACTGTGCCAACGATCACCAGGACCGGACGCCTCATAACTGCAGTAGCAAGCTTTGACCAAGCGCCAGATTCTTTAGGCTTTAGATCGCCACGGCGAAGTTTCCACTTATCAACTTTTGTTCCAAGTAGAGCAAGGGTTGCAGGAAGAGCAATCAAAGATGCAAGGACCGCGAATAAGACAACACTGACGCCTGCATATGCAAATGACTTCAAGAAATACTGCGGGAATAGCATCATGGATGCCAGAACTAACGCAACCGTGATACCAGAGAAAAATACCGTGCGACCAGCAGTAGTTACAGTTTTAACAACAGAGGCCGCAACATCGTTGGTTCGTGCCAACTCTTCTCGGTATCGATTAACAATTAACAGCGCGTAGTCAATGCCAAGCCCAAGACCCAAACCAGTTATCAAGTTGAGAGCAAAAACTGAAACATCAGTGAACTGGGTGATTATGTAGATGACAAAGAAACTTCCAGTGATTGAGCCCAATGCAACAATCATTGGCAATCCAGCAGCAACTGCAGCGCCAAAAACAAACAGCAGCATCAAGATGTTTAGCGGAATTGCGATTGCCTCAGCAATCTTCAAATCATTTTTGATCTGGCCATTGATTGCTTCATACAGAACTTCAATGCCACCAACGTAGGCGCGAGTGCCGGCAGATTCCTTGTCGTAAGTATCTTGGATGTTTTTGGCAGTTGCTGCAGCTTCTTCAGAATCTAAATTCTTATCAAAGTAAACCAATGCCAAACCAGCATTGCCATCAAAACTCTTCAAACTTTCTTGACCGGTATTCCAATACGAAACAACGGACTCGATGTTTTCTTCCTCAGAAACCTGTGCAATCAAATCATTGGCAGCTGCAACAGATGCTGGATCGTCAATGCTGGCAAAGGTGTCGATGACCAAGATTGCGGAGGCATCACGAGTATCGAAATCAGACTTCAGAAGTTGATCTACGGCGGCGGAATCACTACCAAGATCGTCATAGCCCTGGCTCTTCAAGGAGCTAAACATTCCCGCGCCAATTACACCGGCAACAACGATTGAAATTAAGTAACCGACAAAAACACCTTTACGGTGTCGGACCACAAATTGGCCAATGTTTTCAAACACAGGAACGCCTTTGATTTCTGAAGAAAATGATTATCTTCAGTTTACGTTGCTATTTAACTTTCGTCTTTTTGGTGCTTGATACCAATACACCTAAGCGGGAGTCACTTGTCTTTGCTCGGTAAGACACCGTTAATTTCTTAGAGCTTGCGTTATGGGTCAAGGCCCAATTTCCAGAAGCGTCCGTAGCAACCGTGCCAATCTTTTTCCACTTACCGTTACCAAGTTTGCGCTCAACGATCACGGCAACATTTTCATATCCCGGGCTCACGGATCCAGTAACGGTCATGCTCGCATTTCGCTTGGCAGATTTCGGTGCAGCAATACCGATGGTTCCTGCCATCGTGACGCGCTTAGTACTGGTCTTGATAGTTCCTTTGGAATTCGTTGCCGTGATTCGTAAATCATGTTTTCCAGCAGACGGGCCAGTCCAAAGAATTGACCACGCACCCTTGTCATTTGTAGTTGCAGTCGAAACGGTCTTCCACTTGCCACCAGATTTGCGCTGCAACTTTACGGTTGCACCAAGCTGTGCTGGCGAAACTTTTCCACTGAAGCTGTAGTCACTCGGAACAATTGTCTTCTTAGGCCAGTTGACTTTGGTTACCGCGGATAACTTCTTAGCAGTTGCACTTGTTGAACCAGGCACCGTTGCAATTCCAGGTGTGATCGCTGATATGTAAGTGGACTTTGTGCCCAGCACTCCACGCAACTCATCAGGCGTTACTGGCTGACCAGGAGCAATGGAAAGCAACGTTATGTTTCCGGCCGAATCTGAAAGATTCAATTTACTGATGCCACCACTTGGGTAGTTGCCAGCAACTGTCATAGACCAAACATCGGAAACTAAAACACCTTGTGCGCGAAGCCGAGCAACTAAGGATGCTTGATCAACTGTTGCAGTCCAAGAAGTGTTTCCGTTTCCAACTCGAGGATCTAGTGACCATCGATCTTCAACGCTTACGAGATATGGGAATGCAGATCCCCAAACTTCCGAAGTTGGTTGAGACTTACCGCCAGTTGATGAGGAATAGTAAGTAGAAATTGTTGATCCGTTGTACTGAACCACGTAAGCAGTGTTGGCATCTACGATGGTTGCGTTTACAGCCGCAACCCAACGATCACCCATGGTTGCAATTTCTTTGCTGTATCCAACAAATGCTTGATCAACAGTTGTCGCGTAAATCTGACAGTTGCATCCACTACGGGTAGCGGTCTTGCGCACTGCGTAGGAACGTCCAGCAATCGCTTGTGCCTGCATGGCTGCTTCAGTCCATGAAGAGGGAACTTCACCAAGGCCATAGAGATATTCATCTGACAAACGCAAAGTATTGACAACAGCTAAATCAACTACTGCATCATCGAAAGTTCCGGAAGTTACTTCTAACGTTCCGTATTTGTATCGGCTAGTGCAAGCATTTGCAGCACAGTTTGAAGATCCCAGTGCATTAGTTGCAGAGGCTGCATCTGCGCCGCCTCTAACGTGCATGACAGTTGTGGCATTGTCCCAAGTCAAAGCAACTGTTGTTCCGGCTAATACCGTTCCATTTGCGGTTACTTCAGTCAGGCCATTGACAGTTGTAAAGGTCGCAACTGCTCCTGGTGTAACGACGATTGGTGCATTTGCATCGACAGTGATGTTGAACGCACCACCAGTTGTTTGACCCAAAACATTTTCACCACGAATTGCAACAAACGCTCGATCCTGCAAAATGCCAACTCGAATATTTGTTGACGGCAACGCAACCGCATTGACCGCCGTTCCTTGGTAATAGTGCGTAAGAATCTGTGAGGCGGTGTAGCCATCGAGGCCCATACCTTGAGCGCCGTACTGACTCATGCCAACTCCGTGACCAAAGCCCGAACCATTAATAGTGAATCCGGCTGGTACTTGAACTACCTCAGCTGCTTGAGCTGCCCCCATTGAGCCACCAAGCAGACCGGTTACAACGGCTGCCGTGACAAGGAATTTCGAGGATTTGTTCATTTTCTCGCGTTCGATGGGGGAAGTTTCATTTCGAAACTAACACAGGAAAAGCCCGTAAATAGGGAAGCGCTATCCAAGAAATAGACATAAAACTGCTAAATCCAACGACTAGTCCTGGATTTCAAGTGGGTACTGGTCGTCACTTACGATTAGAACAGCGCAATCGCGCAACTGTGATTAATAGCAAGGACTTATCTGTGAGCGTTCTGGACAAAATTCTTCGTGCTGGCGAAGGAAAGATTCTGCGAACCCTTGAGTCACTTGCTGCTCAGGTTAATGCTCTTGAAGAGCACTACATTGCGATGACCGATGAAGAACTTCGCTCACTAACCGCAGATTTCAAACTTCGAATTTCAAATGGCGAAACCCTTGACGACTTGTTGCCGGAGGCATTCGCAGCCGTTCGGGAAGCCAGTAAGCGCACCTTGGGCCAACGTCACTATGACGTGCAGCTTATGGGTGGCGCCGCACTTCACTTAGGCAACATCGCAGAAATGCGCACCGGTGAAGGTAAGACACTGGTTTCTACATTGCCGGCATATTTGAATGCGCTATCTGGCCGTGGCGTCCACGTTGTAACTGTCAACGATTACCTCGCAGCTCGAGATGCACAGTGGATGGGTCGCGTTCACCGCTTCTTAGGTTTAGAAGTTGGCACAATTCTTTCCGACATGAATCCAGAACAACGTCGTGCTTCTTACAACGCAGACATTACTTATGGCACCAACAATGAATTTGGATTTGATTACCTTCGCGACAACATGACACTTAATCCGTTGGATCGAGTTCAGCGCGATTACAACTTTGCAATCGTCGACGAAGTTGACTCGATTTTGATTGACGAGGCTAGAACACCACTTTTGATTAGCGGACCTGCTGATGTTGCAACCAAGTGGTACGCCGAGTTTGCTCGCTTAGTTCCACGCTTGAGTGCTGAGACTGATTACGAAGTTAATGAAAAGAAGCGCACTATCGGAATCTTGGAACCAGGTGTTGAGAAAGTTGAAAACTGGTTAGGTATCGAAAACCTTTACGAATCAGAAAACACTCAGTTGGTTGGTTACTTGAACAATGCAATCAAGGCACTCGCATTGTTTAAGAAGGACAAAGATTACGTCGTCATGGATGGCGAAGTTCTAATTGTTGATGAGCACACAGGACGCATCTTGGCAGGCCGTCGTTACAACGATGGAATGCATCAGGCAATCGAAGCCAAAGAAGGCGTCCAAATTCAAAATGAAAACCAGACGTTAGCAACAATCACAATCCAGAACTACTTCCGCATGTACGACAAGCTTTCAGGCATGACCGGTACTGCGATGACTGAAGCGTCAGAATTCCAACAGATCTACAAACTGGGCGTAGTTCCTATTCCGGCTAATCGTCCGGTGCAACGAATCGATCAGTCAGACTTGGTTTACCGAACTGAAGATGCAAAGTTGAAGGCAGTTATTGCTGACATCGAAGAAAAGCATCGTTTGGGACAACCAGTTTTGGTTGGTACTACCAGCGTCGAGAAAAGCGAATTAGTTTCCAAGTACTTAACTCGTTCGGGAATCCCGCATGAAGTATTGAATGCTAAGCAACACGATCGCGAAGCAACCATTGTTGCTGAAGCAGGTCGTAAAGGCGCAGTAACTGTTGCAACAAACATGGCTGGTCGTGGAACCGACATCATGCTTGGTGGTAATTCAGAATTTCGCGCGACCCAAGAGCTTGAGCGACGTGGCTTAGATCCTGTCGAGAATGCAGCTGAGTATGAAGCCGCCTGGGGTCCAGCCCTAGAAGCAGCAAAAGCAGCAGTTGCCGCGGAACACGATGAAGTTGTAGCAGCCGGTGGACTTTACGTTCTAGGTACCGAGCGTCACGAATCTCGTCGAATTGATAACCAGCTTCGTGGTCGTTCCGGTCGCCAAGGCGATCCTGGTGAAACTCGTTTCTACTTGTCACTTGAAGATGACTTGATGCGCCTATTCAAGGGCGACATGGTGAACTCCTTCTTGCAGCGCTTTAACGTGCCAGACGATGTTCCAATTGAAGCAAAGATGGTTACGAACTCTATCCGTTCTGCTCAGACCCAAGTTGAAGCACAAAACTTTGAAATCCGTAAGAACGTTTTGAAGTATGACGAAGTCATGAACCGTCAACGCCAGGTTGTTTATGGAGAACGCTCACGCGTGCTTGATGGCGAAGATATTCAAGAGCAGATCAAGACATTCATGAATGACACCATTGCCGCTTACGTTGCTGCTGAAACTGCAGAAGGGTTCCCAGAAGATTGGGATCTGCAGGCACTTTGGAAAGCACTTTCCGCGCTTTACCCAATCGAAGTTTCGATTAACGACATGGTGAAGGCAGCCGGTGGAGATCCAGCAGATCTATCTGCAGAATTCATGACCGCAACTTTGCAAGAAGATATCAATCGCGCTTACTTAGCTCGCGAAGCTGAGCTACAAGCTCCAGTAATGCGTGAACTTGAACGTCGCGTAATTCTTACTGTGCTTGATCGCAAATGGCGCGAGCACTTGTATGAAATGGATTACTTACAAGAAGGAATCGGGCTACGTGCCATGGCACAGCGTGATCCACTTGTCGAGTACCAGCGTGAAGGCTATGACTTATTCGTCGCCATGATGGAAGCCATCAAGGAAGCATCAGTCGGCTACATGTTTAACGCTGAAGTAACGGTGACTCCACATGTTCATGCGGATGGGGAATCAGAAGCAATTGATTTGGAAGCTAAGGGCTTAGCCACACCTCAATCAGCACCTGCGCTGCAGTACTCAGGACCAAGTGAATCCGGAGAAGTGAAAACTACTTCAGTTTCAAATGATGCGTATGCAAATGTTGGACGCAATGAACCTTGCCCTTGTGGTTCAGGTAGCAAGTTCAAGAAGTGTCACGGAGCGGCTAGCTAGTTAGCGATTTAAGTACTGCCGAAACTACTCCGGCAGCATTTACTGTGCCGAAACTACTCCGGCAGTGCCCACATCAAACTTGTTGCACGCCATCTGCCGTCTAGTCCTTCAAGCCGAAGAGCTAACGCGAACGACCGATTAGGTGTTCCAAACACACTGCTTACTTCGGCAACACCGTCATCGGTTTCGTGAACATGAATGCTACGAACTCCTAGTCGAGGCAGCTTGTTTCGGGCGATTTGATTTTGCAACTGACTCATAACCTCAGGTGTTATCCAGCGATTGAGTTGAGCAGCTGGGCGAGATCCATTCACCACTTCAACTAAGGCATGAACCAGACGCATTGACCACTGTCGGGCAGATGGTAAGTCGACCCTGGATGTTGCTTGCGGATCAAAGCTGTCTGGACGATTTTCTGCCATTCGCGGTGGCACATACTTAATTGCATTTGCACCGTCAGTTGGCCATTCAAATGGCAAGGTTTCTTGTAAGCCATGTTTAGTTCGCACCGGCAAATTGATGATGTTACCTGGCTTGTATTGACGAGCTCCTGGCGCTGGCAGCGCATAGATAATTGCATTCATTGTTTCCCCCCGAAACGTTTAGCAATCACAGCACTTGCAAACCTTGCATGTGCCTGCAAGTGCTGCTTGGAGTTTTTATTCCCCGAAAAACTCCAGTACAAACTTTCTAATTTCCCTTTAATTAACTGTCAATACCTGCAGCTGAATTCAGGTGAATCTGTGGATATCTCGATTTGGTTATCCACAGCCCCTTAGATTTCCCATTGCTGAGATCGGGTTTCGGGTGAGATATCAAAATGGAAAATGCCGAGTTCGAATCATCGCTAATTGCTGAACTAAATCGAGTCTTACTTCAGGCGGCTGAAGAGGTTGAGTCAGAGCAGAGGCTGGATCTGGCTTATGAAGTCTTGGAAACCGTTCGATTCGAACAGGCACATACCTCCTGGCTAGACCGACTTAGAAATACTTCAGGCTCGGTTGAGCTTCGGCTAACCCACATCCAGCTTCCTTTTGCGTTTGGCGAAGTAAAACATATAGCTGACCCATTCTTAATTCTGGAAAACGAAACCGCTCAATTCTTAGTTAATCTCGAATGCGTTTGCGCTATTGCCGGTCTGAGTGAACGTTCGCAAACAAATACCAAGCCTGATGTCATCAACTGGTTAGACAATGTTTGGTTTCATGATTTGGCCGATCAGAAACTTATGAGTACTTGGTACCTAAAAGGTGATCAAGTTATTGAAGGCGCATGTGTGAGATCTGGATTTGATTCGATAGATATTGAAACAAGTTCTAAAACATTTACGATTCCAAAACGATCTATCGTTTCAGGAAGAACACTTAAATCGAGTTGATTTCTTATCGAGGATTTTGGGCGACAAATTCCGCAGTCGATGAGTAAAGCCTTGCGATGTAGTTTTCTAAAGCTTTATCTTCAACTCGCCATTGACCACGAGCACCAATCTTGATTGCTGGTAGTTCACCTGTGCGTACCAACGTGTAGACCTGCGCTGGTGCGATATTCAAAAGCTCCGACACATCGCTAAGCGTTAAGAATCTTGCCGGCATGTTTACATCCTTGCTGGTTTACAAAAATGAAGGAAAAAGTTTTCCACACCTGCAAGAAGTAGATGTGAATACGAAAACTAATTGTGTGATTATTAGAAAAAGTTTGGGGGAACTTAATGGCAATTCCAATTCGTGTTGGTCAGGTTGGGCCAGCTAAAGCAAATGTAAATCCGAATCGAAAAACTCAGGATCCAAGACTTTGGTTTGGAATCCTTTTCATTCTTGCTGCCATGGTTATTGGGCAGTTAGTCATTACAAAAGCATCTGCTCGTGTTACAGCGGTAGCACTGAATTCAAACATCGCAGCCGGTTCTGTGATTCGCGAAAGTGACATCAGCTCAGTTCAGGTGTCAGTTCCAAACGTTGAGAATTTGATAGCCGTCCCAAGTGAAGTAGTTGGAAAAGTTGCCACGACAGATTTGTTCATCGGTGACTTAGTCAATGTCCAATCGATCTCAAACGGTTTTGCACCAGATGTTCGCACAGTCAGTGTTCCGATTCGCGCTGGCCATTTACCCCAAGTAAATCCTGGCGAAAAAGTCGATGTCTGGATGACGCCGAGTCTTGATGGCGTTGCGCTACCGGGACCTGCTGCACTGATAATTCCGAATGCAGTGATTCATGCTGCACCGGAATTTGTTGATGCGGGAATGGATACTTCAGTCACGTTGTTGATTTCCGAAGAGCAAGTTCAGGTCTTAGTACAAGCAATGCGAGATGGCCTGATTGATCTGGTTGCAATCCCAGTCACAGGAAACGAACTATGAAGAGTTTGATAGCCGCACTAGGAGTAGTGGATTGGGAAGCCCAATTTGTAAGTGGGCTTGGTCATCCGATGTTTGGATTACAAGTGCAGCGCCGTTGTGTTGATGGCGTTGATGTGCGGGCTGCAGTGCAAGTTGCAGATTGCCAAGGAGTTTTAGTTTCGGATGCAACTCCTCGAATCAACCAAGATTTAATTGCCGAGTTAGCTGAAAACAACATCAAGTTAATAGCAATCACAAGTAATGCTGAGTACTGGGAAGATCTCGGGGCAACACATTGCATTGATCTGGACTTAAGCAATCCGCTCTCTGGAATCAAGCAAGTATCAGAGATTATGCGCGGGGAGACTCAAGTAACCGAGCAATCTTCTGAGCCGAACGGATTACTGATCGCGGTTGCTGGGTTTGGTGGAGCCTGTGGCAGAACGACTGCTGTTAAAGAACTTGGCTGGCAGCTTTCAAAACTGGGCACAAGAACTTGCATGATCGATGCTGATACTTACGGGCCATCACTTGATCAAGAACTTGGGTTCGAACCGAATCAAAATGGGTTACTTGAGTTATGTCGATCGATCGAGCGAAAGAATTCTGATATTCAAACTCACTTCAACCTGCTTCCTCAAGTTTCGGAAAACCTCTCGCTGGTTGCAGGTTTACCGCGAGTATCTCGATGGACAGATTTGCGAGTATCAACACTTAGGGATGTTTGGAAGAATTCCAGGGACGCGTTTGATGTTGTGATTACTGACGTCGGAGCAGTCTTGGAAGTTGACCACAGCCTGATGCATGAAACGTCTTTACCTCGTCGCCATGCTGCATCGCTGACTGCGCTTGAGGTAGCAAAAGTTACATTGCTTTGCGCCAGAGCTGACAGCGTTGGGATTGCCAGGTTGGTACGTGGCTATTTAGAGTTTCACGAAATGTTTGCCGACTCTGAAGTTCATGTATTGCTTTGGGGAGTAACAAGCGAGTCGCAAAGTAAAGACATTAGAGCCGCCGTAAGTCGTCACACAGGAATCGAATCAATATTTGAAGCGGCTTACGATTTTGAAGCAACCAGGAAGTCGTTGCAAAGCAGTACCACCGTTAGTCATTTAGAACCTAAACATGCAATTGCCAAAGAATTCGAAGCGATAGCAAAGCAGATTTATCAAAGCGTTGAATTGCAAAACAAAACTCCGCTTCGATCAAAGCCGATGCGGAGTTTGTTTAAACGTGCTGCGTAGAAAACTTCTACTTCAGCAAGTCCTGAACTCTTGAGATGCCTTCAATTAAGTCGTCATCACCTAGTGCGTAGGAAAGTCGAATGTAACCAGGTGTGCCAAAAGCTTCGCCTGGAACAACTGCAACTTCTACTTCATCCAGGATCAATGCTGAAAGCTCAGCAGAAGTTGTAGGAACCTTGCCACGAATTTCTCGACCCAAAAGATTCTTAACTGATGGATAAACGTAGAACGCACCTTCAGGTTCAGGGCAATTAACGCCTTCAATTTCATTAAGCATCTTGGTGATCAACTGACGACGACGATCAAATGCAACCTTCATTTCGTCAACTGCCGAAAGATCTCCAGATACTGCAGCAAGTGCAGCAATCTGTGAAACGTTCGCAACGTTGGAGGTTGCATGTGACTGCAAGTTAGTTGCAGCCTTAACAATGTCGTTAGGTCCGATCATCCAGCCCACACGCCAGCCAGTCATTGCATATGTTTTTGCAACTCCGTTAACAACAATGCACTTGTCGGCTAACTCTGGAACCAAAACTGGCATGGATGAAAACTCTGCGTCACCGTAAACCAAGTGTTCGTAGATTTCGTCGGTTACAACCCAGATGCCTTTTTCAACGGCCCATTGACCGATAGCTTCAACTTCAGCAGGGGAGTAAACCGCGCCAGTTGGATTACTTGGTGATACAAAAACAAGCGCTTTGGTTTTTGGAGTGATTGCTTTTTCAAGCTGAGCAATTGAAGTGCGGTAGCCAGTTGATTCATCAGTCATGATTTCAACTGGAACACCACCAGCTAAACGAATCGATTCTGGATATGTCGTCCAGTACGGAGCAGGAAGCAACACTTCGTCGCCTGGATCTAGCAATGCAGCGAATGCGTTGTAGAGAGCTTGCTTTCCACCATTGGTGATTAGAACTTGGTTTGGATCAACAACAAAGCCAGAATCGCGAAGCGTCTTGGCTGCAATTGCTGACTTTAGTTCTGGTAAACCGCCGGCTGGGGTGTAGCGATGCCACTTTGGATCGCGGCAAGCAGCAACTGCGGCCTCAACTATGTAGTCCGGAGTTGGGAAATCTGGCTCACCAGCACCAAAGCCAATAACTGGCCGGCCGGCTGCCTTTAATGCCTTAGCTTTGGCGTCAACAGCTAAGGTCGCGGACTCTGCAATAGCCCCAATTCGGGCGGAAACTCTAGGTTTGTTCACGCGGTCAAGTATTGCCTACTTATTGGGAATTAGCATTACCGGGGCGGTAAATCTGTGGTTTTTGCTCCTCCAAAAATGGGTCTAGACTTGACTCACCGACACAATTCTTAGTCTGCGCAAGCATGCCTAGAAATAGGTAGGCGAGTGCGGTTGGAAATTGTGCCAGAGGGTCGTGGCTCAATTGGTAGAGCACCGGTCTCCAAAACCGGTGGTTGGGGGTTCAAGTCCCTCCGGCCCTGCTGCAAGAAGTAATAAGAAGATTTCGTAAGTGAAGAAAGTTCCGGCGAAGAAAGGAAAGACAGTGAGCGTTAACAGTACTGAGCGTCTTGGATTGTTCGGTCGCATGTCACTTTTCTTGCGCCAAGTGATGTTCGAATTAAAGAAAGTTGTTTGGCCAACCAAAGAACAACTTGTCACCTACACAGCTGTTGTAGTTGTTTTCGTAATCATCATGGGATTAATCATTGCTGCGCTTGATTTTGCATTCGTCAAACTAGTTCTACTTGTTTTCGGTTAGTCGTTAGGTAAGGAAATAAACGTGTCTGAATCACCGTTCTTAGAAGCTGTAGCTCCACAGGCAGATGACGCTTCGTCATCAGTTGCCGTTGACATGCCAACTTCTAATGAAGAAGCGATCGAAGCAACCGACGTTGTCTACGATGGCGCAACTGATGTTGACCTAGACGGCGAAGTTTCAACAACTTCAGCTGAAGAAAACTTTGATCTATCGGCAGTTGTCGAAGCTGAACTTGAGCCAGAAGAAGCACCAGTTGAGGCCGCTGTATCTGAAGAAGCATCAGCTGATGAAGACGAAGATCCAGTAGTTGCCTTCCGTGCTCGCTTGGAATCACAAATTGGTGAATGGTACGTAATTCACTCATACGCAGGTTTTGAAAACCGCGTTAAGCAAAACTTAGAAACCCGCGCGGTTTCACTAAACATGGAAGATTACATTTACGAAGTAAATGTTCCTTCCGAAGAAGTAACCGAAATCAAGAACGGTGTTCGCAAGCAAGTAAAGCGCAACAAGTTCCCAGGATATGTTTTGGTTCGCATGGATCTAACTGATGAATCATGGGGCGTTGTTCGCCACACACCAGGTGTAACTGGATTCGTTGGCCAGGGTCATAACCCAGCACCACTTTCAATTGACGAAGCTTTCGACATGCTTCGCCCAACTCAGCAGAAGGCAATCGCATCGGTTGCAACCGCTGCTGCCGCATCAGCAAGCGAAAAGGGAACTACCGCAAGCGGAGCCAAGATCGACATCGATCTAAACATTGGCGATTCCGTAACTGTGGTTGATGGCCCATTCGCCACATTGCATGCAACGATTTCCGAGATCAACTTGGATGCACAAAAGGTCGTAGGTCTCGTTGAGATCTTCGGTCGTGAAACTCCTGTGGAACTGGGCTTCAACCAGATTCACAAGAACTAAAGAAACAACGAAAAGAAAAAGGACGCGATAGACATGGCCCCAAAGAAAAAGGTCACTGGACTTATCAAGTTGCAGATCAAGGCCGGAGAAGCAAACCCTGCTCCACCGGTTGGTCCAGCGCTTGGTCAGCACGGTGTAAACATCATGGACTTCTGCAAGGCGTACAACGCTGCAACAGAGTCACAGCGTGGAAATGTAATTCCAGTTGAAATCACGGTTTACGAAGACCGTACTTTCGACTTCATTACAAAGACTCCACCAGCAGCACGCATGATCCTCAAAGCCGCAGGCATTGAAAAAGGTTCAGGCGTTCCGCACACAAACAAAGTTGCAAACATCAGCCAGGATCAGGTGCGCGAAATCGCTCAGACCAAAATGGTTGACCTTAATGCCAATGACATTAATGCAGCAATGAAGATCATCGAAGGTACTGCTCGCTCAATGGGCATCACCGTCGGTTAATTAACCAATCCAGTGGGAGGGCACTTCATGCTCGCACCACGAACTCCAATGAAAGAGGAGAAAACATGAAGCACGGTAAGGCGTACAACAAGTCCGTAGCAACAATTGATAAAGATCATCTTTACAGCCCACTAGCCGCAGCCCGTTTGGCAAAAGCAGGTGCAACTAGCACCAAGTTTGACCAGACCGTTGAAGTAGCCATGCTGCTTGGCGTGGATCCGCGTAAAGCTGATCAGATGGTGCGAAGCACCGTTAACCTTCCACACGGAACTGGCAAGACCGCACGCGTCTTGGTTATTGCCGCCGGTGAAAAGGCTGACGAAGCTCGCGCTGCTGGCGCCGATTATGTCGGTGTCGATGACCTAATCACAAAGATCGAAGGCGGCTGGACTGATTTTGATGCAGTCGTAGCAACCCCAGATTTGATGGGTAAGGTCGGTCGTCTAGGTAAGGTACTTGGTCCACGTAACCTAATGCCGAACCCAAAGACTGGAACTGTAACTCTTAACGTTGGTAAGGCAGTTGAAGATATCAAGGGCGGAAAGATCGAATTCCGTGTTGATAAGCACTCAAACTTGCACTTCATCATCGGCAAGGCATCCTTCACCGAGCAGCAGCTAGTCGAGAACTACGCAGCAGCCCTGGATGAAGTACTTCGCGTGAAGCCATCCTCTTCAAAGGGTCGCTACATCAAGAAGGCTGTAATTTCCACAACTATGGGCGTTGGAATTCAAGTTGATCCAAACAAAACCCGCAACTTGATGGTTGAAGACGAAGACTAAAAATCTTTAAAAAATAGACCGGCATCTTTTGATGTCGGTCTATTTTTTATGCCGTCCGCTTAGGTTTACGTTTTGCAATTGACCCATATCGTTGTCTTGCGGCTTCACCTGAGGTTCCAAGAATTTGCCCAATCAACTTCCAAGACATGTTTTCTGCTCGCGCCTTCATAACAAGTTCAGCAATTGAATTTTCCAAAGCTGACTTCTGTTGTCCGGCAGCCCAAAGAGCATTGAAGGTTTCGGTATCAATTGCATCTTGAGAACCCGTTGGGTAATCCTCAAATTGCTTCGCATAGAAATCTCCATGCTTTATCAATTCACTTAAAGATCTAGGCATGATGTTTCACGAATCCTTTCCGAAGGCGCATTGCATGAACGATGATCCATTCGTTTTCAATTTTGACGATTCCCAGCTCAAGTAGGTTTCCATTTTGGGCAGGGCCAACATAGACCGGGCCATCTTTGGCGTGCGTCCGAACTTCAATGAAATTCCGATAGGCATGCAAGATGTCAGATTGTTTAATGCCGTGCTTGTAAGCACTTTGAAGAATCCGTGGATCGCTAGACACCGTGACAAGTTAACTTGCATAGATTTACTATAACAAGTTAACTTGTCAGCCTGTGAAAAGCTCTGGCATGTGGAAAGCCAAAGAAGTATGACCGTTTTGACTTCACAGCCCATATCCCCATAAAGTTCAAGAGAACAAACCGAAGACCGCCGGTCCTTTCTGGGAAACCAAGAGGGCTAAGGCTCCTGAATCGGAGCGCCAGCGTAGGTGAAGTAAGAGATTCAACTCGATTGAGTTGTTTTCATGCCTCGCTTACGCGGGGCTTTTTTCATGGGCCATTACATAAGGAGCACCATGGCACGCGCTGACAAGGCCGCTGCAGTAGCAGAGATCACGGAAGAATTCCGTGCCTCCAACGCGACTGTCTTGACCGAGTACCGCGGTTTGACTGTGGGTCAACTCAAGCAACTACGTCGTTCGCTTGGAGAAGACACCACCTACGCAGTAGTCAAGAACACGCTGACAAAGATCGCAGCAAAAGATGCTGGTGTTGTAGGTTTCGACGACTTGCTCGTTGGCCCAACTGCAATCGCATTCATTAAGGGTGACGCTGTCGCTGCCGCAAAGGGCATCGATACTTTCGCCAAAGAAAATCCAATGCTTGTAATCAAGGGCGGAATGATGGATGGAAAAATCCTCACCGCTGATGACATCAAGAAGTTGGCAAAGCTAGAGTCCCGCGAAGTACTTCTGTCCAAGATTGCTGGCGCTGCAAATGCAACGCTTGCCAAGGCAGCAGCACTATTCCAGGCTCCGCTATCACAGGCCGCTCGTACTATCGCTGCGCTTGAAGCTAAGGGTGGTGCTGCTGGTGAAACCGCAGCCCCAGCTGCTGCTCCTGCCGCTGAAGTAGTCGAGGAAGTTGTGTCTGAAGCTCCTGCTGAAGAAGCAGTAGCCGAAGCGCCACAAGAAGAAGCAGTAGAAGCATCCGCTGAAGCTGTCGAAGCTGAAGCTGCACCAGCAGCCGAGGAATCAACTGAGGGCTAGGCCCCTCTCAGCAAGACAAACCGGGCCTAACGCCCCAAACCGGAAGGAAGCCATAATGGCAAAGCTAAGCACCGATCAGTTGATCGACGCATTCAAGGAACTAACACTGATCGAACTTTCAGAGTTCGTTTCACAGTTTGAAGAAGTATTCAACGTAACCGCAGCAGCACCTGTTGCAGTTGCCGCAGCTCCAGCAGCTGGCGGCGGCGACGGTGGCGCATCGGCAGATCAGGATGAATTCGATGTCATCCTTGAAGATGGCGGCGCACAGAAGATTGCAGTTATCAAGGAAGTACGTGCACTAACAAACCTAGGTCTAAAGGAAGCTAAGGATCTTGTAGAAGCAGCTCCAAAGCCAATCCTTGAGAAGGTTAAGAAGGATGCAGCTGAAGCAGCAAAGGCAGCCCTTGAAGGCGCTGGCGCAAAGGTAACAGTTAAGTAGTTTCTTTACTTCACAAAACCTAAAAAGGTGGTTCCCTCGGGGGAGCCACCTTTTTATTTGTTCAAGTAAAAA
>JAOATY010000043.1:0-32600 GCA_030157865.1 Candidatus Nanopelagicales bacterium | reverse complement strand
ACCTAAAAAGGTGGTTCCCTCGGGGGAGCCACCTTTTTATTTGTTCAAGTAAAAATATTTATGGCGCATTGTTTAATTGGCAACCATTGTTTGATGCATGTGCCTTTGTGAAGATAACGCCTTTGTCACAGTGCGTGTTCGGTGCTTGACATGAGTCCGGTTGTGAGCGACTATTGGCGGGCAAGTTAAGAAATGCAGTCTTCCCCCTGTAAACCGATGATTTCGGTCTGGCGCACTTGGCCCTAGCTGTCCAAGTCAGTGCAGAAGGCGCGAAAATCGAGGGTTTTCAGGAAAAATCGAGCTGCATTGGACAGTGGCTGCCGCCTCTAGGTATGCTACAAATTCGCCGTGCCCTAAAACACCTGTCATTTGTGTACCTCAATTTGACTAGGTTCCTTTAGCGCGCTCGGATTACAGCTAGCTCGGAAGGACGACTGTTGGCCGCCTCACGCACGCACTCCCGCAGTTCCACAGGCCCAAAGCGGGTCTCATTCGCAAAGATTCGTGAACCACTAGAGGTTCCAAATCTTCTTGATCTACAAGTTGAGTCTTTTGACTGGTTACTTGGCAATCAAGTATGGAAGGACCGCGTTGCAGCGGCCTTGGAATCTGGTAACAACGAAATCCCTCAGACACATGGTCTACAAGACGTGTTTGAAGAGATCAGCCCAATCGAGGATTACAACGGCACTATGTCGTTGACATTCACCGAACCAAGTTTGGAAGATTCCAAATACACCGAAGACGAATGCCGCGAGAAGGATCTAACTTTCTCTCAGCCGCTTTACGTCAACGCTGAATTCATGAACAACGAAACTGGCGAAATCAAGAGCCAGACCGTATTCATGGGTGACTTCCCAATCATGACAAGCAAGGGAACTTTTATCATCAACGGCACCGAGCGCGTTGTTGTATCCCAGCTGGTTCGTTCCCCAGGTGTTTACTTTGAACGTTCCCTTGATAAGGCAACTGACAAAGATGTTTACACAACAAAGATCATTCCTAGCCGTGGTGCTTGGATGGAATTTGAAGTTGATAAGAAGGACATGGTTGGTGTTCGCATCGACCGTAAGCGTAAGCAGCCAGTAACTGTTTTCTTGAAGGCTCTTGGTCTAACCAACGAGCAGATTCGCGAACAGTTCGGCGCTTACGAATCAATGATGGCAACTCTTGAAAAAGATACGACGACTACACAGGATGAGGCCCTGTTAGACATCTATCGCAAACTTCGTCCAGGTGAACCACCGACCGTCGAAGCATCACGTAGCTTGCTACAAAACTTCTTCTTCAACGAGAAGCGTTACGACCTTGCAAAGGTTGGCCGTTACAAGGTCAACAAGAAGCTTGGTCTAGATACCGAACCAACCAAGACCGTTCTTGACATCAATGACGTTCTTGCAACGATCGAATACCTAGTTCGTCTGCATGCAGGTGAAACAGAATTCAACTCAGCTCGTGGCGTTACTCGCGTTGAAGTTGATGACATCGATCACTTCGGTAACCGTCGCCTTCGCACTGTTGGTGAATTGATTCAGAACCAGATCCGTACTGGTCTATCTCGTATGGAGCGCGTAGTTCGCGAACGTATGACCACCCAGGATCCAGAAGCAATCACACCGCTTACTTTGATCAACACCCGTCCAGTAATTGCATCAATCAAGGAGTTCTTCGGAACTTCCCAGTTGTCACAGTTCATGGATCAGACCAACCCACTTTCAGGCCTAACGCACAAGCGTCGTCTGTCAGCACTTGGTCCCGGTGGTCTTTCACGTGAGCGCGCAGGCTTCGAAGTTCGCGACGTTCACCCATCGCACTACGGTCGTATGTGTCCAATCGAAACTCCAGAAGGTCCAAACATTGGTCTGATTGGTTCGCTTGCTTCCTACGCTCGCATCAATGCTTTCGGATTCGTCGAGACTCCATACCGCAAGGTTGTTAAGGGCAAGGTAACTGACAAGATCCAGTACCTAACCGCTGACGAAGAAGACATTCACGTTATTGCGCAGGCAAACTCGCTGCTTAATGACGACAACACATTCCAGGATGACAAAGTCTTAGTTCGCACCAAGGGTGGCGAAGTGGACTACATTCCAGGAACTGAAGTTGACTTCATGGACGTTTCACCGCGTCAGATGGTTTCTGTTGCAACTGCAATGATTCCGTTCTTGGAGCACGATGATGCTAACCGCGCACTAATGGGTGCGAACATGCAACGTCAGGCTGTTCCATTACTTCGCAGTGAATCACCATACGTTGGAACCGGTATGGAATACCGTGCAGCTAAGGATGCTGGCGATGTAATCGTCGCAACTGGAGCTGGCGTTGTTTCCGAAGTTTCAGCTGACTCCATCACCATTCAGGAAGATGGCGGAAAGCACATTACTTATGCAGTGCGAAAGTTTGATCGTTCAAACCAAGGCACTTGCTACAACCAGCGTCCAATCATCGGTGAAGGTGACCGTGTTGAAGCTGGCCAGGTAATTGCTGACGGTCCATGTACTGAAAACGGTGAAATGGCTCTTGGTCGTAACCTGCTTGTGGCATTCATGCCATGGGAAGGTCACAACTACGAAGATGCGATCATCCTTAACCAGCGTCTTGTGCAAGATGACGTGCTTTCTTCAATCCACATCGAAGAACACGAAATCGATGCTCGCGACACCAAGCTTGGTCCAGAGGAAATCACTCGCGATCTACCTAACCTTTCAGACGAAGTTCTAGCTGACCTTGATGAGCGCGGCATCATTCGCATTGGTGCGGATGTTGTTCCTGGCGACTTGTTGGTTGGCAAGGTAACACCTAAGGGTGAAACTGAACTAACGCCTGAAGAGCGTTTGCTTCGTGCAATCTTCGGCGAGAAGGCTCGCGAAGTTCGCGATACTTCCTTGAAGGTTCCACACGGTGAGTCCGGCAAGGTTATCGGCGTTCGCGTATTTGATTCATCTGAAGGTGACGATCTACCTCCAGGCGTAAACCAAATCGTTCGCGTTTACATCGCCCAGAAGCGCAAGATCACCGAAGGTGACAAACTTGCTGGCCGTCACGGTAACAAGGGTGTTATCTCCAAGATTCTTCCACCGGAAGATATGCCGTTCCTTGAAGATGGAACTCCAGTCGATGTTGTGCTGAACCCACTTGGTGTTCCAGGACGTATGAACATCGGTCAGATTCTGGAAGTTCACCTTGGTTGGATCGCATCACGCGGTTGGGAAATCGAAGGTGACCCGGAATGGGCAAAGCACCTTGTTAAGGAAGCACGTTCGGTTGCTCCAGGAACCAAGTTGGCCACACCGGTCTTCGATGGTGCCAAGGAAGATGAAATCGGCGGCCTACTTACTTCAACTCGTAAGACTGCAGACGGACTTAGCCTGGTTGGCGAAAACGGAAAGGCCAAGTTATTCGACGGTCGTTCCGGTGAACCATTCCCTGGCGAAATCTCAGTTGGCTACATGTACATCTTGAAGCTTCACCACTTGGTGGACGACAAGATTCACGCTCGTTCAACTGGCCCTTACTCAATGATTACTCAGCAGCCGTTGGGTGGTAAGGCACAGTTCGGTGGCCAGCGCTTTGGTGAAATGGAAGTGTGGGCTCTCGAGGCTTACGGTGCTTCCTATGCACTTCAAGAGTTGTTGACTATCAAGTCCGACGATGTTCTTGGACGCGTTCGCGTGTACGAAGCCATTGTCAAGGGCGAGAACATTCCTGAACCAGGTATCCCTGAATCCTTCAAGGTACTTATCAAGGAAATGCAGTCACTATGTCTGAACGTGGAAGTTCTCTCAAGCGATGGTTCTGCCATCGAATTGCGAGACACCGCTGAAGAAGTCTTCCGCACCGCTGAAGAACTTGGAATCGACCTGTCGCGCCGTGAGTCGCTCAGCGTCGAAGAACTCTGATCCCGGTCAGAACAGACGAAACCCGAAACTTAACTAGAAATAGAGGAACTCAAAGTGTTGGACGTCAACTTCTTCGACGAACTGCGGATCGGCCTAGCTAGCGCCGAGAACATCCGTTTGTGGTCGCATGGTGAAGTCAAGAAACCAGAAACAATTAACTACCGCACACTCAAGCCAGAGCGCGATGGTCTTTTCTGCGAAAAGATCTTCGGACCGACTCGTGACTGGGAATGTTACTGCGGTAAGTACAAGCGCGTGCGATTCAAGGGAATCGTTTGTGAGCGTTGTGGCGTTGAAGTCACACGTTCCAAGGTTCGCCGCGAGCGCATGGGTCACATCGAACTTGCTGCACCAGTAACACACATCTGGTACTTCAAGGGCGTACCTAGCCGTCTTGGTTACTTACTTGATCTAGCTCCAAAGGATCTAGAAAAGGTAATTTACTTCGCTGCTTACATGATCACTTCGGTTGACGAAGCTGCTCGTCGTGAAGACCTTCCAAGCTTGGAAGCTCGTCTTAACGAAGATCGCAACAACCTGATCAAGAAGCGCGATGCTGATGTAGACGCACGCCTAAAGAAGATGGAAGCCGACTTAGCTGAACTTGAAGCTGAAGGCGCCAAGGCAGACATCAAGCGCAAGGTTCGCGAATCCGGAGAACGTGAAGTTACTCAGATCCGCAAGCGCGAAGATGCAAAGATCGATCGTCTGGTCAAAGTTTTTGATCGCTTCCGCACTCTTAAGGTCCAAGACCTTGAAGGTGACGAAATGCTTTACCGTGAAATGCGTGACCGTTTCGGTCGCTACTTCAAGGGTGGCATGGGCGCTGCAGCAATCAAGGCTCGTTTGGAAACATTCGATCTTGAAGCAGAAGCAGTAAAGCTAAAGGACATCATCATCAATGGCAAGGGTCAAAAGAAGACTCGTGCGCTTAAGCGTCTCAAGGTTGTTAACGCATTCTTGAACACCACAAACCACCCAGCCGCAATGGTCTTGGATGCAGTTCCGGTTATTCCACCAGATCTACGTCCGATGGTTCAGCTTGATGGTGGACGTTTCGCAACTTCAGATCTAAACGATCTTTACCGTCGCGTTATCAACCGCAACAACCGTCTAAAGCGTCTGCTTGATCTTGGTGCACCTGAGATCATCGTTAACAACGAAAAGCGCATGCTTCAGGAATCTGTTGACGCGTTGTTCGACAACGGTCGCCGTGGTCGTCCAGTAACTGGTCCGGGTAACCGTCCACTTAAGTCACTGTCCGACATGCTTAAGGGTAAGCAAGGCCGCTTCCGCCAGAACCTTCTTGGCAAGCGCGTTGACTACTCAGGTCGTTCGGTAATTGTTGTTGGTCCACAGCTAAAGCTGCACCAGTGTGGTCTGCCTAAGCAGATGGCGTTAGAACTCTTCAAGCCTTTCGTAATGAAGCGCTTGGTTGATCTAAACCACGCACAGAACATCAAGAGCGCAAAGCGCATGGTTGAACGTCAGCGTTCAGTTGTTTGGGATGTACTTGAAGAAGTAATTACCGAGCATCCAGTTCTGCTTAACCGCGCACCTACTTTGCACCGTTTGGGTATCCAAGCTTTCGAGCCACAGCTCATTGAAGGTAAGGCAATCCAGATTCACCCGCTTGTATGTACAGCATTCAACGCTGACTTCGACGGTGACCAGATGGCGGTACACGTACCACTTTCTGCGGAAGCCCAGGCTGAAGCCCGCGTACTTATGCTTTCGACAAACAACATTTTGTCGCCTGCAAACGGTCGTCCAATCACATCACCAACCCAGGACATGGTTCTTGGTCTGTACTCGCTAACTCGCGATGATGCAGCAGGCGTTGGTGCTGGTCGTGCATTCGGTTCGCTATCAGAAGCCATCATGGCTTTCGATCGCAACGAACTAGCACTTCAGGCGAACGTAAAGATTCGTTTGGAAAATGTAGTTACTGAAATGGGTGGCGAATCGTCTTCAAAGACAATCGAAACCACATTGGGTCGCGCATTGTTCAACGAAACACTTCCAGCAAACTACCCGTTTGTTAACGAAGAAGTTAAGAAGTCAAAGCTTGGTGAAGTTATCAATGACCTTGCTGAGCGTTACTCAAAGGTCCAGGTCGCTGCGACTCTGGATGCTTTGAAGGAAGCTGGCTTCCGCTGGGCAACTCGCTCTGGCGTAACTATCTCGTTCGCAGATGTTGTTGCACCTTCCGCTAAGGCAGGCTTACTTGCTGAAGCTGAAGAGAAGGCTGACAAGATCCAAAAGCAGTACGACCGTGGTTTGATTGCAGACTCCGAGCGTCGCCAGGAACTAATCGAAGTATGGACTGACACAACCAACAAGGTTGCCGAAGCTATGCAGGAAAACTTCCCGACCACTAACCCGGTCTGGATGATGGTTAACTCCGGTGCGCGAGGCAACATGCTTCAGATTCGTCAGATTGCAGGTATGCGTGGTCTGGTAGCAAACCCTAAGGGTGAAATTATTCCTCGCCCGATCAAGAGCAACTTCCGTGAAGGTTTGTCAGTACTTGAGTACTTCATCTCTACACACGGTGCTCGTAAGGGTCTTGCTGATACCGCACTTCGTACAGCTGACTCCGGTTACCTAACTCGTCGTCTAGTTGACGTTTCACAGGATGTAATCATCCGTGAAGAAGACTGTGGCACCGATCGTGGTCTATCTAAGGTGATTCGCAAGGCCGATGGCTCTGCTGAAGACTTCTTGGACACTTCAATTGCATCCCGCTGCTTGGCAGAAGATGTAGTTGTAGATGGCAAGACCTTGTTCGCTGCAGGTCAGGACATCGGCATTCTCGACATCGATGCCATGGTTGCTGCCGGCGTAGACGAAATCAAGGTTCGTTCGGTTCTCACATGTGACAGCCGCTTTGGAACTTGTGCTCGTTGCTACGGTCGTTCCCTTGCAACATCCAAGTTGGTTGACATTGGTGAAGCCGTTGGCATCATCGCTGCTCAGTCAATTGGTGAGCCAGGAACTCAGCTAACTATGCGTACCTTCCACACGGGTGGTGCTGCATCTGACGGTGGAGACATCACACACGGTCTACCTCGCGTAGTCGAACTTTTCGAAGCTCGTACTCCAAAGGGTGTTTCACCAATCTCCGCAGCTACTGGCCGCGTACGTATTGATGAATCAGACAAGGCCAAGAAGGTCATCGTTATTCCTGACGACGGTTCCGAAGAACTGGAATACCCAGTTTCCAAGCGTGCCAAGTTGGTAGTTGAAGATGGTCAGACTGTCACAGCTGGTGACTTGATCCTTGTTGGTAAGCCAGATCCGAAGGAAGTTCTTCGTATCCGTGGTCCACGTCAGGTTCAGATCCACTTAACTGATGAAGTTCAAGAGGTCTACCGTTCACAGGGTGTATCGATTCACGATAAGCACATCGAAGTAATCGTGCGCCAGATGTTGAAGCGAGTAATCATCGTTGAACAGGCTGAATCTACATTCCTAACCGGTGAACTTGTTGAGCGTTCCGCATACGAAAACGACAACCGTCGTCTAGTTGCAGAAGGTGGCAAGCCAGCATCAGCTCGTCCAGAGCTAATGGGTATCACCAAGGCATCACTTGCAACTGAATCTTGGTTGTCGGCTGCATCGTTCCAGGAGACAACTCGTGTCCTTACCGATGCTGCAATCAACGGCAAGCGCGATCCATTGCTTGGTCTAAAGGAAAACGTAATCATCGGAAAGTTGATCCCAGCAGGTACCGGTCTTCCGCGTTACCGCAATGTCAAGGTCGAACCAACCGAAGAAGCCAAGGCAGCCGTCTACGCCGCAATGAGCGTCTACGACGACTACGACTACGGCGACTTCGGTCAGGCTTCCGGCGAAGCAGTTCGCTTGGAAGATTACGACATGGGTCAATACCGTTCATAACTAGCAATACTCAAACAAAGGCCGAGCAGAAACGCTCGGCCTTTGTTGTTTCCTTGAATTAGAGATTTCACCGCATCAGACATCTTGCTATGACAAAGTGAAGTCATGACTAAACCTCGCGCTTACATTGCTGGCCCACTTTTTGACGAAGGTGAACGCTGGTTCATCGAAAAAATCGAAGCCTTGGTGGCCGATGCTGGATTCGAAACATTTCTGCCACATCGTGACAACCCACCGAAAGTAAAGGACAACGTCAAAGAAATCTTTGAAAACGACAAGCGGGGGATCGACACCTGCGATGTGGTGGTTGCGAATCTAAACGGACTTACAACTGACGATGGCACAGCTTGGGAATTGGGATATGCCTATGCCAACGGCAAGTACTTGATTGGACTTCACACCGATTGGCGAGCCCGGTTCGAGCACGAGGTGGTGAACTTGATGATCGAAACTTCACTAAATGAGCTGGTCCGGACTCAAAAAGACCTGAAAGCCGCAGTAGAACGCTGGATTTCTGCCCAGAAATAAGGGATTTTGCCGACGTTCCTGGCTTGAAACCTCAGAAAAGTCCCGAGCGAAAAATTTGCGAAGCAACTCTTTTGAGCAAGGGAGCTTTTAGGAGGGTGAAAGCAGCCCCTATCTAGGATGGAAATTTTGACCAAAATGTCCGATTTTGAGGTGCGACACGCCGTCCGCGTGGGTCGGAGGGGACCTCGTTTTGACCTTTAACCATAAGTGTGGGTAATGTTTCACCTTGTGCCTAACGAAAGTTAGGTTTCGCATCTATGCCTAGGGCTTCCCCGTCGGCGCAGTGTTCGCAAGACAGGCTTCATAACTGAAGGAAATGTCTTGTAATCCGCGCTAAAACGGACGACACGCCCGACCGCGTGGGTCGGAGCTAGTGGCGGTGCCGCCATCACAATAAACGTTTGAAAGTTGAGCGAGAAGTCGCGCAACTTGGATGAAGGAGTACGAGTGCCAACGATCCAGCAGTTGGTCCGCAAGGGCCGACAGGACAAGGTCACGAAGAACACCACGCCTGCTCTTAAGGGCAGCCCGCAGCGCCGTGGCGTCTGCACGCGTGTGTACACAACAACACCAAAGAAGCCGAACTCTGCGCTTCGCAAGGTAGCTCGTGTGCGTTTGACCAGTGGTACCGAAGTAACTGCCTACATCCCAGGTGAAGGTCACAACCTCCAGGAGCACTCAATCGTGCTTGTTCGTGGTGGTCGTGTTAAGGATCTTCCTGGCGTTCGTTACAAAATCATCCGTGGCGCTCTTGATACTCAAGGCGTAAAGAACCGTAAGCAGGCTCGCAGCCGCTACGGTGCAAAGAAGGAGAAGAGCTGATATGCCACGTAAGGGTCCAGCTCCGAAGCGACCAATTGTTGTCGATCCGGTTTACCAGTCACCAGTAGTTACTCAGCTTGTTAACAAGATTTTGTTACACGGCAAGAAGTCCACTGCAGAATCAATCGTTTACGGTGCTCTTTCAGGTTGTGCTGAAAAGACTGGAACAGATCCAGTGCAGACTCTTCGTCGCGCACTAGACAACGTTCGCCCAACACTTGAAGTTCGTAGCCGTCGCGTTGGTGGCGCTACTTACCAAGTGCCGGTTGAAGTTAAGCCAGCTCGCGCAAACACACTTGCACTTCGTTGGTTAGTTGGATACTCCCGCGCACGTCGCGAGAAGACAATGACCGAACGTCTAATGAACGAAATCCTTGACGCATCAAACGGCCTAGGTGCCGCTGTTAAGAAGCGTGAAGACACACACAAGATGGCTGAAAGCAACAAGGCCTTCGCACATTACCGCTGGTAATCCAAGAATTTAGTTAACCGACAGAACAAGACAAAGAGACGAGAGAGTAAGTGGCTACCGAAACATCGCTTGACCTCGCCAAGACCCGCAACATCGGGATCATGGCGCACATCGACGCGGGCAAAACCACGACGACAGAGCGCATCTTGTTCTACACCGGCATCAACTACAAGATCGGTGAAGTGCACGAAGGTGCAGCAACCATGGACTGGATGGAACAAGAGCAAGAGCGTGGCATCACGATCACTTCTGCTGCAACCACATGTTCATGGAAAGATCACACGATCAACATCATTGACACACCAGGTCACGTTGACTTCACCGTTGAAGTAGAGCGTTCACTTCGTGTTCTTGATGGCGCAGTTGCAGTATTCGATGGCGTTGCAGGTGTTGAACCACAGTCCGAAACTGTATGGCGCCAGGCAAACAAGTACAGCGTTCCGCGTATTTGTTTTGTAAACAAGCTTGACCGCACAGGTGCAGATTTCTTCATGTGTGTTGGCATGATCAAAGATCGTCTAGGTGCAAACCCACTTATCCTTCAGCTTCCAATCGGTGCTGAAGGTGACTTCATTGGTCTAGTTGATTTGATTCGCATGCAGGCCATGGTTTGGCGCGGCGAAACTGCAATCGGTGAAGACTACGTACTTGAACCAATTCCAGCTGACCTTCAGGCCCAGGCTGACGAATACCGTCAGGCAATGCTAGAAACCATCGCTGAAAATGACGAAGCCTTCATGGAGAAGTTCTTCGAAGATGCAGACGCACTTACTGAAGACGAAATCCACGCTGCAATCCGTCGCGTAACTCTTGCTGGTGGCGCTGTTCCAATCGTTACCGGAACTGCATTCAAGAACAAGGGCGTTCAGCCAATGCTTGACGCTGTTATCCGTTACCTTCCGTCACCACTAGACGTTGAAGGCGTAACTGGTCACAAGCCAAACAAGCCAGAAGAAGAAATGCTTCGCACTCCAAGCGACAGCGAGCCACTTGCTGCACTTGCATTCAAGATCGCAACCGATCCACACCTTGGCAAGCTAACTTACGTTCGCGTTTACTCCGGACGTCTAGAAGCTGGCTCACAGGTTCTTAACTCAGTTAAGGAACGCAAGGAGCGCATCGGAAAGATTTACCGAATGCATGCGAACAAGCGTGAAGAAATTCAGGCTGTTGGTGCAGGCGACATCGTTGCAGTAATGGGTCTTAAGGACACAACAACTGGCGAAACACTTTGCGATCCAGCAAACCCAATCATTCTTGAGTCAATGACTTTCCCAGCTCCGGTTATCGAAGTTGCGATTGAGCCAAAAACAAAGAGTGACCAAGACAAACTTGGTGTTGCGATTCAGCGTCTGTCGGATGAAGATCCAACATTCCGCGTACACACCGACGAAGAAACCGGCCAGACCATCATTGCTGGAATGGGCGAACTTCACTTGGAAATTTTGGTTGACCGCATGAAGCGTGAATTCAACGTGGAAGCAAACGTTGGTAAACCACAGGTTGCTTACCGCGAAACCATCACTAAGAACGTTGATCGCATCGATTACACCCACAAGAAGCAAACAGGTGGATCCGGACAGTTCGCAAAGGTTCAAATTGCGATTGCTCCAAACAAGCCAATCGATGGCGACGAAAACGCCAAGGGTGGATACGAATTCATTAACAAGATCACTGGTGGACGCATTCCTCGCGAATACATTCCGTCAGTTGATGCTGGTTGCCAAGATGCAATGGAAAACGGCGTTCTAGCTGGTTACCCAATGGTTGATGTTCAAGTAACACTTCTTGACGGTGCTTACCACGACGTTGACTCTTCCGAACTTGCATTCAAACTTGCTGGTACTCAAGCATTCAAGGAAGGCGTTCGCAGCGCTGGTCCAGTAATTCTTGAACCACTTATGAGCGTCGAAGTAACAACCCCTGAAGACTTCATGGGTGATGTCATCGGCGACCTTAACTCTCGACGCGGACAGATTCAGGCTATGGACGAGCGCTTCGGCTCTCGCGTAGTCAAGGCTCTTGTTCCGTTGTCAGAAATGTTCGGCTATGTGGGAGATCTTCGTAGTCGTACTCAGGGACGTGCTAGCTACTCCATGGAGTTCGCGCAGTACGCCCAAGTTCCTGCAAACGTCCAGACAGAAATTGTCTCGAAGGCGCGGGGCGAGTAACGGCCCACAGGCCAAAAGAAATAAAAACCCTGCCGGAGTGAAGGTCACTCTGACAGACAGCACAAGGATCCAGGAGGACCCACCGTGGCAAAGGCGAAGTTTGAGCGGACAAAACCGCACGTAAACATCGGCACAATCGGTCACATCGACCACGGCAAGACAACGCTGACTGCTGCCATCACTAAGGTGCTGCACGATGCTTACCCAGATGTAAACCCATTCACACCTTTCGACATGATCGATAAGGCACCAGAAGAGCGTCAGCGCGGTATCACGATTTCGATCGCCCACGTTGAGTACCAGACAGAAGTGCGTCACTATGCGCACGTTGACTGCCCAGGTCACGCTGACTACATCAAGAACATGATCACTGGCGCGGCACAGATGGACGGTGCAATTCTTGTAGTTGCAGCGACTGACGGCCCAATGCCACAGACAAAGGAACACGTACTTCTTGCTCGTCAGGTTGGCGTTCCTGCAATCGTTGTTGCTCTAAACAAGTGCGACATGGTTGACGATGAAGAACTGATCGAACTTGTAGAAATGGAAGTTCGCGAACTTCTAAGCACCTACGAATTCCCAGGCGACGACATTCCTGTTGTTCGCGTAGCTGCATTCCCAGCACTTCAGGGTGATGCAAAGTGGGGTCAGTCAATTCTTGATCTAATGTCTGCAGTTGACACCTACATCCCAACTCCAGCTCGTGAAGTTGACAAGCCATTCCTTATGCCAGTTGAAGATGTTTTCACAATCACAGGTCGTGGAACTGTTGTAACTGGTCGTATCGAACAGGGCATCGTCAAGGTCAACGAAGAAGTTGAAATTGTTGGTATCCGTCCGGACACACAGAAGACAACCGTTACTGGTGTTGAAATGTTCCGCAAGCTTCTTGACGAAGGTCAGGCTGGCGAAAACGTTGGTCTTCTTCTTCGTGGAACCAAGCGTGAAGACGTTGAGCGTGGCCAGGTTGTTTGCCACCCAGGCTCAGTAAATCCTCACACTGACTTCGAAGCTAACGTTTACATCCTTTCCAAGGATGAAGGCGGCCGTCACACACCATTCTTCGACAACTACCGTCCACAGTTCTACTTCCGTACCACGGACGTAACTGGTGTAGTAACGCTTCCAAGCGGAACCGAAATGGTTATGCCTGGCGACAACACTGAAATGACCGTTGCGTTGATTCAGTCAATCGCTATGGACGAAGGTCTGCGTTTCGCAATCCGCGAAGGTGGCCGCACTGTTGGCGCCGGTCGCGTAACCAAGATCATCAAGTAAGTAATTACTTCCTGATCTAAGCAAGACAACCGTTTGTGCAGGTTGGTGGCCCGAAAGGGCCACCAACTTCCAAGCAAATCAAGACCCCTTATTGGCAGAAGAAACTAGAAGTAAAGGATGGTCAAGCCACATGGCTGGACAAAAGATCCGCATCAGGCTCAAGGCCTACGATCACGAGGTCATTGACTCTTCAGCGCGCAAAATCGTTGAGGTCGTCACTCCTACTGGCGCGAAAGTCGCCGGTCCCGTGCCGCTGCCAACTGAGAAAAACATTTACTGTGTCATCCGTTCTCCGCACAAGTACAAAGACTCACGCGAGCACTTCGAGATGCGCACACACAAGAGACTTATCGACATCATCGATCCAACACCTAAGACAGTTGATTCGCTAATGCGTCTTGACCTGCCTGCCGGTGTTGATATTGAGATCAAGCTGTAGGGACTTAGAACATTATGGCTATCAACAAGAAGGGCATCCTGGGCGAAAAGCTTGGCATGACCCAGGTATGGGACGAGAACAACCGCGTTGTTCCCGTAACTGTAGTTAAGGCAGGACCTTGTGTTGTTACACAGGTTCGTACGCCAGAAAACGACGGTTACTCAGGTGTCCAAATTGCTTTCGGTCAGATTGACCCACGTAAGGTAACTCAGCCAATGCTTGGACACTTTGCCAAGGCTGGCGTTACTCCACGTCGTCACCTACTTGAACTTCGTTTCGACGATGCATCAGATTACGCACTTGGCCAGGAACTTGGCGCTGACACTTTTGAAGCTGGCAGCAACATTGACGTAACTGGCGTCACCAAGGGTAAGGGTTTCGCAGGAACTATGAAGCGTCACGGCTTCTCCGGCGTAAGCGCATCCCACGGTGCTCACAAAAACCACCGCAAGCCAGGTTCCATCGGCGCTTGTGCAACACCGGGTCGTGTTTTCAAGGGCGTTCGAATGTCAGGTCGTATGGGTGGCATCACTCAGACAACACAGAACCTAAAGGTTCACGCAGTAGATACCGAAAAGGGTCTGATCTTGGTTAAGGGTGCAATTCCTGGACCAGCAGGCTCAGTAGTTCTACTTCGTTCCGCAGCGAAGGGAGCATAACGTCATGACATCAGTAGACGTTAAGACACCAGCTGGCAAAGCCGCCGGAACAGTGGAACTTCCTGCAGACATCTTTGATGTGCAGACAAACATTCCATTGCTTCACCAGGTCGTAGTTGCACAGCTTGCAGCTGCTCGCCAGGGAACACATGACACAAAGCGTCGTGGCGAAGTTTCCGGTTCAGGCAAGAAGCCTTTCAAGCAAAAGGGAACAGGTCGCGCCCGTCAGGGTTCGATTCGTGCACCTCAGTACCGCGGTGGTGGTATCACACACGGACCACACCCACGCGATTACGATCAGCGCACTCCTAAGAAGATGAAGGCTGCTGCACTTCGTGGCGCACTTTCAGATCGCGCACGCAATGGCAACATTCATGTGCTTTCTTCAGTCGTCGAAGGTGACGCTCCATCAACCAAGCAGGCACTTGCTGCGATCAATGCAGTTTCAACTGCAAAGAACATCTTGGTTGTTGTAGATCGCACAGACTTCGTAAGTTGGAAGAGCCTACGTAACGTAGATGCAGTTCACTTACTTGCTGTTGATCAACTAAACACTTACGACGTACTAAAGTCCGATGATGTTGTCTTCACAAAGGCAGCACTTGAAGCTCTGGTTGCAGGTCCAGCTCGCGGTAAGTCCGCAAAGGCTGTTGCTGGATCCAACGAAGTAGAGGCGTAAGTCATGACAACTATCTACGATCCACGCGACATTCTTATCTCGCCAGTTATCTCTGAAAAGAGCTACGCACTACTGGATGAGAACAAGTACACATTCATCGTTCGTCCGGATGCTAACAAGACCCAAATCAAGATTGCGGTTGCAGAAGTATTCAACGTAAAGGTGACTGGCGTAAACATCATCAATCGCCGCGGCAAGACAATGCGTACACGTACAGGTTTTGGCAAGCGTGCCGACACCAAGCGTGCAATCGTAACTGTTGCAGCTGGCGACCGTATCGACATCTTTGGTGGTCCGGTTTCGTAACCGGACGAGAATAGGACAGGGAAACTCAAATGGGAATCCGTAAGTACAAGCCGACCACTCCGGGCCGTCGTGGCTCCAGTGTTGCCGACTTCGTCGAAATCACGCGTTCAACGCCAGAAAAGTCATTGGTACGCCCGCTTCACAGCAAGGGTGGCCGTAACAACGCCGGTCGTGTAACAGCTCGTCACCAAGGTGGCGGTCACAAGCGCGCTTATCGTCTAATCGACTTCCGTCGCAATGACAAAGATGGTGTACCAGCAAAGGTTGCACACATCGAATACGATCCGAACCGTACTGCTCGTATTGCACTTTTGCATTACGCAGATGGCGAGAAGCGTTACATCATTGCGCCTAACAAGCTAAAGCAAGGCGACCGCATCGAAACCGGTCCAGCTGCTGACATCAAGCCAGGCAACAACTTGCCACTTCGCAACATCCCAGTAGGTACTGTGATTCACGCGATCGAACTTCGCCCAGGTGGCGGAGCAAAGATTGCTCGTAGCGCAGGAACTTCTGTTCAGCTTGTTGCTAAGGACGGACCATACGCACAGCTGCGTATGCCATCCGGCGAAATCCGTAACGTAGATGCACGCTGCCGCGCAACCATCGGTGAAGTTGGTAACGCAGAACAGTCAAACATCAACTGGGGTAAAGCTGGCCGTATGCGTTGGAAGGGCAAGCGCCCAACCGTTCGTGGTGTTGCTATGAACCCTGTCGATCACCCGCATGGTGGTGGTGAAGGTAAGACTTCCGGTGGACGTCACCCAGTGAATCCAAACGGTAAAGCAGAAGGTCGTACTCGCGCAGCCAATAAGGCCAGCGACAAGATGATCGTCCGTCGCCGCAAGACCGGCAAGAAGCGCTAGGAGTTATTGAGATGCCACGTAGCCTGAAAAAAGGTCCATTCATTGACGGACACCTTCAAAAGAAGGTCGACGATCAAAATGAAAAGGGAACCAAGAACGTGATCAAGACCTGGTCACGCCGCTCAGTAATTTCTCCTGCCATGCTCGGCCACACTCTGGCTGTTCATGACGGACGCAAGCATGTTCCAGTTTTTGTAACTGAAGACATGGTTGGCCACAAGCTCGGTGAATTCGCACCAACACGTACCTTCAAGGGTCACGTGAAGGACGATCGCAAAGCAAAGCGTAAGTAGGGACAGTGATGGAAGCTTTAACAACAAACTCGGCTCGTGCGCAGGCACGTTTCGTTCGCGTCACACCACAAAAGGCACGTCGAGTAATCGACATGATCCGTGGAATGAACGCTCAAGAAGCACAGACACTTCTTCGCTTTGCACCACAAGCTGCAAGTGAGCCAATTGGCAAGGTTGTGGGTAGCGCAATTGCTAACGCAACTAACAACTACAACTTGGATGCACGCACTCTTGTTATCACTCAGGCATTTGTCGATGAGGGTCCAACAATGAAGCGTTTCCGTCCACGTGCCCAGGGTCGCGCAAGCCAGATCTTGAAGCGCACTAGCCACATCACCGTAGTCGTCGAGTCCGTTGACTCCCAGAAGAAGGGATAGTCACAATGGGTCAAAAAATTAATCCGTATGGCTTCCGCCTCGGCATCACAACTGATTACCGCTCAAAGTGGTTTGCAGATTCATCAAAGGTTGGCGAGCGCTACCGCGACTACGTTGCCGAAGATGTAAAGATCCGCAAGCTCATGACTGAAGGCATGGAACGTGCCGGAATCGCTCGTGTTGAAATCGAACGTACTCGTGACCGAGTTCGCGTTGACATTCACACTGCACGCCCAGGCATCGTTATCGGTCGTCGTGGTCAAGAAGCAGACATCATTCGCGGAAAGCTAGAAAAGCTAACCGGCAAGCAAGTTCAGCTAAACGTTCTGGAAGTTAAGAATCCAGAAATCGAAGCACAACTTGTTGCACAAGGTGTTGCAGAGCAGCTTTCAAGCCGCGTTTCATTCCGTCGCGCGATGAAGAAGGCTATGCAGTCCGCACTTAAGGGTGGAGCAAAGGGTATTCGTATCCAGGTTTCCGGTCGCCTTGGTGGCGCTGAAATGTCACGTCGTGAGTTCTACCGTGAAGGTCGCGTGCCATTGCACACACTTCGCGCAGACATCGATTACGGCTTCTACGAAGCACGCACAACTTTTGGTCGCATCGGCGTAAAGGTATGGATCTACAAGGGCGATGCTCTTGGAACCCGCACCGAGCGCGAGCAAGCAGCAGCAGCTGCACGTGCGCGTCCAGCAACTCGAGCACCACGTGCTCCACGAGGCGCTTCATCAGGTGCAAGTTCAGCTGCAGCAACACCAGCAGTTGAATCAGCTCCAGCAGTTGAAGCAGCTCCAGTAACGGAAGGTGCATAAGCATGTTAATTCCACGTCGCGTTAAGCACCGTAAGCAGCATCACCCAGATCGCTCCGGCGCATCAAAGGGTGGCAACGCTGTAACTTTCGGTCAGTGGGGTCTGCAGGCAATGGAGCCGGCATACGTTACTAACCGTCAAATCGAGTCCGCTCGTATCGCAATGACCCGTCACATTCGTCGTGGTGGAAAAGTTTGGATCAACATTTATCCAGACCGCCCACTTACAAAGAAGCCTGCTGAAACTCGAATGGGTTCCGGTAAGGGTTCACCTGAATGGTGGGTAGCAAACGTCAAGCCAGGTCGCGTGATGTTTGAGATTGCTTTCCCTAACGAGAAAGTCGCGCACGAAGCGCTAACTCGCGCAATGCACAAATTGCCGATGAAGTGCCGCATCGTTGCACGTGAGGAGATCTAATGCCTACTACAAGCACAGTTGACTTACGCGGTCTAGCTAACGATGAACTAGTTTCAAAGTTGCGCGAAGCCAAAGAAGAACTATTTAACCTACGATTCCAGGCTGCCACCGGTCAGCTTGAAAGCCATGGCCGTCTACGTGCAGTCCGCAAGGAAATTGCTCGTCTGTACACCGTGATGCGCGAACGCGAATTGGGTATCACGCCGGTTGAAAGTAATGAGGGTGCAGCATGAGCGTAGACGAGCGCGGCGACCGCAAGGTTCGCGAAGGTTTAGTTGTAAGCGACAAGATGGATAAGACCATCGTCGTTGCAGTTGAAGACCGATTTAAGCATCCGCTTTATGGCAAGGTTGTGCGTCGCACAAGCAAGCTAAAAGCACATGACGAAGCAAATGCCGCTGGCATTGGCGATCGTGTTCTGTTGATGGAAACTCGACCACTCAGTGCTACCAAGCGCTGGCGCATGGTCGAGATCCTCGAGAAGGCTAAGTAAGGGTAGGGATCAAAAGTGATTCAGCAAGAGTCGCGACTAAGAGTTGCTGACAACACAGGTGCCAAGGAAATCTTGGTTATCCGTGTTCTCGGTGGTTCCGGCCGTCGCTATGCAGGTATCGGCGATGTTGTCGTCGGTACAGTCAAGGACGCGATCCCTGGTGGCAACGTCAAAAAGGGCGACGTCATCAAGGCCGTTATCGTGCGTACCAAGAAGGAACGCCGACGTCCAGATGGTTCCTACATCCGCTTCGATGAAAATGCAGCAGTCATTCTTAAGGCTGACGGCGAACCTCGTGGCACCCGTATCTTTGGCCCAGTTGGTCGTGAACTTCGCGATAAGAAGTTCATGAAGATCATCTCGCTAGCACCGGAGGTTTTGTAATGAAAATCAAAACTGGTGATGAAGTATTGGTAATCGCTGGCAAGGACAAGGGCTCAAAGGGCACCGTACTTGCAGTATTCGAAGACCGTAACAAGGTCATCGTTGAAGGCGTCAACCGCATGAAGCGTCACGTTCGTAAAGAACAGAACACTAAAGGCGTAGTAGTCGGTGGCATCGAAACAATCGAAGCACCAATTCACGTTTCAAACGTTCAGCTACTTGTTGATGGCAAGCCAACTAAGGTTGGCGCCCGTCGCGACACAGTAACTAAGACTCGTACTGACGGCACAACATACGAAGGCTCCCGTGGCGTTCGCGTTGCCCGCAGCACCGGAAAGGACATCTAATGTCTGCTGATGTCAAAGTAACTCCACGTCTAAAGACTCAGTACCGCGAGGAAATCGTTCCTGCGCTAACAACTGAGTTCAAGTTTGCAAACGCAATGCAGGTTCCAGGTCTTACCAAGATCGTTGTGAACATGGGTGTTGGCGAAGCTGCTCGTGACTCAAAGTTGATCGAAGGCGCAATCCGCGATCTAACTGCAATCACCGGACAAAAGCCTCAGGTAACTAAGGCTCGTCTATCGATTGCACAGTTCAAGCTTCGTGAAGGTATGCCAATTGGCGCACACGTAACACTTCGCGGTGACCGCATGTGGGAATTCCTAGATCGTCTACTGACACTGGCCCTGCCACGTATCCGTGACTTCCGCGGTCTTTCCCCAAAGCAATTTGATGGCAATGGCAACTACACCTTCGGTCTAACCGAGCAGGTTATGTTCCACGAAATCAATCCAGACTCAGTAGATCGCCAGCGTGGTATGGATATCACTTTGGTTACAACTGCTGCTAACGATGCTGAAGGTCGGGCGCTGCTAAAGCACCTGGGCTTCCCATTCAAGGAGGCTTAAGTCATGGCGAAAACCGGTCTTAAGAACAAGTCCAACGAAACCCCGAAGTTCAAAGTTCGTGGTTACACCCGCTGCCAGCGCTGCGGTCGTCCTCATTCGGTTTACCGCAAGTTCGGCCTATGCCGTATTTGCTTCCGTGAGATGGCACATGCTGGCGAACTTCCAGGTATCACTAAGAGCTCCTGGTAACAACAACAACGACGTAGGTCTCGAAAGGGATACCGCGACGAGAAGGGCGATAAGCCAATGACTATGACCGACCCAATTGCAGACATGCTCACGCGTGTTCGCAATGCAAACTCGGCTCACCACGAGTCCGTGTCAATGCCGCATTCCAAAATGAAAGAGCACATCGCTGAAATCCTCAAGCGCGAGGGTTACATCGGAAGCTTTGACGTTGCAGATGCGCCAGTTGGCAAGACTCTTAACATCAGCTTGAAGTACGGACCAAACCGCGAGCGTTCAATCGCCGGTGTCCGTCGTGTTTCCAAGCCAGGTCTTCGTGTTTACGCAAAGAGCACTGCTCTTCCTCGCGTACTTGGCGGACTTGGTGTGGCAATCATTTCAACATCAACAGGTCTTTTAACTGACAAGCAGTGCGCACAGAAGGGCGTAGGTGGAGAAGTTCTCGCCTACGTCTGGTAAGGGGAACTGCCATGTCACGTATCGGTCGTATGCCAATCGCTATTCCAAGTGGAGTAGACGTAACTATTGATGGTGCAAACATCACAGTAAAGGGACCTAAGGGTCAGCTTTCACATGTTGTTGTTGAGCCAATCACCGTTTCTCGCGATGAAGATGGTCAGCTTTCAGTTGTCCGTCCAAACGATGAGCGCGAAAGCCGTGCCCGTCACGGTCTAACTCGCACATTGGTTGCAAACATGATCACTGGAGTTACCGAAGGTTATTCAAAGACCTTGGAAATCTCCGGAACTGGTTACCGTGTTGCAGCGCAGGGAGACACTCTTGAATTTGCACTTGGTTACTCACACCCAGTGAAGGTAACTGCACCAGCAGGAATCACTTTCACAGTTGAGACTCCAACAAAATTGCATGTATCCGGTATCGATAAGCAGCAGGTTGGCGAAGTATCCGCAAACCTACGCAAGCTTCGTAAGCCAGATCCATACAAGGCAAAAGGTATCCGTTATTCAGACGAAGTTATTCGTCGCAAGGCTGGAAAGGCTGGCAAGAAGTAATCATGTCTGTCGTAGCCAAATTAGGTTCAGGTAACAAGAAGGCGGTAGCGCGTAAGCGTCGCCACACTCGAGTTCGCAAGAAGCTTTCGGGAACAACTGCGCGTCCACGCATGGTTGTTAACCGTTCTGCTCGCCACATCTCGGTCCAGGTCGTTGACGATGTTGCAGGTCACACACTTGCATACGCATCAACAATGGAAAAGACCTTGAAGAGCAAGTCAGATGACAAGAGCGCTAAGGCCCGTGAGGTCGGCAAACTTGTTGCAGAACGTGCAAAGCAAGCCGGTATTTCAACAGTCGTATTCGACCGCGGTGGTAACAAGTACCACGGTCGTATTGCGGCCCTAGCTGATGGCGCCCGCGAGGGCGGCCTCGATTTCTAAGTCACGAAGGAAGTAGGAAAAGTTATTATGGCTGCTAACCAACGTGGTGGTGAAACTCGCGAAGGCGGTAACGATCGTCGCGAACGTCGTGATCGTAATGATCGCTCACAGGCACCTGCCGAAAAGAGCGCATTCGTAGAACGCGTTGTTGCGATCAACCGTGTATCCAAAGTTGTTAAGGGTGGTCGTCGCTTTAGCTTCACCGCTCTAGTTGTTGTCGGTGACGGCGACGGTCGTGTAGGCGTGGGCTACGGCAAGGCAAAAGAAGTTCCTGCCGCAATCGCCAAGGGTGTTGAGGAAGCAAAGAAGAATTTCTTCGCAGTACCTCGTATCCAAAGCACAATCCCGCATCCAGTTAAGGGTGAGGCTGCAGCCGGAGTTGTAATGCTTCGTCCAGCCGCTCCAGGTACTGGTGTTATCGCTGGTGGACCAGTTCGCGCCGTACTTGAGTGCGCTGGAATCCATGACGTTCTTTCCAAGTCACTTGGATCTGACAACGCAATCAACATTGTTCACGCAACTGTTGCTGCGCTGAAAATGCTAGAACGCCCAGAGCAGGTTGCTGCTCGCCGTGGTCTGCCGCTTGATCAGGTTGCTCCGGCTGCCTTACTTCGTGCGAATGCAGAAAAGGTCGGTGCGTAATGGCTCAGCTAAAGGTAACTCAGTTGAAGTCTGAAATTGGCGGCAAGCAGAATCAGCGCGACACATTGCGCTCACTTGGCTTGAAGCGAATTGGCGATACTGTCGTTAAAGAAGATCGTCCAGAAATTCGTGGCATGGTTAACACCGTTCGTCACTTGGTCAGCGTTGAGGAGGTTAAGTAACCATGACACTTAAGGTTCATCATCTTCGCCCGGCACCGGGTAGCAAGACTGCCAAGACACGCGTAGGCCGTGGTGAAGGTAGCAAGGGTAAGACAGCAGGTCGCGGTACCAAAGGTACAAAGGCTCGCTATCAAGTTCCGGCTCGCTTCGAGGGTGGCCAAATGCCACTTCACATGCGCACTCCAAAGCTAAAGGGATTCAAGAATCCATTCGGCACCGAGTACCAGGTCGTTAACGTAGCTCAGATCAACGCACTATTCCCTAAGGGTGGAGACGTAACAATCTCTGACCTAGTTAAGGCTGGCGCTGTCCGCAAGGGCGAACTAGTCAAGGTGCTTGGACAAGGCGAAATCACGGTTTCCGTCAAGGTAACTGCAAATGCTTTCTCAGAATCAGCTAAAGCAAAAATTGCTGCTGCTGGTGGTTCCGTAAACCAGATCTGATTCATTTGATTTCGACGGTTGTATGAGGCCGTCGAAATCAAATGCATTTCTAATCAGTTAATCAAAAGGAGGCAACAGTGCTAAGTGCATTCGCAGCCGCATTCCGGACTCCGGATCTGCGCCGCAAGTTGTTGTTTACCTTGGGCATGATCGGCCTCTTTCGCCTTGGTTCAGTAGTTCCAGCACCTGGCGTCAGTTACTCCGCAGTGCAAACTTGTGTCGATTCGGTGCAAGATAACTCGATTTACGGACTGATTAACCTTTTCAGTGGTGGCGCACTTTTGCAGCTATCGATCTTTGCTCTTGGCATCATGCCTTACATCACTTCGAGCATCATTATTCAGTTGCTCACCGTGGTTATTCCTCGTCTTGAAACTTTGAAAAAAGAAGGTTCAGCCGGGCAAGCAAAGATCACTCAGTACACCCGTTACTTAACAATCGGTTTAGCGGTTCTGCAGTCAACGACCATCATTACTTTGGCTCGTACTCCAGGTCGCTTATTCCAGGGATGTAATGAGCAACTATTGCCAAATCAATCGATTCAAATGTTGTTAACCATCGTTGTTGTTATGACAGCTGGTACAGCTTTGATCATGTGGCTTGGCGAATTGATTACTGACCGTGGTGTCGGTAACGGTATGTCAATCTTGATCTTCTCTTCAATCATTTCTTCCTTCCCAGGACAACTTGTTTCGATCTTCACAATTGATGGATCGCTAAAGTTCTTACTTGTTGTTTTGGTAATTGGTGCAACTATTGTTGGAATCGTTTTCGTTGAGCAAGCTCAACGTCGAATTCCAGTTCAATACGCAAAGCGCCAAGTTGGTCGCAAGTCATACGGTGGCACTTCCACTTACTTACCGATCAAGGTAAACCAAGCGGGAATCATTCCAGTCATCTTTGCTTCGTCATTGCTTTACATTCCATCTTTGATTGTTCAGCTCACTGGCTCACAGGCTGACTGGGCACAATGGGTTGCTACCTACATGGATCCAGGTCGCGCAGGCTACCTAACGGTTAACTTCCTTTTGATTCTTTTCTTTGCATACTTCTATGTATCGATCACTTTCAACCCAGAAGAAACTGCTGACAACATGAAGCAGTACGGCGGCTTTATTCCTGGCATCCGTGCCGGCAAGCCAACCGCTGACTACCTTGCATACGTTCTAAACCGAATCACATTGCCAGGAGCTATTTACTTAGCAACAATCGCAACTCTGCCTTACCTAGCATTTGAAGCGCTGGGCGTCGGCACAAGATTTGCTTTCGGCGGAACCAGCATTTTGATCATCGTGGGTGTAGGACTGGATACTGTGAAGCAGATTGAAAGCCAGTTGCAACAGCGTAATTACGAAGGCTTCTTGAAGTAATGCGCCTGCTCATCATGGGGCCACCAGGAGCTGGCAAAGGTACTCAAGCAGCCATGATCTGCGAAGAGTTTGGAATTCCACACGTATCAACTGGCGATCTATTTCGTTTGAACCTGACCCAGGGAACTGCACTTGGCCAAGAAGCCAAGAAGTACATGGATGCCGGTGAATACGTTCCGGATTCTGTTACTAACGGCATGGTGCGGGAACGTCTTAAAGAAGCAGATACCAAAGCAGGCTTCTTGCTTGATGGATACCCACGAACAGTTGCGCAAGTTGCAGAGCTTGATGGCATGCTCAGCACTACTCCGTTAGATCGGGTAATTGAACTAACTGCAGATACTGATGAAGTTGTTAAGCGCTTACTTGGCAGAGCAATAGAACAAGGTCGCGCAGATGACACTGAAGAAGTGATTCGTCGCAGACTTGAAGTTTATGAAGAGCAAACTGCTCCGCTAACTGCTTTGTACAAATCACGTGGACTTCTCGTTCAAGTTGATGGACTTGGTTCCGTAGAAGAAGTAACTGCGCGAATTTCTGCTGCGTTAAATAGTTAGTGGGACCAAATGTTTGGTCGTAAAAGTAAATTCGAAATCAAAACTCCAGATCAATTTTTATTGATGCGCAAAGCAGGACTAGTTGTTGCAGACGTACTTGCTCGCATGCAAGTTGAAGCAGTTCCTGGAGTAACGACCGATCAACTTGATCGCATTGCGCGAGAAATGTTACAAGCAGCCGGCGCTGAATCATCCTTCCTTGGTTACTTTGGTTACCCGTCAGTTATTTGTGCATCAGTAAATGAAGAAGTTGTTCACGCAATTCCAAATCCAAGACCGTTGCAAGACGGTGACATTCTTTCGGTTGACTTCGGTGCAATTGTCGAAGGTTGGAATGGCGACGCAGCAGTGACAATTGAAATTGGAACTGCAATTGAAAAACAAACTGCACTTAGCAAGACAACTGAACTTTCTATGTGGGCTGGACTAGCAAAAGCAGCTGCAGGAAATCGACTCTCGGACATCAGTCATGCAGTTGAAAAAACTATTCGCAACGCAGGTCCGTACGGAATTTTGGAAGAGTACGGCGGTCATGGCATTGGAACGAAAATGCACATGGATCCACTTGTACCTAATTACGGTGAACCAGGACATGGCCCTGAGTTAGTAGTTGGTATGGCACTTGCGATCGAACCTATGGCCACATTAGGTAGTCGCCATGTCAGAACTTTGGAAGACGATTGGACTGTTGTAACTACCGATGGTTCCCGCGCTGCGCATTGGGAGCACACCGTTGCAATCACTGAAGAAGGCCCCTGGGTGCTCACCGCACATGATGGGGGAGCCGCCTACTTCCAGGCCCACGGAATCCCAAGTCCAGCTGCAAAATTCGCGGTTTAACCGAAGAATTGAGCCAATTATTGCGATTGGCATCCGGCCTGAAATTGAAAAAACCCTTATTTCAATAGGGGGTCAATCCCAGGATTTCATGTTTTGCAGGGTATTGCCGTAACATCGGACGTCGGTCCTCTTGCAATTCCGTAAGAGAGCCGCTTCCAAGGGAGTACAAGACCTTTATGGCCAAAAAAGACGGCGCCATCGAAATCGAGGGCACTATCACCGAGGCTCTGCCGAACGCTATGTTCCGTGTAGAACTCGAAAATGGTCACAAAGTACTTGCACACATTTCCGGCAAGATGCGTATGCACTACATCCGTATCCTGCCTGATGACAAGGTTGTTGTGGAGCTATCTCCATACGATCTAACCCGTGGAAGAATTGTCTACCGCTACAAGTGATCAGGATCTAAAAAGTGAAGGTTAATCCCTCAGTTAAGCCAATGTGCGACAAGTGTAAAGTCATTCGTCGTCATGGTGTAGTCATGGTTATTTGCGAAAACCCACGCCACAAACAGCGTCAGGGATAAGACAACGACATAAGACGATCACCCGATCCCGAATGAACGCGTGCGTGAATTCGGAACGACACTCTCAGGTGTGTAAAGGCTGAGAACCTTGTCAGGCGGCAAGGAATGGTGAACGTGCGAGACCTTTACCACGAAAAGAAATGAGTTACGCCTGATGGCACGCCTTGTTGGTGTCGACCTCCCGCGCGAAAAGCGTCTAGAGATCGCCCTCACATATATCTTCGGCATTGGCCGTACCCGCGCGGATGAAATCCTTGCGGCTACCGGCATTAGCCCAGATCTTCGCGTTAAGGACCTAACGGATGAGCAATTGATTCCGTTACGCGAATACATCGAAGCCAACTTCAAAATTGAAGGTGACCTTCGTCGCGAGGTACAAGCAGATATTCGTCGCAAGATTGAAATCGGTTCGTACCAAGGAATCCGTCATCGTCGTGGAATGCCTGTCCGTGGACAGCGCACCCACACCAACGCCCGTACCCGTAAAGGTCCGAAGAAGACCGTGGCTGGAAAGAAGAAAGTGACTAAGTAGTCACTGACCTCTTCCCAATCGAGAAAAAGGAATCCAATGCCTCCAAAGAAAGCTACTGCGGCCGGTGCTAAGAAAATCCGTCGCAAGGAAAAGAAGAATGTTGCTGTAGGTCAGGCCTACATCAAGTCAACATTCAACAACACAATCGTTTCAATCACCGATCCATCTGGTGCTGTTATCTCTTGGTCATCTGCTGGCCAGGTTGGTTTCAAGGGAAGCCGTAAGAGCACACCTTTCGCTGCCCAGATGGCTGCCGAAGCTGCTGCAAAGCGTGCGATGGAACACGGTATGAAGAAAGTTGATGTTTTTGTAAAGGGCCCAGGCTCAGGTCGCGAAACTGCGATCCGTTCCCTGCAGGCCTCTGGTCTTGAGGTCGGAACGATCCAAGACATGACCCCTGTCCCTCATAACGGATGCCGCCCGCCAAAGCGTCGCCGCGTCTGATACGAAGAATTTAGGAGACAAAACTCATGGCTCGTTATACCGGTCCCGATTGCAAGCGTTGCCGTCGCGAAAAAACAAAGCTATTCCTTAAGGGCTCAAAGTGTGATTCACCAAAGTGCCCAATGGAATCCCGTCCTTACCCTCCAGGCCAGCATGGTCGTGGACGCGCCAAGGAATCTGAGTACTTATTGCAGATGCGTGAAAAGCAGAAGACTGCACGTATTTACGGTGTGCTTGAAAAGCAGTTCCGCGGATACTACGAAGAAGCTAGCCGTAAGCACGGCAAGACTGGTGAAAACCTACTTCGCATTCTTGAATCACGTCTAGACAATGTCATTTTCCGCGCTGGCTTTGCAAAGAGCCGCGACATGGCACGTCAGATTGTTCGTCACGGACATATCGTTGTTAATGGCCAGAAGGTAGACATCCCGTCTTTCCGCGTTAGCCCTAACGACGTTATTGAAGTTCGTAAGTCTTCACTTGAAATGACACCATTCCAGGTTGCTTACGCAGAAATTGGCGAACGTACCGTTCCTGCTTGGTTGGAAGTTATTCCAGCTGGCATGCGCATCTTGGTCCACTCCCTACCTGCACGTGAGGTCATTGACACTCAGGTCCAGGAACAGTTGATCGTCGAACTTTACTCCAAGTAATTAACATCCCCATCAAACAGCGACTTCAAATAGTGGTCGTCGCCGGAAGGAAATAACTGTGCTGATCTCAGTCCGCCCAGAACTAAAAGAAGAAGTACTATCCGAAACTCGTTCCCGCTTTGTGCTTGCACCGCTAGAACCAGGTTTTGGTTACACACTTGGCAACTCACTACGCCGTACCTTGCTTTCATCCATTCCAGGTGCAGCAATCACAAGCATCAAGCTTGATGGCGTGCTACATGAATTCACCACCATCGAAGGCGTTAAGGAAGACATCACTGAAGTCATTCTGAACCTAAAGAACTTGGTTGTGTCTTCACAGTTCGACGAGCCAGTAACTATGTACCTAAAGAAGCAGGGCCCAGGCCCAGTTACAGCTGCTGACATTGCGCCACCAGCTGGTGTTGAAATCTTCAACTCAGAATTGTTCCTAGCTACCCTGAATGACAAGGGCAAGCTAGACATGGAAATCGTTGTTGAACAGGGTCGCGGTTACATCTCGGCAGCTAACAACAAGGCTTCCGGTGGCGAAATTGGGCGAATTCCAATCGACTCAATCTATTCACCAGTTCTTAAGGTCACTTACAAGGTTGAAGCAACACGTGTTGAACAGCGCACTGACTTTGACTCACTTGTAATCGATGTTGAGACCAAGGGTTCAATCGCACCACGCGATGCAATCGCATCTGCTGGAGCAACACTTGTTGAACTATTCGGTCTAGCTCGTGAACTTAACGTTGACGCTGAAGGTATCGAAATTGGTCCATCAGTAACTGATCAGTTTGCAGCCGAACAGCTAAGCATGCCGGTTGAAGCACTTGACCTAACAGTTCGTTCATACAACTGCCTAAAGCGTGAAGGTATCCACACTGTTGGAGAACTAATCACTCGCTCCGAAGCAGACTTGATGGACATTCGTAACTTTGGCGCTAAGTCAATTGATGAAGTCAAGGACAAGTTAGCTTCCATGGGAATTGCACTGAAGGATTCACCTCCAGGATTTGACCCAAGCCAGTACGCATCGGCATTTGACGATGATTACAACGAAGACGAAGAAGAAGCATTTGCACCAGCTGGTTCATATGCAACTTTCCAGTCCGAAGCAGCACCTGCTGAAGTGTCAGCTGATGATGCAACAGCCGATGATGACCAAAGTTTCGCTGAGGACGAGCAGCTCTAACGAGCTCTCGTTTCCAGTAACGAATTGACAGGAGAGAAACATGCCACAGCCATCCAAGGGCAAGCGAATGGGCGGAAGTCCATCACACGAACGCCTAATCTTGGCTAACCTCGCAACTGCGTTGTTCGAGCATGGTCGCATCACAACGACTGAAGCACGCGCACGTCGTCTGCGTCCGGTTGCAGAGCGATTGATCACAATCTCAAAGAAGGGCGATCTACATGCCCGTCGTCGAGTTTTGACAGTCATCCGCAACAAGGATGTAGTGCACACACTTTTCGCTGAGATTGGTCCACGCTACGAAAACCGCGAAGGTGGCTACACCCGCATCGTCAAGATTGGTCCACGTAAGGGCGACAACGCTCCTATGGCAGTGATTGAACTTGTCGAAGCTCTTGATGCAGCTCGCGCTGCTGAAGGTGTTGCTCGTCGAGCAGCAAAGGAAGCCGAAATGGCCAAGGCAGCAAAAGACGCTGCAGCAGCTAAGGAAGCAGCCGCAGCCGCAGTAGTAGTCGATGAAGTTGCAGCAGAAGATGCTCCATCAGAGACTGTTGTTGACGAAGTTGTTGACTCAGTTGAAGAAGTTGCAGCAGCGGAAGAAGTTGCAGTAATCGAAGAAGAAGCGTCTTCAGAAGAAGAAGCGTCTTCAGAAGAAAAATCTGACGAAGCGTAAATAAATGGTTCTATCGAATGAGCCCCTCGTTGCTAACGCAGCGCAGGGGCTCATTCGCATTCGCGGCAAAATTGCATACGACGGTAAAGATTTCTCTGGCTGGGGAATGCAACCAGATCGTCGCACCGTGCAAGGCGTTCTGGAAGATGCCATTTCGACTTTGCTTCGCGTAGATCGCGTGATTGTGCAGTGCGCCGGTCGAACAGATGCCGGAGTTCATGCGACAGCCCAGGTGATTCATTTCGACATTGCTCAAACAGATGCAATGGAAATGAAAGATCTAACATACAAAATCAATGCCATCTTGCCGGAAGACGTTTCGATCCAGGAGCTTGAAGTCACAACCCCAGACTTTGATGCCAGATTTGCGGCTTTGTCTCGAAGTTACGAGTACTTGATTTATCAAGGCCAGCGCAATCCATTGCTGCGCGATCGAGCACATCGCAGTTATCTGCCACTTGATGTTCCAGCCATGAATGAAGCCAGCCAAGTATTAATTGGGCTACATGACTTCTCGGCGTTCTGTAAAAAGCGGGAAGGTGCCACAACCATTCGAACTTTGATGAAGTTTGACTGGACTGAAACTGCTGACGGATTAATCAAAGTTGAATTGGAAGCAGATGCGTTTTGCTATTCAATGGTGCGCGGATTAATCGGGGCAGTCCTGGCTATTGGCGAAGGTAAGTTCGATAGGGCTTGGCTAGAAAATTATTTAGCGGGCAGGGAGCGTGAAGCTCATGTCTTTGCTGCACCAGCTTTAGGTCTAACTTTGGTTGACGTTAAGTATCCCGATGCCAGTGAGTACGCCAAGCGGATCGCAGAAACATTGCAAGTAAGGGATTCTGATGGGGCATCTTGATGTCCAGCATGTAACTTATTCACTTCCTGACGGTCGAATTCTGTTACTTGATGTTTCCTTCCGCGTAGGCGAAGGTGCGATCACTGCACTCATTGGCGCAAATGGCGCAGGTAAATCAACGCTCATGAAAATGATTGCCGGCGATGAGCAGCCGCATGAGGGAAGTATCGCTCGCACTGGCGGACTTGGCGTTATGCGTCAGTTCGTGGGACACATGACCGATGGCACAGTTCGAGACTTACTGCTCACTGTTGCCCCACCTGCTATTGCTCAAACGGCTGCTCGTATCGATGCCACCGAACTAGCCATGATGGAAGACGAAAGCGAAAAGAATCAAATGGCTTACGCGCAAGCAATTGCGGACTGGGCTGATGTTGGCGGTTACGACATTGAAGTGCTTTGGGATGTCTGCACTATGGCGGCGATCCAATTGCCGTTTGATCAAGCGCAGAATCGATCAGCGGGAAGTCTTTCTGGTGGCGAGCAAAAGCGACTGGTTCTAGAAGCTTTGTTGCGTGGCCCGGAAGAAGTTCTGCTACTTGATGAGCCAGATAACTACCTTGATGTACCTGGCAAGAAATGGTTAGAAGATCAGTTAAACGAAACCAAGAAAACGGTGCTTTACGTAAGCCATGATCGTGAGTTGTTAGCCAATACCGCAAAGCAGATTGTGACACTTGAGTTAGGCCATGCTGGAAACTCAGTTTGGATTCATGGTGGGGGATTCGCCAGTCATGGCCAAGCCCGTAAAGATCGCTTTGCTCGATTGGAAGAACTAAGACGTCGCTGGGATGAAGAGCACCAAAAGATTAAAGATTTAGTTCAGACACTCAAGGTCAAAGCAAAATTCAATGATGGTTTAGCTTCGCGCTATCAAGCAGCTCAAACTCGATTAAAGAAGTTTGAAGAGATTGGTCCACCGCAAGAAATTCCAATTGAACAAAATGTGAAGATGCGTCTAAAGGGCGGCCGCACTGGAAAGCGGGCCGTGGTTTGTGAGCAGCTTTCACTAACTGGATTAGTTGAACCATTTGATCTTGAGATCTGGTTTGGCGAACGGGTAGGAATCCTTGGCGCTAATGGTTCTGGCAAGAGTCACTTCTTGCGCCTTCTTGCAGCTGGTGGATCCGAACCTGAGTTAGAGCACCTGCCAATTAGTGACGTCACGATCGACCCAGTTGCGCATACTGGCGTTGCAAAACTTGGGGCTCGAATTAGACCAGGCTGGTTCGCGCAAACACATCATCATCCAGAACTTATGGGCAAGACTTTGATTGAGATTTTGCATCGTGGCGACGAACATCGAAGTGGCATGCAACAAGAGCAATCAGCTCGAGCTTTGGATCGCTACGGCTTAGCTGGAGCAAGTGAACAAAAGTTTGAATCACTATCTGGCGGCCAGCAGGCCAGATTCCAAATTCTGTTACTTGAATTATCCGGCGCAACTTTATTGCTACTGGATGAACCAACTGACAACCTCGACTTGGAATCTGCTGAAGCGTTAGAGCGAGCACTTGATGCCTTCGAAGGAACTGTGCTTGCCGTTACTCATGATCGATGGTTCTCGAGAACTATGGATCGCTTCGTAGTTTTCGGCGGAGATTCCACAGTTCGAGAATCTGACGAGCCAGTGTGGGATGAGAAGCGAGCCAAAAGGTAATCTGGCAACCATGATTATGGAAACTGCATTCATGGAGATCGTGCCAGGAAAAGAACTTGAATTCGAAGCCGCTATGGAACAAGCCAAGGCTGTTGTTTCGCAAGCTAAAGGTTTTCAAGTTATTCACGTGCACCGAGGTGTTGAAAAGCCATCAACTTACTTGATCGCAATTGGCTGGGACACAGTCGATGACCACATGGTTGGTTTCCGCGAGTCAGATCTATTTACGCAATGGCGTGGATTAATCGGACCGTTTTTTGCAAACCCACCAGAGGTTACGCACTGGGAATTACAGGCGTAATTTCCTGTGGTAAGTACTGGGAATTACAGGCGTAATTACTTACCCAAGTGCATGGGCGATCGCCCGGCAAGCATGAAATGCGTCTAGATGCATTTCTTCTGAATCTGGGTTTGGCCATGATGATTGCTTCGCAATAACTACTCCGCGTGGGCGATCAACGTAAAGCATTTGCCCGTGGATTCCAATGCCCATGATTACATCTGGGTCAACACCCGGTTTGTAACAGAAGGATCGGTAGCGACCGCCAACAAAGAAATCTTTGAAGTCGCCAGTTGCCCATTGCTCATCACTGCCACCTTGGAAGGCGTCCTCCAAGAAAGTCGGATCAACAGTTCCCATGCCACCATCGCGCATCATCATGCCAAAGCGAACGAGGTCGCGAGGAATTACTGATAGTCCACCGGCAGCTCGGGGAGAGCCTTGGCGGTCGACGGTGATGTGGGCTGGAG
>JAOATY010000042.1 GCA_030157865.1 Candidatus Nanopelagicales bacterium | reverse complement strand
CGTCCCTCTCCGGAATCTTGCAGCGCGTAGTTGTCACAAACTCGCTTGAAGAAGCTCGCCAGGTAGTTAACGCCAATCAGTCACTTCGCGCAGTAACTCGCGACGGTGACTTGGTAGGACATGGTTTTGTTCAGGGTGGTTCTCAGGGAACACAAAGCCTTGTTGAAATCCAGGCTGCTATTGATGAAGCCCGTCAAAAATTAGAAGCATCTGCGCATCGTGTGGATCGCGCAAAGTTCGCGGTAGTTGGCGCAACGCAAGCACAAGAAGCAGCATTAGTTCTAGTTAGTAACTCACTTGAGCGCCTGCATGAATCTGATGCCAGCATGGCTGCAATTGCAGTCCAACTGGGAAGCCTGCAGTCAGTTGTGCGAAGTGCAACTGGTGAAGCAGATCGCGTTGCTGCCGCAATTGCTTCTGCTAACAAAGCACGCGAAGACGATTCCCGCAGCGTTCAGGAACTAGAAGCTCGATATGCTGCCGCGGAAAATGATCAAATCTCGGATTCTGAACTAAGTGAAGAAAATCGAGATGGTTTAGTAAAGACGCTAGAAGAAGTTCGCCAGGCTGAACTTAATGTGCGCCTAACTGTTCGCACCGGTGAAGAACGCGTACGTGCCCTCGGAACCCAGGCAGAACAACTTGAGCACGCCGCAAACCTAGAACGTACAGCGCGCGCCCGTGCAATCGAATTACGCGAACGCCGTCGCCGTGAAGCCCAGGTAGCCAAGGCTGTTGTCGTTGCATCTGAAACCGCTCTTGAACTCTTGACGCAATCTGTTGCGCTTGCACAATTTGAGCGTGAACAAGCAGTAGCTACTCGCCAAACCGAAGAAGCTGAAGTTAAGAAGATTCGCGAACGCATTCGCGAGCTAACTGCCGAACTTGAAGTTCTTACCGATTCTGTACACCGCGACGAAGTAGCCCGCGCGGAACAACGCCTTCGGATTGAGGCTATGGAAAATAAGTCCATCGAAGACTATGGCGTTGGACCAGATGAACTTCTTGCTGAATATGGTCCAGATGTATTGGTGCCACCGTCACCACCAGCACCTGGCGATGAAGTTAATCCTGATGATCCAGAACCAGAGCCATACCCGTACGTTCGCACCCAGCAAGAATCTCGCTTGGCTGCAGCCGAACGCTCACTTGCGTTGCTTGGCAAAGTTAACCCACTGGCACTTGAAGAGTTCTCGGCCCTGGAAGAGCGCCATAAATTCCTCGGCGAGCAACTTGAGGATCTTCGTAAGTCACGCAACGACTTGATGAGCGTTATTCGCGACGTTGATGCTCGTGTGCAAGAAGTCTTCTCGCAGGCATACGACGACACATCACGTGAATTCATGTCGGTGTTCTCGCGTTTGTTCCCAGGTGGTGAGGCTCGCATGATCCTTACTGAACCAAATGACCTTTTGAACTCAGGTGTAGAAATTGAAGCTCGTCCACCAGGCAAGACTTACAAGCGCTTGTCATTGCTATCCGGTGGTGAGCAGTCACTGACTGCGGTTGCATTCTTAGTAGCGCTATTCAAGTCACGTCCAAGTCCGTTCTACATCCTCGACGAAGTCGAAGCTGCTCTGGATGATGTGAACCTTGGTCGTTTGCTTGAGATCTTGGCTGAACTACGCGAGAATTCACAGCTTTTGATCATTACTCACCAAAAGCGCACTATGGAAATTGCAGATGCGCTTTATGGCGTATCGATGCGCGGTGATGGTGTCACACAGGTTATTAGCCAGCGCATTACTCATGATGATCATGACAATCCAGAGCAGCGCGCTGATGCTCAAATGGCAAACAATTCCTAATCTAAGGACTAATCGATGAACCTTGATTCCTCATTGGTCATTTCAATTCTTGTTGTAGCTGCGCTATTGGTTGCAGTCCTTGCCATAGTTCTGGTTCGTGCCAGTGGAGATAAAAACAAAAAGGTTTCGGCTCCAGTTGCCCAACCGAAAGTTTCGCAAGCGCCGGCTCAAGCGACCGAGCGACCTGAAGTAGTTCCGCAGGCGGCTCCAAGCCAGGTAACGGAAAGTGAAATTCCTGGCACAGTTGAATCAAAGCAAGTTCCAGTGGATGTTCCCGAATCCATGGAAGGCCGAAAGCTAAAGTTACGTGATCGCCTAGGTCGTTCACAAGGAAGTCTTGGGCAAGTCTTTCGACAGACATTTTCTGGTTCAACAATCAGTGACGATGCTTGGCAGGACTTGGAAGACACTTTGATCATGGCGGATCTCGGTGTCAGCGCAGCTACCGGAATCGTGGAGACGTTAAAGGAAGCGGTTAAGAAATCTGGCGCAAGTACCGCCGATGCTTTACATGAAATTGCTAAGACCGAACTCATCAAGTTAGTTGATGGTGGATTTGATCGCACAGTGCACACCGATCGCCATCCGGATCGCCCAGCCGTTGTTTTGACAGTTGGAGTAAACGGCACTGGCAAGACCACAACTACTGGAAAACTAGCGCGAATGCTTTCGGCGCAGGATAAAGATGTACTACTAGGCGCAGCAGATACTTTTCGTGCTGCCGCTGCCGAACAGTTAACAACCTGGGGTGATCGTGTTGGAGTTCCAGTTGTTAGGGGAGCCGAAGGTAGCGATCCTGCATCCGTAGCTTTTGAATCGGTGGCTGCAGGTCAAGAGCAAGAAGTCGACGTTGTCCTGATTGATACAGCTGGTCGATTGCACACAAAGCAAGGCCTGATGGACGAACTTGGCAAGGTTTATCGTGTCGCCGGAAAGCTCGGCGCCGTAGACGAAGTCCTTCTCGTTATCGATGCCACAACTGGGCAAAATGGTTTAACTCAAGCAAAAGTCTTTAGTGAAGTTGTGCCAGTAACTGGCGTGGTTCTAAGCAAGCTAGATGGCACGGCTAAAGGTGGCATCATCGTGGCAATTCAAGATGCTCTTGGAGTTCCAGTTAAATTGGTTGGCCTTGGTGAAGGTCCCGATGACTTAGCGCCATTCGACGCAACTGATTTTGTTGCAGGGTTACTTGCTTAACTAGTTTTATCCAATTGAAGTTTTAGTAACAATTCCATTATCAATTTCGAGATTAATTCGATTGATTCGGTAATCCATAGTCATTGGGTAGAACTCATCGTCTCTGCGGGTTACTCGATAAGTTAATTCCTCGCTACTGATGCCCTCAATAGTTTGAATCGCTTGCTCTTCAGTCATGCCTATTACTTCTTGCGAGACCGCGGTCACGGTCGGGGATGGCTCGAACTGCATGTCTGAATTAGAACTTTGAGGTGTAGGCATAACGCTTGATGTAACTCCAGAATCTGGGCTTTGGCTACTGCAGGCCGTTAGCGTCAATATGGCAACTACGGTTCCCGCAAGTATTTTCATGCTTTTATTATGCCCAAATATGTGCTGACTAATCGTGCACTAAAGTCAAAGGCAAAACCTAGTTGGAGTCATACATGAGTGGACCAATCTCAAGAATTGCTCAGGCAGTCAATGCTGGGAAGTTAACATCAACTCAAACTGTTTCCAGAGCTTTGGAAAACATTGAGTCGAGCAATCCAACACTTAACTTCATGGCCCAACATTGCCCTGAATCTGCAATTAGCGATGCGGCGAAGAATTCTGCTTCCGGAGCACTTGCTGGAGTTCCAGTTTTAGTAAAAGACTTAGAGCAAGTCATCGGGTTACCAACTCGCAAAGGAAGTTTGGCGTTAGCCGATGCACCTCCAGAAAATGTCGATGGAACAGTGGTTGCTCGATTAAAAGCCGCAGGTGCAATTGTTGTTGGTAAAACCACGCTTCCGGAATTTGCGATCGAGGGTTACACGGCAAACCGTGCAACTGGCGTGACTCACAATCCATGGAATCTTGAATTGTCACCTGGCGGATCAAGTGGTGGATCCGCTGCAGCAATTAGTTCTGGTGTAGTTCCAATCGCCACTGCAACTGATGGTGGGGGATCAATCCGCATCCCTGCTGCGTTCTGTGGCCTAGTTGGATTGAAACCATCTAACGGAGTAATAGGTAGATGGCCAACCCAAGATTGGATTGATTTTTCAACTGAAGGTCCATTTGCCACCACAGTTTCTGACTTACGTCTTTTAATGTCAGTGATTTCCGGCCCAGTAGCTGGAGATCCAACTGGGGAAGTTGGATTACGACCACAGGATTATTTGAATTTCAAAAATCAAACTCCGACAAAGATATATGCAGCAACCAGAACTTCCGATTTTGGTGACCTGCCCGCAGAGCTTGAACAGGTATTTCGTGATGCTGTTGCAGAACTCAGTGGTCAGTTGAAGCTGCAAGTTAATTGGATTGCACCAGGGTCACTATTTGGTGCGGCCGATCCTGACTTGGACTGGTTCACCATGGCAACTGCCGAGCATTTGGTTTCATTGGGACGCGATTGGGTCGTTGAGAACTTCGAGTTGCTACATCCGGCAAGCCAAGAATTCTTCACGCAAGGCATGAATGCAGATTTAGATGAATACCTTGAAGCCCGTCGTCGCAGATTTGAATATGTTCGCGTAATGGACGAGTTGTTAACAGGTAATGCAATTTTGCTTACCCCGACTGTTGCAGAGACGGGATGGTTCGCTGACGGAAGACTAGCTGCCGATTCATCTGCGGCGCTTTCACCACCTGAGAGCTACTCAACGGCATTACAGAACATCACTGGACATCCAGCCATAACTTTGCCGTTGCCACCAATGTCCAGTGGTTTACCTGGTGCGATTCAAATTACAGCTGGTCGCTATCGCGAAGACTTATTGCTTGATATGGCACAAAACTGGGAACGCACTAACCCATGGCAACTAAATGCCACAGGTTATGAAGCCTTTGATGCTTTTCTAGATTAAGCAACAAGCGTTATGACGGAGCCATAACGCTAAGCAGGTCATAAATCACATGTGATGCGGCAATGCCGGTCATTTGCGCATGATCGTAAGCCGGCGCAACTTCAACAACATCAGCACCCACAATGTTCATGTCACCAAAGGAACGAATCACTTTAAGAAGTTCACGACTGGTTAGGCCGCCAGCTTCTGGAGTGCCCGTGCCAGGCGCATGCGATGGATCCAAAACGTCAATGTCGATTGAAACATACATCGGACGATCTTGAACTCGTTGGCGAATCTTGTCGATAGCTCCTTGGGCGCCAATGTCTTCAAATTCAACTGATGAGAAAATCTCAAAACCTAAACTCTTGTCTTGATCTAAATCTTTGGCGGAGTAAAGGGGTCCACGGATACCTACGTGCATTGAACCTTCTTTGTCGATTAAACCTTCTTCAGATGCGCGCCTAAACGGGGTGCCGTGCGTGTAGTCCTCGCCAAAGTATGAATCCCAGGTATCCAGGTGAGCATCAAAGTGCACCACGCTAATTGGTCCATGCTTGGCAGCCATGGTCCGCAACAGTGGCAGGGCAATGGTGTGGTCACCACCAATAGTGATTAATCGCTTAGCGCGCTCATGAAGGGCACGGGAGCCACGTTCAATCTGAGAAATTGCCTCTTCAATATGAAATGGATTTGCGGCAATATCGCCTGCATCTGCAACTTGCTGTGAAGCAAATGGTGACTTACTACCAGCTGGGTTAAATGGTCGAAGTAAGCGTGAAGATTCGCGAACATGGCTAGGACCAAATCTCGCGCCAGGTCGATAGCTAACTCCGGTATCAAATGGAATACCGACCAGGGCTACATCAACATCTGATACTTCATCAATAAACGGCAAGCGGGCGAATGTGCCCAGGCCGGCATATCTTGGAACTTGGGTGGCATCTACTTGACCGACAACTTCACCAGTGAGTAGACGTGGCAGTGAATTTTCCATTTGTGCTCCAGATCTCGGGCTGATTCCCTTAATTTAGTGCAAACCTCAGCCGGCAGTCTGTAAGCGCAGGACATTTAGGACAGCCCCCTCTAGAGTTGCTAGTTATGCACGCGATGTCGACTTTGGAGCTCATGCAAGAGTGGGCCCGAATGTCAGTCTGGATGATGGGTCCACTGGCCTTAATTCTGGCTGCTCGCACTCGCCAAAGCTTTGGGTTTGTCTTGCTCAGTGTCGCAAGCTTCCTTGCAGTCTGGGTTGCCTTAAGCATTCCAGTTGGCCTTGCAATGTCTGCGTTACATAGGTTCGATCATCGATTTGTTTCGGTAGCCCTACTTGCAATTGCGGGTGCATATCAATTTTCACGTCAGCATGAAAAAGCAGTATTGAATTGTATGAAGACGAGCGAAAATAACTTGCTTTTTGGAGTTCGCACTGGTTGGACTTGTTTTGTCGCCTGCGGCCCATTGATGGTTGCCGCCTACGCGATTATGCCAACAACGCCTTGGCTGATGATTGGAATCACGGTAGTCATGGTTGCTGAATTTATTTCTAGCAATCGATTGTTTGTTGCCCGATCAATCGGACTCATTTCTGCAGTAGCAGCTATCGGAATTATGTTTCTAGCCGGACCAATTTCATTTGGTGATTTCCCAACAATTGGGCAGCACCACTAGTAAAAAGTTTTAGGCTGTCGGCCTAACGTCCATATCTTCACCAGTGGCAACATCCCCAACTTCAACCAAAACAATTTGATCTGGATGTTCGGCGATGTATGAACGTGCGCCTTGATCTCCAGTAGCGCTCGTGATTAGTTCTGGCCAAGTTGAACTTGCAAACTTCACAGGGTGACCGCGCTTTGCATCGTATGCAGCAACAACAATTTCACCAGGTGTATTGACAATGCGAGACACCGCTTCGGATGTGAGGCCAGGTAAGTCAACTAAAGACACCACAACTTCGTCAATGCCACCCTCTGAATTCAAATGCTTTAATCCAACTTGAAGTGATGAACTCATTCCGGTTGACCAGTTTTGGTTTTCCAAAACGGTGGCGCCGGGAACATCGCCTATCCACGCACCAAGCACAACAAAAACTGGATCGCAACCAGCTTCGGCTAATACATTTACTGCTCGATCAACTAGTCGTTCACCATTGTGAACATAAGGCGCTTTTGGTCCGCCAAAACGCTTACCTTCACCTGCTGCTAGAACCAATCCAGCAGTTGTCATCGTGGTGCGCCTGGATGGATAGTGCCGCTGGTCTGCGCCAAGTTCTTACCAGAACCGCCCCAACGATCCTGAATTACTTCAGCCAAAATTGAGATTGCGGTTTCTTCCGGAGTACGAGCGCCAAGGTCCAATCCGATCGGAGACTTAACACGCTTCAAATCTTCTGGATCAACACCAGCTTCGATCAAACGGGCAACTCGATCATCGTGAGTCTTGCGGGAACCCATGGCGCCAATGTAAGCAGCTTTAGTTTTCAGTGCTTCAATTACAACCGGAACATCGAACTTCGGATCGTGAGTCAAAATACAGATCACAGTTCGAGAATCAATTTCTTGAGTGGCTAACCAGCGATGTGGCCAATCGTTTACAACTTCGTCTGCATCAGGAAAGCGCTTCTTGGTTGCAAATACTTCACGAGCATCACATACGGTTACGTGGAAACCCAAGAACTTTCCAGCCTTTGCAACAGCTGCAGCAAAATCAATTGCACCAAACACAAGCATCTTTGGCTTAGGTGCGAATGTTGAAACGAAAATCTCGAGGTCGCCTTCGAGGCGTTCGCCATCTGAACCGTAATGTAAAAATCCAGTGGTGCCAGATTCCAGCAGTCCAAGAACATCAGCACCAACGGCAGAGTTAAGTCTTTCGCTACCTAGGTCACCAGCAGTTCTATCTGGCCATACAACTAAATGCTTGCCAACGTGAGCAGTTCCATTTACAACAGTGGCAACGGCAACGGGTTGATCTGCCTGCACACTTGCGTATAAGTCAGGAAGTTCTGGCCAAGTTTCAGTTGAGATTTGCTCTACGAATACTTCAAGAATTCCGCCACAGGTTAACCCGACGGCAAATGCATCATCATTACTGATTCCATACTTTTCGAACTGTGGGATACCGTCGGCGATTACTTCGCCAGCCATTTCGTAAACAGCGCCTTCGATGCAGCCACCACTAACCGAACCAACTGCTTCACCGGCAGCGTTTACCAACATCGATGCACCTGCTGGACGCGGAGCTGATCGCCAAGTGCGAACTACAGTTGCCATGGCAGTGGTATCGCCTAAGTTATATGCGGCGATTAAGTCGTCGAGTACTTCTTTCAAGGTGCTGTCCTAAGTTTTAGTGAATAGCTGGCGCTCAATGGTGATTTGTCGGCTTCACATAACCCTAGGGCAGTTTGAGCCAAGGCACATTCTGACCAGATTCAGCCCCACCCGGTGGCAGAACCGCGTATCCATCTGCCTTAACAAAGCCCCGCAACATAGACGAATCTAAATGCTCAAGCGGTGTTGCCACATTGGATTCAAGTGAGCAAAGTGCTAATCGAACTTCTCGCGCTGGACCCTTCAAGTCCGTACTCAGTTCACGGGTTTCAAGTTCAGGCAATGGCTGACCATTCGCACCGGCAATGAATGGCACTGCCAAGCTCAGCAAACCGATTACTGCTGACTGCGGATTACCTGGCAATCCAATTAAATGTTGATTGCCGATCTGTGCCATTAACTGGTGATAACCAGGACGCACTAAAACTGCATCAATAATGAAGTTGCCACCAGCATCAACAATCGCATTATGCAGATGATCTACCGGACCAGCAGCGGTGCCACCGGTGGTCACAATTAAATCTGCTTTAGATTCTGAGATCGCAGCAAAATGATCTTCCAGAGTATCTGCGACCAAGGTCACCTGATTCAATTCAGCGCCAATGTAATCAATCCAAAGTGGCAACTGTGGACCGAGTGAATCTCTAACTTTGCCATCGCGGGATGGACCGGATGACAAGAGTTCATCGCCGAAGATTAAAACGTCAACAACAATCTTTTTGAATACTGTTAATTGATCGTGTCCGCCGGCTGCGGCTACTCCGACTATTGCTGGCGTAAGTTTGGTTCCTTTCGGAATCAGAACTTCACCAGTCTTAGCTTCGTATCCACTTGGTCGAACATCGTGGAAATAGGGAAGTGCTCCGGCTTCATCAAGTAATCCAGCGGCGCCGTCAATCGCAATAACTTTTTCGCCGTCAATTTGGCTTTCTTCATCTTTTAGAGAAGCGGTTGCACCTTCAGGCATTACTGCGCCAGTTGCAATGTGAACGCATTCACCAGCAGCAAGACTTTCAACAAATTCATGTCCAGCAAGTGCGTCGCCAACTCGCTTCCACGGGCCAGCACCACTAACTGCCCAACCGTCAATACGAGATGCTGCAAATGGTGGCATGTCGCCCAGTGCAAGAACATTCTCGGCAAGCACGTGACCAGCTGCATCGCTTAGCGACAAATTAATTGGAGTAGTTGGCTTGGCACTCTTATGTGCTAATTGCCGGGCTTGTTCCCAGGTAACTTCGAACTCAGGGCCAGTGCTCATCCCTCTATTGTTCTAGATTTTCACAATGCGAGACGTGCTCGCCTGAAAACCCATTGAAATCGGGCTTGCGCTATCGCAATCTTAAAAACCCCCCGATAATAAAGGTATGTCTAACGTCTCGGGGGCCTTCGTCACCACAGATCTGATCTCGGTGTCAGATCTGGCTGCCTTGGTTCGTTCAAACACTGCTGGCGCCGTCGTGACATTTTCTGGAGATGTTCGAGATAACGATCATGGCCGTGAAGTTTTGTCGCTTTCATATGAAGCGCATCCTTCAGCACAGGCACTGTTAGAAAAAGTGGCAAATCAAATTGCTGGGGAGTACGACGTTTTGAGCGTGGCAGTAGCGCATCGCCATGGAGACATCGCGATCGGTGAAGCTGCCTTAATCGCCGCAGTATCCGCCAAACATCGCAAAGCAGCTTTCGATGCCTGCACTGCATTAGTAGATGAAGTAAAGGCACAAATTCCGATCTGGAAGCATCAGGTTTTCGCAGACGGTACCGATGAATGGGTGAACTGCGCATGAGTAAGTTGATTGACACCTTTGGACGCGTTCACCGCGACATTCGCGTTTCACTAACCGATCGTTGCAACCTTCGTTGCACCTACTGCATGCCACATGACTTTGCTGCCTGGATGCCAACAGAAGACTTGTTAACAACTGATGAGTTAATGACAATTCTTGAAGTTGGAATTGATGCCGGTATTGATGAAGTGCGTCTAACAGGTGGCGAACCATTACTTCGCCCTGACATTGTCGAGATTGTTGCTCGCATCAATAGCTTGCCAAAGCCGCCAAAACTTTCACTTACAACCAACGGAATTCGTCTTGCTGCATTAGCCCAGCCCCTTAAAGATGCTGGCTTAGAACGAGTAAACGTTTCGCTAGACACATTGAGCGCTGAGCGTTTCAAGTCAATGACTTATCGTGATCGTTTCGATGATGTTCTTAAGGGTTTGAAAGCAGCTCGCGATGCCGATCTAACTCCAATCAAAATCAACACAGTGTTGATGCCTGGTGTGAATGATGATGAAGCAGTTGGACTTCTTAAGTGGGCACTCGATGAAGGTTTCAAACTTCGCTTCATCGAACAGATGCCGTTAGATGCTGGCGGTATCTGGGATCGCTCAACCATGGTTACTGCTGATGATGTATTCCATGCGTTGAATCCCGTTTTCTCTTTGACTCCAGTTGAAGCCAGAGGCTCAGCTCCTGCAGAAGAGTTCTTGATTAATGGTGGACCTGAGACGGTTGGAATTATTGCAAGTGTTACCCGACCATTCTGTGGTTCATGTGATCGCCTGCGTCTAACTTCGGATGGCCAATTACGTTCCTGCCTCTTTGCAACCAGTGAAATGGATCTGCGCTTAGTACTTCGCGAATCTGATGGCACTGATGAAGAAAAGCGCGAAGAGATTGCTTCTCGATTTGGCAAAACTGTTTTGGCGAAACTACCAGGACATGGAATCAACGACCCAAGCTTTATTCAGCCAGCCCGACCAATGTCGGCCATAGGCGGTTAGTTCGTGGCTGTAACAGTTAGATTTTTTGCCGCAGCACGCGCTGCTGCTGGAGTTAACGAAGTTACTTTTGACTCGTCATCAGCGATGCACATCCTGGATCAGGCGGCAGCGTTACATCCAAAGCTTGGTCAAGTGCTTCCACAATGCAGTTACCTACTAGATGAAGTATCTTTGCGAGATTTAAGCGTTGTAGTTTCTGATGGTTCAACACTTGATGTTTTGCCGCCATTTGCAGGAGGGTGACATGCTTAACTTACAAACAACTGATTACTTAATCGCATTCTGCTTAATGTTTGGTGCGATTCTTTACACGTCAGTCGGTCACGCAGGATCTTCGGTCTACATCGCGATTATGTCGCTTTTTGGAGTTCCAGCCCAGGTTATAAAGCCAACGGCATTGGTCCTAAACATTATTGTTTCCTCTTACACAAGCTTTAGATATATCTCGGCAAAGCTATTTGACTTAAAGCTTTACCTTCCACTGGCAGCTGGTGCGATACCGATGGCATTTATCGGTGGTTCGATAAACCTTCCGGGAGATGTGTACAAACCAATCGTTGGGTTCATTCTGTTATTTGCGGGCATCATGTTCCTGTTTCAACTTTCGCCAAAGTTACAAGGTGAACCAAAGCATCCACACGTTGCAATTTCGGTTCTGACAGGTGCGTCAATCGGATTACTTTCTGGACTAACTGGAACGGGCGGCGGAATCTTTTTGTCACCGCTAATCATTTTCTTTGGCTGGACATCTGTTAAGGGTGCATCTGGAACGGCAGCCTTGTTTATCCTGACAAATTCGGTCTTCGGTCTACTTGGACACATTTCATCGGTTTCAAATCTTCCCGATGCACTTTGGATTTATGCGATTGCCGTAATTGTTGGTGCACTGATTGGTACCCGTTTAGGAATCAAACAATTCTCAAACGAAGGCGTTCGTCGCGCCCTTGGCGTAGTCCTGATTATTGCGAGTATCAAACTCATCTTTAACCTCTAGAAATAAGGCATAAATCGCGGAGACCTTCAAATAGGCGCATAATTGAGGGGTTAACTCGGGAGGTGGATATGCCAAAGATTCTGGCATCGCGGATTGCAGAGCTGCAAAAATCTCGCACTCCATATGTACACGCCCGTGTTGTACTCGCAGAAAAACCAACTTCGGCAAAGCCCGGAGATGAAGCCATCATTTTTGCGGATGGTTCGATGGAAGGTTTTGTTGGGGGATCTTGCTCTGACTCAACCGTGCGATCCCAAAGCGTTGCCTTACTTGAAGAAGGAAATCCAATCCTGCTTCGCATCGCACCAATGCCTGAGATTGATACTCAGTCAGGAAAACGAACCGTTCACAACCCATGCCTATCCGGTGGAACTTTAGAGATTTTTTTGGAGCCGATCATGCCCGCACCAGTAGTTGCAATTTATGGAGATAGCCCGATTTCTGGCGCATTGCTAAAGCAAGGCCCAGTGGCTGGTTACGAAGTAGTCGAGTGGAGCTCGGACGTTGATTTGAACAACACTTTTGCAATCATTGTTGCTGCTCATGGTCGCGAAGATGAAACTATGTTGCTTGAAGCTGCCGTGCTCGCTGGCGTTCCTTATGTCGGATTAGTTGCAAGTCGCAAGCGTGGTGCATCAGTTATCGAAATGCTGACATTAACTCCGGAACAAAAGGCGTCAATCTTTTCTCCGGCTGGTCTTGATATCGGTGCGAAGAAACCAGATCACATTGCAATTTCAATTCTTGCTGAGATGGTTCAAGCTGCAGCGAATCAAGATGAATCAGCTCCAGCTAAGCCAGCTTTCGAAACTGCAATTGACCCAGTGTGCAATATGACGGTGGCAATGTTGCCAGAATCTATTCACGCTGAAATCGAAGGCAAAACCGTTTGGTTCTGTGCACCAGGTTGCCTTAAGGCCTACTCAGCAAACCCTGCTGCTTACGCAGGTTAAAGTACTGCAACCTGCATTAACTGTTTGAAAGTTTCTTCACCTTCACCAGTAATTGAAATTCTTGGGTCAGAACTATCAATGCGTCCCCATAAATAAAGATCCATTGCTTCCGCATCACCAGAGATAACTAGGCGCGCTGCAGAGTTCGGTTTGTCAGTTGCTGAAACTGTTGCTGCTTGATCGGTGAAGTGCAGATCCCAAACTTTAGAACCATTCTTTGTCGATGCAACAATCGAGACGATTCCGAAATCAACATTTGGAACTTCTGGCCAAGATCCCATTAGTGGCAGAAAATCTAAAACCTCATCCACGCCATCTAGGGCCAAGGCTTCATCAATTTTGGAAACTGTGCCCACGGCTTGCTCGGCATCAATGCGATGAATTACGGTTTCATGTGCCATTCGGCGAAACCAAAAATCAACCGAGTGGTCGCTGTAGTGCCAGGACCAAGTTGGTCGCTCTGGACGATTAATGTCCAACGCTTTAGTTATCGCAGCAAAGCCCCATGACATGAATTCCATAAAGTCTTCAGTGCGGGGATAGGGAGCTAAGTGCTCCTTGTTTTCGGCCTGGCTGCCAGTTTCAACTACATAAGCTTGGCCAAGGTAGACGTGTGCCATGTGTTTGGCTAAATCTTTAGTCGTCCAACCGGGGCAACTAGGAACATCCAGTGGAGCTTCTGGGATGGCAGATACTAAAAGTTGGTAATCAGCATTTAGGTGAATTAAGTATTGTTCCCGCGAAAGTTCGGTTCCGGCTACAGATCTCATGTGCCTAAGCCTACGGATTAGACTTTGAGCATGTTCGCATCCTTATCAGATCGCCTAAGTGCCACCTTTAAACAGTTGCGCGGCAAAGGTCGATTAACTGAAAGCGACATCGACGAGACCGTCAGAGAAATTCGCATTGCCCTGCTTGATGCCGACGTTGCACTTCCGGTAGTTCGTGAATTTTGCGCTCGAATTAAAGAACGAGCACTTGGCTCGGAAGTTTCCGCTGCATTAAATCCAGCACAACAAATTATCAAAATTGTTAATGAAGAATTGATTGGAATTCTTGGTGGTGAAACTAGGCGACTAAAGCTTGCCAAGAATCCGCCAACCGTTATTTTGCTGGCAGGTCTACAAGGTGCTGGTAAAACCACTTTGGCTGGAAAGCTTGCAGCCCACTTACGAACTCAAGGTCACCAACCAATGTTGGTCGCAGCCGACTTGCAGCGACCAAATGCTGTTGATCAGTTAAAGATCGTTGGCGAGCAATCAAACACAGTTGTCTTCGCCCCAGAGCCAGGTAATGGTGTTGGCGATCCAGTTCAAGTAACTCGTGATGCAATGAAGTTTGCAAAAGACAAACTTCATGATGTTGTAATTGTCGATACCGCGGGCCGCCTGTCCATTGACAGTGAGCTGATGGATCAACTGGCAAAGGTTAAAGCTGAAGCTAAGCCAGACGAGACACTGCTTGTAATCGACGCAATGACAGGTCAAGACGCCGTTAACACTGCTGAGACTTTTGCTCGCGACATTGGAATTGATGCAGTTGTCTTAACAAAACTTGATGGTGACGCCCGAGGCGGCGCAGCACTATCTGTCGCAACGATCACGGGCAAGCCGATTATGTTTGCTTCAACTGGTGAGAAGTTAACTGACTTTGAAGTTTTCCACCCAGATCGCATGGCTTCCAGAATTTTGGACATGGGTGATTTGCTAACTCTGATTGAGCAGGCAGAGCAAACCCTTGATAAAGATCAAACTGAAAAGTTTGCCAAGAAAGTTAAAGACGGCGAAGACTTCACGCTGACCGACTTCATGTTGCAGATGCAGCAGATCCGCAAAATGGGATCAATGACAAAAATGCTTGGCATGTTGCCTGGCATGGCTGAAATGAAAAAGCAGATTGAAAATGTTGACGAGCGCGAAATTGATCGCGTCGAAGCAATCATTTCGTCAATGACACCTGCTGAACGCGAAGATCCAAAATTACTAAACGGTTCACGTCGCGCCCGCATCGCAAAGGGTTCGGGTATGCAAGTTAGTGACGTCAATACACTGATGGACCGATTTGTTGTTGCGCAAAAAATGATGAAGCAAATGGCAAAGGGTGGCTCAGTTCCAGGAATGCCGCCGATGCCAGGAATGCCAGGCATGCGTCCGCAACAAAAGAAAGTTCAAAAGCCGGGTAAGGGCGCAAAGAAATCTGGTAACCCAGCTAAGCGCGCAGCTCAAGATTCAGGAATTGAATACGAAGCACCAAGTGCAACGCTTACTGAGATACCGAGTGCCTTCAGAGATTTTCTAAAATAGAAATCTCAGGCAATAGAAACTGCAAGACTTTCTGAAATAACTTTTGGGTCTTCGACTTGAATTACTACTGAGTCGAAATGATTTCCGAGTAAGTTAAATCGAATTGTGTGGTCTGCAAGCTTTGCCCGAACATTCCAAAAATGTGTCACACCGTGGCGTTGACGATAAGTTCCAGCAATCACACCAAACCCATAGGTTTGAGAAAACGTGTATGTACCCGGAGCCCGGAAGCCTTTACATTCCTTCAAGATTTCTGCGCCGGTATCGATTGAGACAATGTGCTCGAGGGGGATAGTTATGTCCTTGCGGGAGGCATTTAGAAACTTGTCCCATGTGGAAAACTCAATAACGACCGCTGAATCAGTCACAGAAACCTTAGGAAACATAGTTCCAGTCTAAATCAACAAAACAGCCCTAATTGCAGAGGAATTCCCTCAATTTCCTGATTTTTGCCTTGTCTGGCATGATTTATCAAGTAATCCCGACTTGGAAGCCGGCCCTCTACCCGCAACCTTGTTGGATTCATAGACATTAACTAGTTGCGCCCCCGCTGCAACAACGGTTTTATGTCACACCAATTATCAGGAGAAATAAAACTCGTGGCCGTAAAGATCAAACTTAAGCGCATGGGCAGCATCCGCAACCCGCAATACCGCGTAGTAATTGCCGACGCCCGTACCGCTCGCGATGGCCGTGCCATCGAAGAAATCGGTTTGTACCATCCAAAAGAAGAACCAAGTCTTATCAAGATCAATTCAGATCGCGTTCAGTACTGGCTAGGCGTTGGCGCACAGCCAACAGAACCAGTTCTAGTTCTACTTAAGATCACTGGTGACTGGCAGAAGTTCAAGGGCCTTCCAGGCGCTGAAGGAACTTTGAAGGTTAAAGAACCAAAGGTCGACAAGAACACCAAGTTTGCTGAAGCCGTTGCAGCTGTTGCTAACGAACCTCGCACACCAACAATTCGTCCAAAGGTAGAAACGCCGGTCGAAGCTGCCGTCGCTGCCGACGCGGTCATCGCAAGCGATGACGTTGCGTCGGAAGTAGACACTGTCGTTGCGCCGGAAGTAAATGCCGATGCCCCAGCTCCAATCGAAGAAGTTGCAGCTGAAGTTAGCACCGAAGCAACTGCTGAAGCGGTAATCGAAAACGTTGAAGAAGTTGTAGAAGAAACAGTAGAAGCAATCGCAGAAGATGCGGCTGAAGCTGTAGCTGAAGAGGCTTAAGCAATGCTTGACGAGACTTTAGAACACCTCGTTAAAGGAATTGTTGACCATCCAGACGATGTTGTCGTTCGCGAGAACAACCGTCGTGGCGCAACACTTGAGGTCAAGCTCAATCCTGAAGACATGGGTCGGGTAATCGGCAAAGCCGGTCGCACCGCAACTGCACTTCGCACTGTCGTAAACGCATTGTCCGACAAGGGCAATGTGCGCATCGACATCCTTGACGTCGACGGACGGTAATTAATGCAGCTCGTAATCGGGCGCATTGGCCGAGCACATGGCGTGCGCGGTGACCTTTTCGTTGAACCAATGACGGATGAACCAGATCATCGTTATGCAGATGGAACGGTTTTGATGACTTCTGATAACACGACGCTCACTGTCGCCACTTCCAAGTGGCACAGTGGGCGTTTTGTTGTTCACTTCGCAGGAATCGATGACCGCACAGCGGCCGAGGCTTTGCGCGGCCAGACCTTAACTATCGATGTTGATCCAGCCGAACTTCCTGAAGATCCAGATGAGTTCTACGACCATCAGCTTGTCGGCCTAAACGTGAAGCTCGAAGACGGATCTTTAGTTGGCGTGATCGGGGAAGTGATTCACTTGCCAAGCCAAGATCTACTTTCCGTTAAACGCGAAGGCGACACCGAGGTTTTGATTCCGTTTGTCCTGGAGTTTGTTCCAGAGATTGATTTAGAGACAAAGACTGTAACAATCACGCCTCCACCTGGTTTGCTTAACGAGCTTGAGGCAATCGTCGTAAGGGACGAGGAAGTTTGATGTTGAAGTTCGATGTCATCACTGTGTTCCCCGATTATTTAAAGCCGCTTGAACTTTCCCTAATGGGCAAAGCAATTGAAGATGGTTTGATTTCCGTAAACGTTAAAGACTTACGTGATTACACAACCGATAAACATCAGACTGTCGACGATTCCCCGTATGGTGGCGGACCAGGAATGGTTATGAAGCCTGAACCATGGGGCGATGCATTAGATGAATTCGCTACCGCTGAAACCATTTTGATAATCCCAACACCATCCGGAAAGCCATTTACTCAAGCGCTAGCAACTGAGCTTTCCAAGGAAAAGCACATCGTGTTTGCTTGCGGACGTTACGAAGGAATTGATTCTCGAGTAGCCGAACATTACAAAACCAAGATTCGTGTTGAAGAAGTTTCAATCGGTGATTACGTGCTTGCCGGTGGGGAAGTTGCTGTACTTGTAATGGTTGAGGCCATTGCTCGACTTGTTCCAGGCGTACTTGGAAATCAAGAAAGTTTTGCCGACGATTCATTTGCAGTTGGCGCTATGGAAAATTTGCTAGAAGGTCCGATCTACACACGACCGCCAGTTTGGCGAGATTTGGAAGTTCCTCAGGTTTTAACTTCGGGCGATCACGCAAAGATCTCGGCCTGGAAGCACGAGCAAGCTAAATTGCGTACTGCGCAGAACCGTCCAGACTTAGCTGAGTAATTGCACCATCGGATCGCCGTAGATGTATTCGTTCAATACGTAGTTGATTTCAGGTAGTGACAAGGCTTCGGTGTAAGCGGTATTCATAAAGAACTTTGAAAAGTCAGAGTTCTCGATGGCCTTCTTTGCTCGTGGATGATTGAACTTCAAATACATCTGAGTTGTAACTTTCCTGCGCTCAAAGTCAGTAGTTAGTTTTCCGCAGTTGTACCCAAAGAGCGTCATTGCTGCATCAGCAAGTTCTGGAGTAGTTCGCTCAATGATTCCCATGTCTTTAACTTTTACGATTGGCCGCAGTTTAGATTTGCGCTCCCAATACTGGACACAGGTCCGCAACCGATCCTTTGCATGAGCGTCTTGTCCATTTACATCTACATAGTTAATTGTCAGATCATCATCACGCACAAGGTGAAAATTCTGGTCGAGTCGATTTTGAACCGACCATTTACGCCAGGATCTTGGAACGATAAAAACAATCAAATCCGAAACTTGTGCTGCCTTGTTAAAGAACGGAATCGATAACGAGTTATTGCGTCCAAATGGAGGATTAGTGATTGTTAGCAGACCAGTTTTAGAAATCTCTTGCTCTAAGAAATCTCCCAGAACGATCTTCTTGTGGTGCGGCTCAATGTCGTAGCTAATTACCTGTTTCAGGCCTTGTGCTGCAGCAGCATCAATAAATGCGCCAGTTCCACCGGCAGGTTCAAGCAATGTGCGCTGCGAAAGATCACCGATCCGCTTTTTAACATTGCGCATAACTTGGTCAGCAACTTCTGGCGGGGTGTAAAACTGTTCCTTGCCCGTGACCCGGGGATTGCCAAGCCGCGCTTTATTCAATTGCGGAACAGAGGCTGGCATGGGGAAGCTTTCGATAGGTGGTGCTCTAAGCATATATATGCACCCACTGATTCGTGGCATTCTGGAGGGAATTTGCTGGAAACCCGCTATTTATGGCAAACTCAACGTTGTTGGAACGTAGCAGGACCGCCACAGGGGTGCTGAAACATTAAGTTCTAAACGAATCCGGCAAGAACCTTATATTGGGCTTTCGACCTGCGGCGACATGTCCTTCGGAGTAATAATGCATTTTCTAGACGAAGTAGACGCAGCATCACTGCGCACCGGAATTCCAGATTTCCGCCCGGGCGATAACGTAAAAGTTCACGTTCGAGTCGTTGAAGGTTCCCGTTCCCGTATTCAGATTTTCCAGGGTGTCGTAATTCGTCGCCATGGTGGCGGTCTTCGCGAGACATTCACTGTCCGCAAGGTCAGCTTTGGAACTGGCGTTGAGCGTACATTCCCACTTCACTCACCAATCGTTGAACTAATCGAATTGGTCAGCCGTGGTGATGTCCGTCGTGCCAAGCTTTACTACCTACGTGATCTACGCGGCAAGAAGGCGAAGATCAAGGAATTGCGCGACAACGTTTAATTCTTTCCAAATAACGGGCTTACCAATAGGTGAGCCCGTTATTTTTTTGAATAAAAGTATGATGAGAGAACCATGGGTCACAAAAAAGAAAAGCCAAAAAAGCAACCAAGTTTGGTTCGCGAACTGGTAACCGTTGTCGGTACAGCGCTGATTCTTTCGATCTTGGTTCGAACTTTCTTGATCCAGGCCTTCTATGTTCCAAGCGCATCAATGGAAGACACTTTGCAAGAAAATGACCGCATAATTGTTTCGAAAATCTCAACTCAACTTTCTGGCGTAAACCGTGAAAACGTAATTGTCTTTCATGATCCAGGTGGCTGGCTGGGTGAAGGTTTCCCAAATCCTTACGACACTCCTGTCGGGCGAGTGCTTCAAGCAATCGGAATCGTTCCAGCTAATTCCGGAAACGATTTAGTTAAGCGTGTTATTGGCGTTGCAAACGACACGGTTAAGTGTTGTGACACTCAAGGTCGAATTGTTCTCAACGGCGTTGGAATCGACGAGCCATACATCAAAGATGGCTCAACTACAGATCAAGTAACTTTCGAAGTTTTAGTTCCAGAAGGTCATGTCTTTGTCATGGGTGACAATCGTGGAAATTCCGAAGACTCTCGCTTTCACCTAGACAAGAACAACGGCATGGTTCCGGAAGAAGAAATCATTGGACGAGTTGCAATGCGCATTTGGCCAATTGGTCGCATTGGTGGGATTGAAAATTAGTTCGCCAGCACCAACTCTGGAACTTGAACAAGAGTTGTTTTCAACCGGAATTAAATATGTTGCCGGCGTTGACGAAGTTGGACGAGGTGCACTTGCTGGCCCAGTTTCAGTTGGGGTTGCAATCGTTTCGACTGAAACTACAGATGTTCCCGCTGGATTAAGAGATAGCAAACAGATCAGCAGAGCAGCTCGAGAGAAATTGATAGAACCGGTTTCCGCATGGGTTGTCGAGTATGCAATTGGTCATGTGGCCGCTAGCGAGATTGATGAAATTGGAATTGTGCCGGCGCTTCGCCTTGCCTGGGTGCGCGCTCACCAACAATTAAGCATCAAGCCGGATCACGTAATTCTTGATGGCAAGCACAACTGGTTATTGGAACCTGAATCCGATTTATTCACAACGCCCATTTCGGACATTGTGGTTCCGGTGACCATGAAGATCAAGGCAGACGCCTCATGCGCATCGGTTTCCGCGGCAAGTGTTTTGGCCAAGGTTGCCAGAGATGATCTGATGCGCGAAGCCGCCCTACTTCACCCTGACTTTGGTTGGGAAGGAAATGTTGGCTATGGATCCAGTGACCACATGGCTGCCATCGCCCGCCTCGGACCAACTGACCTGCATCGGAAGTCTTGGAAATTACCTAGTGGCCCGAGTGAATCTGGGTCAGCCACCGCATAGGCTAATTACATGTCAGCGGATGAGTTAGAGCGTTATGAATCCGAGATGGAGCTTGAGCTTTATCGGGAGTACCGCGACTTAGTTCACCTCTTTAGTTACATCGTTCACACGGAACGCCGAATGTATTTAGCAAACGGTGTTGATGTGCAAGTTCGCACGAATGATGCTGGCGATGTTTACTTCGAAGCCACACTCACAGATGCCTGGATTTGGGACATGTATGGCCAAGCCCGATTTGTTAAGAAAGCTCGCGTCCTAACTTTCAAAGATGTCAATGTCGAAGAGCTTTCAAAGCCTGACATGGAAGTTCCTTAAGTCTTTCCACACATTGTTTGAGTTCACAGATACTAAATTCTCTAACTTCATTTTTATCAAAGCCTTCACCATGTTCAGGTGCATTTAAAAAATAGCGAACTTGGAAAAATCGGCGAAGACATAGCCACTGTCTACTTACAAGACTTGGGTTACGAAATCCTGGAACGTAACTGGAGATTTAAGCGCGTTGAGTTAGACATAGTTGCCCAATGTGGATCTACTTTAGTTTTCTGCGAAGTTAAAACCCGCAGATCCTTCAGCCATGGAATTCCAAGTGATGCAATCACGCCACTAAAGCTCCAACACATTAGAACTGCTGCGCTGCATTGGCTAAGTAATCATCAATCTAGACATCGTGGCATTCGAATCGATGCCATCAGTGTCATCTATTGCGATAGTCAGCCACCAACTATTAGCCACATCAAGGGGATCGAATAATGACCCTTGCTAGAGCATGTGGTGTTGTGATCAACGGTGTCGAAGGATTGGTCGTCGACATTGAGGCTTATCTAAGTCAGGGCCTTCCGGGCATGGCAATTGTTGGACTTCCTGATACTGCTGTTGGAGAAGCGCGGGATCGAGTTCGGGCTGCTGTCCAAAACAGTGAATTATCTTGGCCATCAGAACGTCGAATCACCGTGGGTCTCTCACCGGCATCAGTTCACAAGCGCGGGGCATCACTTGATTTAGGAATAGCACTATCAATTTTGTCTGCGCACTCGCAGATTCCGGAGATTACCAAAACCATCGTCATTGGCGAGCTCGCCCTCGATGGCGAAGTGCGACCAGTTAAAGGAGTTTTGGTAGCAGCGCTGTGTGCCTATCGACGTGGCTATGACACTTTGAT
>JAOATY010000041.1 GCA_030157865.1 Candidatus Nanopelagicales bacterium | reverse complement strand
CTTCAGCGTTAACAAATCAGCATCAGTTCCGAAGGTGTTTGTGAATCGACCATCGGTGTTATTGAAATAAGACTGCAGCGCGCCATTTTGCGAGATTGTGCTGTTGGCTGGATTGTTTGCTGGGTTGGATGCATCAGCAACTGTGGTGCTGGTTGCGCCCGAAAGCAAAGTCATGAAGTCGCCGCCTTCGGAGGCGTCACCTTCAGCAGCTACGACACCAAAAGTAGTCGTTACAGTTCCGCTTGGCGGAGTCTGCAAACCAGATAGCGCAACATCAGCCGGATCGTTCTGGGCAACCTTGGCTAGGCCGCCATAGATTGCAACGTTTCGAAGGTCTTCATTTGGATGCGCGTAGGCGACGATGATTGACCAGCCAGCTTGGGTGTCGCGACCCTGTGCTGACTCGATGTCACCAACTCGTACCGTTATGGTTTTCTGACCATTAGCCACGGTCCATTTGTTGTCATTAATTTGAACCAGGTCGCGAGTGATATCAGCATGAGCTCGGTAAAGGCCGCTGGTTGGGTTTTCGCTAGACATTGCGCTGGCGGTAACAACTTGAGCTGCGGTGTCTTTCGGAGTTAATAACCAAACTTTGTCCCGGCAGAAATTGGCATCGGATTCACAGCCCTTTGCAACGCCGGCGTTGTAGGCCTTGCCGCCATCAGCATTTGATGGCTTACTCATGTCGCCATGCCAGAACAAGAAGGCAGACTTGATAGTTGAACCAACTGGAACTGTGACATTGGCTGCCGAGCTGTTGATCATGGTTTTGTTGCCATAGGAACCGGCGCCGGTATAAATCATTCGGTAGGCGTTGTTGTTTAGGTTCAGCCCGGACTTGATGGTGCGGACTCGCGCTTCTTGGCAGGCTGTTGATTCGGCTGCTGGAATGTTTGCACCCAGGGCATCTTTTGATGTTGGGCAAGTCATGTTGGTGTTACCGGTTACAACAACCTGACCATTGATGTTCTTGTTGTAGAGAGCAGTGAAAGGAGTGACGGTAACTGCGTTACTCGCCCCAGTGGACACAAAACCTGATGCGATCAGTGCGATTGCAATTCCGATTGCACGGAATTTGAAGTTGCCAAAAGTATTCATTTGTGCCCCCGCACTGTTTATAAAAACAACATTTTTCGTTCGCTAAATCTTATTTGGAATTCGCAGTGAAATATTTTGTTGAATGATTGTTGCTAATGAGTGAATATTTTGTGCTGGGAATTTCAGCGAAACGCCGATAAACCTGATTTTTCTTTTGGCGCAAAAACCCATTGAAATCAAAGAATTTGGGCAATGTTCATTGAAAAGCCTTATTTTTAAACGAAAATGACTTGTCAAACGAATAACACCTGTGTAATTTAAAGGGAAGTTCGGTTTACTGAACGCGTAACGCAAGGGTTAGTCGCTCGCATCCGGGCAGCAATTAACTTGTTACGACTAACCAGGAGGTCTCAAGTGAGCGATTTCGCTCTGCTTCCCTTCACTGAAACTGACGATTTGGGTTGGCACGAACGTGCTCTTTGCGCCCAGACCGATCCAGAAGCTTTCTTCCCTGAAAAGGGCGGCTCCACTCGCGAAGCAAAGCGAGTCTGCAGCTCATGCGAAGTAAAAGTAGACTGTCTTGAATACGCACTCGAGAATGACGAGCGCTTTGGTATTTGGGGTGGCCTGTCCGAACGTGAGCGACGTCGCCTAAAGCGCGCACAGGCAGGATAAATAATCTGCCTGCGTAAATGCAGACTGGATAGTTTTCAAAGCTTGATTAATCAGCCCTGATCCTGATGGATTGGGGCTGATTGCTTTTTGGGCTCTTTAACTTCGGATTTCCGGACCTTCGTAATTTGGATCCACATCATCTGGCCGAAGGCCGGTAACCAGGCTGACTAACTCGGCCAATACATCTCGAACCACACGCTGCAATAGTTCTTTCGAATCCGCGCGCATTTCGATTGGACGCTGATACAAAACAATCGTGGTTGGATTCCCTTGATCGATTCGTCCTAATGGCACATGGCCGCTGGCAAAAGTTAGATCGCGTTTGTTTGGAATTTCTTCCAGCGCAAACTTGATTGACGAAAGCATGGTGCCGAGCCGAGCATCCAAGTCTTCGACAGCTTCGCGCATTTCGCGCACAAAGAATTGATCGGTGGATTCATGTGATGGGGCTGAGTGCGGCAGGACCGGTCCACGTAATCCGCGGTCATGGCGGTCACGCTTCACGCTTGGGGTTACTCCAGACTTCATGTCCGCACGCCTAACGGTGTTTTGATACCCACGCCCCAAGACTATGTCGACTAGTTTGGCGAATGTGGGATCACGTCGTTGTTCTAAGCCATCGTGCAGCAAACGAGCTGTTGCGACGCTGACCTATGTCTATGCCGACTCCACTGCGGTCCTTGGCCCGCTGGCAACTTTTGCGGAACCACATTGCTACGACTTGTGTGAAGATCACGCGGCTCGCATGACAGCCCCTCGTGGCTGGGATGTTGTTCGACTGGCTCCAGACCCTGAGGCCTTGAAGCCAAGCGTGGATGACATCGAGGCTTTGGCTAATGCCGTTCGAGAAGTTGGCCGAGTCGAACCTGTCGACGAGATGGTGGAAGTTAATCGTCGGGGCCATTTGCGCGTGCTGAAGGATTCGGGTCAAAACCCACAGAATTAACGCCAGAAGGCTTTAGCCTCAAGGGTTTAAATGTCTGCTACTCCTAGACTTAACGAATGCGCGATTTATCAGCCCTGATTAAGGCCTATGACATCCGTGGCGTGGTTCCAGATCAATGGGGAACAGACCTGGCTCGCGAGGTCGGAACCGCTTTCGTTGAAGTCCTGGGCATTCGCTCCAGTGATGGTGGAGCCGGGCGCATTGTGGTTGGCCATGACATGCGACCAACCGGACCAGATTTAGTTGCTTCATTTATCGATGGCGTGACAGCCGCTGGCGTTGACGTAGTCAACATAGGGTTGTGTTCAACCGACGGTTTGTATTTTGCATCTGGCAAATTAGATATTCCTGGGGCGATGTTCACGGCAAGCCATAACCCAGCCGAATACAACGGCATCAAACTTTGTCGCGCTGGTGCAGCTCCCGTTGGTCAAGACTCAGGATTATCACAAATTCGCAATCTTTTGGAAAGTGAAAACCTTCCAACTTATGACGGACCATTCGGATCAGCATCATCACAAGATATGTTGGCGGCGTATTCAGAGTATTTACGCGAATTAGTTCCACTGGATAAATCTCGCAAACTTAAAGTTGTAATCGACACCGGTAACGGTATGGGTGGCCTTACGGTCCCAGCAGTTTTGGGCGATGAAATTTTGCCAGCGCTGCCACTTGAAATAGATGCGATGTATTTCGAACTTGATGGCACATTTCCAAATCACGAAGCCAATCCAATTGATCCTGAAAACTTACGTGACTTGCAAAAACGTGTACTCGAAGTTGGCGCAGACATTGGCTTAGCTTTCGATGGCGATGCGGATCGCTGCTTTGTGGTTGATGAAAAAGGTGGCATTGTCGAGCCATCAACATTGACTGCGCTGATTGCCACTCGTGAGTTAGCAAAAGTTCCCGGCTCAACGATTATTCATAACCTGATAACTTCACGAGCAGTTCCAGAGATAGTCATTGAAAACGGTGGCACTGCAGTTCGCACTCGCGTTGGTCATTCATTCATCAAGGCAACTATGGCCGAGACGGGCGCAATCTTTGGTGGCGAACATTCAGGTCATTTCTATTTCCGAGATTTCTGGAAAGCAGATTCTGGAATGTTAGCTGCGATGCATGCTCTTGCCGCACTTGGTGAAACTGCAGAGTCAACAACCTTGAGTGAATTACTAAAGCCTTACTTGCGATATGTAATGAGTGGCGAAATCAATACCAAGGTTTCTGATGCCAATGAAGTGATTACACGCATTAAAGAAACTGCAATCAAGCAGGGTTCCGAGATTGATGAGCTCGATGGCTTAACTGTTTCTGGAGATGGCTGGTGGTTCAATGTTCGTTCCAGCAATACCGAACCATTGCTTCGATTGAACGTGGAAGCCAAGGATGTTCAAAACATGGAAATCGTTCGGGACTCAGTTTTGTCAATGATGGTCGGGTAGTCTGGAACACATGATTGACGACCTGTTGTTGGACGACAGTGTTGCTTTGAGCGCTGGGGACCCAGCAGACATGCTTAGTGCTGTGGCTAGCTCTGGCGCCCAAATGCGTGAAGCAGTTTCAATGATTGATCGATCCTTTTTGGCTGAAGTGTCTAAAGGCGGACAACCCAGGAATGTTGTTGTTTCCGGAATGGGCGGATCTGGTGTCGGAGGCCAAGTTCTGCGCGCAGTATTGGGCAAATCAGCACCTGTGCCAATCTTGCTTGAACAATCCTATGTTTTGCCCGGTTGGGTCGGCCCTTTAGATGTTGTAGTAGGTGTTTCCTGCACAGGCCAAACAGAAGAAACACTGAGCATGATTTCAGAAGCTGGAAGACGCGGAGCTCGTGTAATCACAATTGGTGCAGGTGACAGCGACCTAGAAAAGCTTTCCAGTTCTATTGGAGGTGCAATCCATTTTGCAATCGATGTGAAGGGACGCAGCCCGAGAGCTTCTTTATGGACGCATGCCACACCGTTACTTATGGTTGCCAATGCACTTGGCATTTCCCATATCGATGAAAAAGAATTTGAAATCGCCGCTGACTTAATGGACGAGTTAAGTGTGGCCAACGGACCGTCGGTTCCGTTGAGCGAGAACGCCGCTAAATCACTTGCACTTTCTTGCGCTGAATCTCTTCCAATGCTTTGGGGCACCGGAATGATCGGTGCAACTGCCGCTTCTAGATTCATGGCCCAGCTTGCTGAGAATGCAAAGATCCCGGCTGCCCATGGCGAGCTACCTGAAGTTGGGCACAACCAGATTGTTACTTTCGATGGCGTTCTTGCCGGCGCAGCTCCGAAGCGCGACATCTTTAGCGACAACGGTGGCGTGATTGATCGCCGAACACACTTATACATTTTGCGTGACACGAATGAACATCCAGCCGTGGAAAAGCGAATCGGCATTGTTAGTCAGATCGCTAGCGAACGAAATGTTCCAGTCACTTTGATTCAGGCGCACGACGGTCATCCAATTAGCCGACTTGCTTCACTGATCGTTCCAACCGACTGGGCAAGTGTCTATGCAGGGTTAGCCCTTGACCTCGATCCGTCGCATATCGGCACTATCAACCAACTTAAAGCTGGCTTGCTAAGTTAAGTTGCAAGTTAGATCTATTTCCTAATTAAAGGACTTCTATAAATGAGCACCGAAGGTGGCACTAAAGCAGTCATTGCTGCATTGATGGCAAACACAGGTATTGCAATTAGCAAGTTCGTTGCCTTTGCGATCACCGGTTCGACGTCGATGCTGTCTGAAGCAATCCACTCGGTAGCTGATTCCTTAAATCAAGTTTTGTTATTGGTTGGAGGAAAGCGTTCCAAGCGCGTAGCTGACGACAAGTATCAATTTGGTTATGGCCGAGTTCGTTACGTTTACGGATTCATGGTTGCGATCGTGTTGTTCATGGTCGGTGGCATTTATTCACTTTATGAAGGCTGGCACAAGTTCAGTCACCCAGAACCAGTAACTGATTATTGGGTTGCGATCGGTGTGCTTTCAATCGCCATTGTTTTGGAAGTACTTTCTTTTCGAACTGCGATTATTGAAACAAATAAGGTTCGCGGCAAACGTTCATTTGCCAAATTCATTAAAGATGCTCGGCAACCAGAACTTCCCGTTATTTTGCTCGAAGACTTTGGCGCATTAATCGGTTTGGTCTTTGCTCTGATTGGCGTGAGCGCTGCTGTCATCACTGGTGATGGTCGTTGGGACGGCATGGGCGCTATGGCCATTGGTTCCTTGCTGATCGTGATTGCGATTATTTTGGTGCGCGAAATGTCAGCCATGTTGGTTGGCGAAGGCGCATTGCCAGAAGAGTATGACGCGGTGCATGCTGCTTTGTCTTCAGCGCCACTGGTTGAGCGTGTGATTCACCTTCGCACTTTGCACGTTGGCCCTGATGCACTTTTGGTTGGCGCAAAGATTGCGATTGCCCATTCCCAAACTGCCGAGGATATTGCTCGCGGGATTGATGAAGCTGAGCGGTTGTTGCGAATTGCCGTACCGAGTGCACAGTATGTGTTCTTAGAGCCAGATTTCGATCGGAATAAGTAAGTCTCTAGTTAATTGGGTCTAGGCCCAATAGCCCGAGCCAGTTCGGCCAAAACCAGCGGGCTGTGACACAATGGAACTACCGCTAGCCATCGAAGCCTCGTGACGTTGCGGACACACTGTCCCAGATTCCAAACCTTTTTCACGAGGAGTACCACCATGGCCTTAGGCCCAAATGACTACAAAGTTGCCGACATTTCGCTTGCCGAATTTGGTCGCAACGAAATCCGCTTAGCCGAAAACGAAATGCCTGGCCTTATGGCTATGCGCGCTGAGTTCGGCGCTTCCAAGCCACTTAAGGGCGCCCGTATCATGGGCTCCCTACACATGACAATCCAGACCGCAGTCTTGATCGAAACTTTGGTTGAACTTGGCGCTGATGTGCGCTGGGTATCTTGCAACATCTTCTCAACTCAGGATCACGCAGCCGCAGCTGTCGTTGTTGGTCCAAACGGAACCGAAGATTCACCAACTGGTGTTCCAGTTTACGCATGGAAAGAAGAAACTCTAGAAGAGTACTGGTGGTGCACTGAGCAGGCACTTCGTTGGCCAAGACAAACCGGTCCAAACATGATCCTTGATGATGGTGGCGACGCAACAATGTTGATCCACAAGGGAACTGAATTTGAAAAGGCAGGCTTTGTGCCAGATCCTGCCGGCGCAGACTCCGAAGAGTACGGCGTTGTGCTTTCGCTATTGCAGCGTTCACTTGGCGAAGATCCAAGGCGTTGGACCACTGTTGGCTCCGAGATCATGGGTGTTACCGAAGAAACCACAACTGGTGTGCTTCGTCTATACGACATGTTCCGTGAAGGTTCCTTGATGTTCCCAGCGATCAACGTCAATGACTCAGTAACCAAGTCCAAGTTCGATAACAAGTACGGCACTCGCCACAGCTTGATCGACGGCATCAACCGCGCAACTGACACTCTTATGGGTGGCAAGGTTGCAGTTGTTGCAGGCTACGGCGACGTCGGCAAGGGTTCTGCTGAATCACTTCGCGGCCAAGGCGCTCGCGTAATCGTGACTGAAATCGATCCAATCTGTGCACTTCAAGCAGCAATGGACGGTTACCAAGTTCTGCCAATCGAAGACGTAATCGACACCGCAGACATCTTCATCACTGCAACTGGTAACAAAGATGTCATCAGCGTTGAGCACATGTCCCAGATGAAGCACCAAGCAATCGTTGGCAACATCGGTCACTTCGACAATGAAATCGACATTGCAGGTTTGCAGCAGTACCCAGGCATCAAGCGCCGCAACATCAAGCCACAGGTTGACGAATGGATCTTCCCAGATGGCCACAGCATCATCATGTTGTCTGAAGGTCGTTTGCTAAACCTAGGTAATGCAACTGGTCACCCATCGTTTGTAATGAGTAACTCATTCACAAACCAGGTGCTAGCTCAGATCGAACTATTCACCAAGATTGATGAATACGAATTGGGCGTACACGTTCTGCCTAAGCACCTTGACGAAAAGGTGGCACGTTTGCACCTTGATGCACTTGGTGTGAAGTTGACCGAACTATCCAAGACTCAGGCTGATTACCTCGGCGTGGATATCAACGGTCCTTACAAGTCAGACCTATATCGTTACTAGGAATGAATCCTTTAACTCCATCCGACGGCGCTTCCGGTTTTCCGGGGGCGCCGTGGGCTTTTAGGCGTGCACTTGCCAGAGGCGAAGATCTAAAGTTCCCAACCTGGGGAATGGGTGATGCGCTGATTTCGTTACTCGGCGCAATCGGATTAAGTCTGGTTATCAGCTTGGCTTTGATGTCTCAAAACATTGATCCCGAAAATGGCTGGGGATTAATCATTGCGTTTAGCACTCCGTGGCTCGCAATGGCTGGTTGGCCGATCATTGCCACCACCATAAAAGGCAATGGACCAAAAATTGATTTAGGTTTAATCGCCCCGCGCACACATCTGCGACTTGGTTTTGTTGCTGGACTGCTTTCACTGCTAGTTGCAAGCGTGGTTGCGTGGATAGTTACGCAATTTACTGGCCCACTTAGTTCCACAGCTGGTGATGTTGGCCTAAATCAAACTGGAATAGTTTTAGTCGTTTTCGTTTTGATGGCGATGTTTGGCGCACCAATCGTTGAAGAGCTTGCGTTTCGTGGATTACTTTATGGCGCGCTAGCTAAAGCGCATGTGAACGAACATCTGGTCGTTGCCATCACTGCGCTGGTGTTTGCGCTGTTTCACTTCGAACCAAAGCGCTTCATCATCTTGTTTGCCATCGGCTTGATCCTGGGCGAAGTCCGTCGGCGCACGGGCAGCACCTCGGCCGCCATCGTGGCTCACATCGTAAATAACACCCCAGCAGCCTTGTTTATCTTGGTAACTGCGCTTCAGAATTAGGCCCACAAAAAGCCAACTAGGCTTATGACAGTGAGCACCCCTCGAGTCGGCGTTATTGGCGGTGGCCAACTTGCCCGCATGATGCAGCCAGCTGCAATCAACCTTGGAATTCACCTACGCGTACTCTCAGCCACAGCAACTGACTCTGCCGCTCAAGTTATTCCAGACACCGTAGTTGGCTCTCACGAAGATTGGGAAGCGCTTAAAGCCTTTGCGCTGGAATGCGATGTAATCACTTTCGATCACGAACATGTGCCAACTGAGTTCTTAGAAGAACTTCAAAACCTTGGTGTTGCAGTTCGCCCTGGTCCACATGCTTTGCGATTTGCCCAGGACAAAATTGAAATGCGAACCGCGTTAACAGCTGCTGGAATTCCATGTCCGAAATGGAAAGAGATCACCACTGAATCTGAATTAGTTGAATTCGGCGACACTGCTGGTTGGCCACTGATCATCAAAACTGCACGCGGTGGTTATGACGGCAAAGGCGTTTGGGTTGTTGGGTCATTAGCTGAAGCCCTACAGATAATCGGCGAGATTCATGCCGCAGGTAATCGAGTACTTGCCGAAGAGCTTGTGCCATTTACGCGCGAACTTGCTGCCCAAGTTGCTCGCAGCCCACACGGTCAATGTGTTGCATACCCTGTTGTTAAATCAACTCAGACTGATGGCATCTGTCATGAAGTAATTGCGCCGTGTCCAGATCTAGATCCAGAGCGCGCTGCTCAAGCTCAAGCTATGGCGATCACAATCGCGAACTCACTTGATGTTCACGGCATGTTGGCAGTTGAACTTTTTGATACTGGAACAGAAATTCTTGTCAACGAACTTGCGATGCGTCCACACAACTCAGGTCACTGGTCAATGGATGGGGCAGTAACCAGCCAATTCGAAAACCACTTACGTGCAGTTTTGGATTGGCCACTTGGTTCACCGGCTCCAACAGGTCCGCATACCGTTATGGTGAACCTGCTTGGTAAAGATCTTGGCGATCTGCACAGCGCATTCCGTCACATTATGGCTCGCGATCCTGGCATCAAAGTGCATTTGTATGGCAAAGAAGTGCGTCCAGGTCGCAAGATTGGCCATGTGAATGCCACAGGTGGCAACATTGAAGACTTACTGCAACGCGCTTGGCATGCAGCCGACTACCTCACAGGAGTAATCGATGAGTAATGCATTAGTTGGCATCATCATGGGTAGTGACTCGGACTGGGAAACTATGGCACCCGCCGCCGCAATTCTGGATGAGCTCGGCATCAGCCACGAAGCCGAAGTTGTTTCCGCCCACCGCATGCCAGAAGACATGGTTTCTTACGCAAAGCAAGCGGCCAGCAGTGGCATGCGAGTAATCATCGCTGGAGCCGGTGGCGCAGCCCACCTGCCAGGCATGGTGGCCTCGATCACCACTTTGCCAGTGATTGGTGTTCCAGTTCCGCTAACTCAACTCGAAGGCTTAGATTCGCTGTTGTCCATCGTTCAGATGCCAGCCGGAGTCCCAGTGGCAACAGTTGGAATCGGTAATGCCAAGAATGCTGGATTACTGGCCGCACGAGTTATTGCCAGCGCTGGTGATGAATTCGGAAACCAGGTAACAGCCAAGCTGGATAAGTTCCAAGTTGATATGCGTCAGACCGCAATCGATAAAGGCGACGCGCTAAAAGCTCAGCTTAAAAATCTTGCTAATTAATTTGTTTGTTACTTAAGACGACTTGCCATCCAGTCTGCAGTTAATTGCAGACCTTCAGCTAATTCAATTTTTGGTTCCCAGTTCAATGCTGACTTGGCATAAGAGATATCTGGTTGACGCTGCTTAGGATCATCGATCGGAAGTTCTTTAAACTCTAGAACTGGCTCAATGTTTAGGACTGATCCAACTTTTGTTGCAAGCTCAAGCAAAGTGAATTCATTTGGATTACCTAGGTTCACTGGGCCAGTAATTCCGCTATCCATTGCAGCGCGTAATCCGGCAACTAGATCTGAAACAAAGCAGAAGCTTCGAGTTTGTTTGCCATCACCAAAGACTTGGAATGACTTTCCCTTGATTCCGTCACGAATGAAACTGGAAACTACGCGACCATCATCTGGATCCATGCGTGGACCGTAAGTGTTAAAGATACGAACGATGACAGTGTCAGTGCCTTCACTGCGATGGAAATGTGAAAGCAAAGTTTCGCCAAAGCGCTTGGCTTCGTCATAAATACTGCGAGGACCGATTGGATTTACGTTGCCCCAGTAACTCTCGCGCTGCGGGTGTTCGTGTGGGTCACCGTAGATCTCAGACGTCGACGCAAAAAGTAAACGAGATCCGTGCTTAGTTGCATGATTCAGCAAGAGTTCAGTTGCGGTTGTGTTCACGTGCATAGTTTCGATGGCAAGTTCCATGTATCGAGGTGGGGAAGCTGGGCTTGCCATATGGAAGATTTGATCGAACTTAAGGCTTTCGAAATCACCTAAGCCAGTAATGATGTCACGTTCGAGAAAAGTGAAGTTTTTGTTATCCGATAAATGGGAAATGTTTGCTGGACTACCGGTGCAAAAATTGTCGACACCAAATACTTCATGGCCATCGTTCAAAAGTGAGTCAACAAGATTCGATCCAACAAACCCAGCAGCGCCAGTTACTAAAACTTTGGCCATGAGTTAAACAGCTTTCGTAGTTGGGTTAGTTGGAAAATTCGCGCCAGCTTCTGTCCATACTGATTGATCTAGGACCTTACGAGTATCGACAACTACATTGCCTGACATCGCAGCAAGAATTTCTTTGGCGTCGATTGACTTGAACTCAGCCCACTCAGTTAAAACAACCAACGCATCCGCACCGCTGGCAGCTTCAGCTGGGCTTGCTGCAACTGTTAAGCCAGCAAGCTTGTAGTCGCTGACCATTGGATCAAAAGCAACAACTTTGCCGCCACGACCAATCAGGCGTTCGATCACTGCGATCGAAGGTGATTCACGAGTGTCATCGGTATTTGCCTTAAAGGTTAAGCCGAATACTGCAATGGTTTTTCCAACAAGGGATCCGCCAAGTGAGTTCATGACTCGATCAGCTACTCGCTTGTGCGCGGCTTCATTGCTAGCGATCGCGGTGGTAATCAGCGGCAGTTCAATTCCAAATGAATTTGCGATTGATTCAAGAGCCTTGGTGTCCTTTGGAAAACAGGAGCCACCCCAACCTGGACCAGGTTCAAGGAAGCGATTTCCAATTCGAGTATCAAGACCCATGCCATGCAACACTTCATGCGAGTCTGCGCCAACTGCTTCGCATAAGGCAGCGATGTCGTTTACGTATGACAACTTAATTGCCAAGAATGAGTTGGATGCGTACTTAATTAATTCCGCTGTTGCCTGCGAAGTTAAAACTTTCGGGCAATCGATCTTTGAGTAAAGATCCATAACGCTCTGGGCAACTTCGTTTGAACGAGCGCCAACGACAATGCGATCCGGATTTTGGAAATCGTAAACTGCAGCACCCTCGCGCAAGAACTCCGGGTTCGAAGCAACTTCAACATCGCTGCGACCAATGGCATCTTCGACAATCTGAGCCGAACCAACTGGAACTGTTGATTTTGTGACAACGACAGCTCCGGCTTTTAAGAAATCTTTCATGGCTGTGCTTGCCGAAATCACATAACTTAGGTCAGCCGAGCCATCTTCATCTTGCGGGGTAGGCACGCAAGTAAAAATGAAGTCAGCATCGGTCACAGCCTCGGACAAAACCGAAGTCGTCTTAAGGTTTCCGGACTTCAAAACATCGCCCAGAATCTCGCCAAGGCCTGGTTCATGGATTGGTAGCTTGCCAGCCTGAAGCACCTCAACTTTTGCTGGATCTACGTCATAGCCAACGACCTGGTGTCCAAGGCTGGCTAGGCCAATTGAAGTCGTCAAACCAACGTAGCCAGTTCCGATAACTGCGATTTTGGACAACTTCGCTCCTTAGGGAGTGTTCAAGGTTCAAGTTTATCGAACCGATAGCGTTGGTATGTGACGCAAATGCCCGCAGTAGCCGTAGTTATGCCAGTTCTCAATGAAGAGAACTACTTAGAGGCAGCAGTATTGGCGATTTTGTCGCAGGATTACGAAGGCTCAATTCAGGTGGTTTTGGCTCTTGGACCATCAACGGATCGAACAAATGAAGTCGCAGCTCGGATTTGCGCTGGAGATTCTCGCGTTAGTTCGGTGCCAAATCCAACCGGTCGCACACCTGAAGGTTTGAATGCAGCACTGGCGGCAACCACGCAAGAGATCGTGGTTCGCGTCGATGCTCACAGCGAGCTTTCCGATGGTTACATTCGCCTCGCGGTGGAAACTTTGCAGCGCACCGGTGCCGACAACGTTGGCGGCATCATGGGCGCGCGCGGAGTTACAAAGTTTGAAAAGGCAGTTGCCGCTGCGATGACCTCACCGCTTGGTGTTGGCTCAGCATCGTTTCACACCGGTGGCACGGAAGGTCCGGCGGAAACGGTTTACCTTGGTGTCTTTAAGCGCAGCGCGCTAGATCGAGTCGGTGGTTACGACCCAGCGTTTACTCGCGCGCAAGACTGGGAAATGAATTATCGAATTCGCACAACCGGTGGAACCGTTTGGTTCAATCCAAATTTGTTTGTGACTTATCGACCACGACCAAATGTTTTTAAATTAGCTAAACAATATTTTGAATACGGATCTTGGCGTCATGAAGTTATGCGCCGTCACCCTGACACTCGTCGCACTAAATCTGCACTGCGTTATTTCGCGCCACCTCTTGCGGTTGCGTTGATTGTCCTTGGAAAGATTCTTGGCACTATCGGTTTGGTAATGGGCAATGCATTGGTTTGGGGTTATGTATTCCCACTTGGTTACCTGGCTTTAACTTTGCTTTCGTCTTTGACTTTGGTTAAGCGCGCACGCAGTGGTGCACTTTGGTTACCGATTGTTTTGATGACAATGCAAATGTCGTGGGGAATTGGTTTCTTAACAAGCCGAAAGAAATAAGTTACTTATCTTTGTCTTTGGCTTCTTTAGCCGCTTTCTTTTCTGCAACATCGGCTTCGTAAGCATCAAGCACCGCGTTAGTTTCGCCATCCATCTTGATAACGCCTTTATCCATCCAGATCGCGCGATTACAAACTTCGCGAATCATTGCGTGACCATGAGCAACAACGAACACAGTTCCAGCTGCGCCACTTAGTTCGCGGATCTTGGCTTGGCTGCGAGCGCGGAATTCGGTATCACCGGTGCTTAGGGTTTCATCGACTAGCAAGATTTCATGTTGGCGAGCTGCGGCAATGGAGAAGCGCAGGCGAGCTTGCATACCCGAGCTATAAGTTCCCATTGGCATGTCGATGAATTCTTCGATGTCAGCAAAGTCAATTACTTGTTGGCGAATCGCTTCAACTTCTTCGCGGCTCATACCCATTGCCAAGCCACCTAAGGTGATGTTGCGATTGCCTGAGATTGATTTGTTCAAGGCGCCGCTCACACCCAAAAGCGTTGCCTGGCTGGCGGTGTAGACATCGCCTGAGCTTGGTTGCAATAGCCCTGCAACGGCCTTTAATAAGCTGGATTTACCGGAACCATTGCGACCAACTAGGCCGATGGTGTCGCCTTCATAAGCCGTCAGGGATACGCCCTTAACAGCGTGAACGGACTTAACAACCTGGCTTGGAGCTTTACCGCTGACCAGGCTGCGGAGTGCACCTGCTGCCGAGCCAGTGTTGGCGCCCAGGATTACGCGGTACTTAATGTTCAAATCATCAACGACTACCGTTGGGATTTTTGAAGTAGACAAGTTGTTAGTTGACATACTTTTTCTCCCCTCGGTAGAAGTAAACCAAGCCGACAGCAAAGAAAACGATTGCCCAAACAGCGCCCATGATCCAGATCAATGGATCACTTGATTCAGTTACCATTAACGAGTCGCGAACTAGATCGATGTAAACCGCACCAGGGTTCAGTAATAGGGCAGTGCCAACGGCATCAGGCATTGAGGCCGTGAAGATTGCGATGCTAAAGAAAACACCAGAGACGTAACGCCAAGTGCGAGTAAAGAATGGCAGAAGCTGATTGATGTCTCGGGATCGTGCGCCCCAACGAGCCAAGATCAAAGCAAAGCCTGTTGTGAACAGAATCTGCATGGCAAGAACTAGTGGCAAGGTTAGCCACATCAAAGTTAAAGGTTCGCCGGTTAACAAAACAATGACAACCAACACGATCAACGAAACAACATACTGTTGAATCTGTTGCACGACCGTTGCTAGAGGCAACACAAGCTTTGGAAAATGAATTGCTTTAATCAAGCGATCATTCTTTGGAATGCTGGCCGAAGCTGCAGTCACAGTCACTTGCATGAAGTTGAAGACAAAAACGCCAGCAACTAAGAACGCAGTGAAGTTTTCAATACCTTTGCTGGTGCCCAGCAAGATGCCAAAGATCAAGTAGTAGATCGCTGCATTAAGTAGCGGTGTAATCAGCTGCCAGATGCGACCAAGCAAACTATCGGAATACTGTTGTGTGCTGCGAGCGTCAGCAAGTTCAGCGATGAAATCTTTTCGTCGCCAAGTCGACTTGATGTAGTCACCAAGTCCAGGGATCTTACTTGCGCTAACTAATCCATGTTGCATGGCAAGTTGTTTAGCGGAGCTATCACCGTTTGGATTGGTAACTGTCATTAGATTGTGCGCTGGTTTGCGCGCTCCAAGTCAGCTTCAAAATCAACTTCGACTGCGAACAGATCGCTGATGTCGATTGGCAGAACTTTTAGTCCATCTTTTTCGATCGCGAGTTCGATACCGCGCTCGAAGTAATCCTGGTCGTCACATTCTTCAAGGCGCTTGATTAACGCAGCCTTATCTTTGGCTGCGATTACATTGATGCCAACTGATTCGCCAAGTCCGCCAACTACGGTCTTACTTAATTCTTTAACCATGCCATTGGCATCAACGGTGTATTTAACTTCTTCATCCGATACCGCAGATGTGTTAACCGCAATTGCAGTCTGGCCAGCATCAATGTTTGCCTGCAGGCGCTTAAGGATTGCTGGCTCAAAAACCACGTCGCCATTCATCCAAACCACTGGACCTTCAGCGCTAGAGCGCAAAGCCTTCATCAGGCTCTTGCAGGTATTGGTCTGGTCATAACGCTCGTTGTAAACAAAGACGGCTTCTGGGGCAGCTTCAAGGATTAGGTCAAGTTTGAAGCCCACCACGATCTGGATGTGAGTGTCAGCGCCGAAAGCTTCGCTGATGTTATCCAGCTGTTGCTGCATGATCGTACGACCATCATTTAGCGGGGTCAGCGGCTTTGGAAATGGGCGTCCCAATCGGGTTCCCATGCCTGCGGCCAGAATCGTTACTTGTGGTTGCGTCATAGTGTTCTAAGTCTTTCGGGTTTAGGCGCGATGTTCAAAACGAGGCCCAGTGCCTGATTCTGCAAGTGATTTCGCGCGGGCCACATCAGCAGAATGAGCTGTGATTGCATCGCGAAGTGCTTGATAGAACCGAGGTGCGCTTTCGCCGGCTTGGACGTTATCGAAATAGAACTCGCGAAGGACTTTGCGATCCTGCACGAAGTTATCGGAACTCAAAACATCACCAATGATTTTTGCTGCGTCTTTGACATTGTCTTTAGTTAAGACTGGGGTAGCAGCACTAAGTGGTGAATCGATGCGAAGCTGAGCGATGTCATTGCGACGATCGGTCAAAATAATTGGTGCTTCAGTGCGAAGGTATAAAAAGTCCAGTGCAATTGATGACACATCAGAGACAAGTAAGTCAACGCGTGGGAAAATCGCCAAGATGTCGCCAGACTCGCGAACTTGATGACCAGCGGTTGAATCTTTTGAGTTTGCTTGTTTGATCGCACGCAATACGTGAGCATGGTTCTTACGGATGCGCTGATCTTCAGCATCGGCAATCCGTGGGTGTGGTTTGTAAATCACGCGCACGTTATCTTGAGCCAAGATCGCATCGATGATGTGTGAACCCATGTATTCCATCGAGGTGTAATTGTTGGCTTCATCTTCGCCAGCCCAAGTTGGTGCGTATAGAACTGTGCGACGGGATGACTCAGGAATGGCTGGCGCTGGATTTTCATCTAGTTGTGGGCGACCAACGCGAACTAAAACTTCTTCGTTGAATTCTGAAAGCGCGGCGCGGTGACGAAGTACTGCAGCTTGGCCAGCAACGAAAACGCGATCGTAAGCCTTAACTTGATTGCTGACCATACAAATTTTGTCGCTCTCGCCATGGTTGACGTGAATGTGAGCAAGCTCTGCAACAGTTAATGACTGGAAGTTTCCAACACCATTGTTGACATACATCACGGCCTTGAATGGACTGATGCGATAGAGCTCCATCAAGTCAGCAAAAGATGGCACGAAGGCAATTGGCAGCTTCGTCATTTCTTTAAGTTCCAGGTAAACCGGAATCTTTCGAACGACTAACCCAAAAGTTAAATCCGATGGGTGGTTCTCTAAAACTGGCAACCACTGGGTCAGCTGGTAGGCCTTAGGCATGAAGTCAGGGAAGTACACGGCCACATCAACTTTGAGTCCAGTTTTAGGATCAAATCCTTGTGGTTCGCTGACGTATCGCTTTCGAATATGCAGGGCGTCAAGCACAATGGCAACGCCATCACGGATCGGCGCTGGGATTGCTGCCTTCAGTGATTGTGTAGCCACGGCTCAGAACTCCAAGGATTAACGATTGCTATGTATTCGGTGGGATAATTCTATCGAAGCACCGATTTTTGCTTAGATTTATCAGGTTTATGACAGGAGGCAAGATTTTGGAACACTTGCCGCTACGCGTTGTATTGAATCTGACAGATCCGAATTTTCAATCCCAAGCCCAAATTCTACGTAACCAAGTGGAAACTGCCGGTGGCAAGTTCATTGAGCACAAAGATTTAAGCCCTATTCAGTTCCTATCTAAAGTTGCTGATTATTTAGCAGATGGTCCGGTTGCCGTTGCTGATCAAGGTTTCGTAACTGGGCAAGCCATGATGGATGCGCTGGTCAAAGGGCACTGGAGTGTTAGCGCGTCTGTGGTGAAACCAAGTGCCGCGCCAACTCATGCAGCTCGGGTGACACACAAACAAATCGTTAGCGCTGGATCCAGCGAACACAATGTCAGTGCGCCAACACATCAGATGTTGGGATTCATTCGAATCGCAAGTGATGCAAAAGCAAGTGCGGCAATTGCGCAAGCAAGCGAATACTTCGAATTGCCATCACACAAACCAAACGTTGTCGATTTGATTACGGTTGCTTTAGTTCGCGCAGCTTGCCCGGTTGTTGCAATCCCAGTCACTCGTGTTTGTGAGCGCGCTGAATCAGTTGCCGAGTTAACTGAATTTCAAACTCAAGTTTCCGAGCAAGATGAACAAGACGTGCGAACCAAGCGTGCACTTCGCGCCGACGATGGTTTCTATTCCACATTTGTGTTGCGCAAACTTTCTCGAAAAGTTTCGATGCTTGCCGTCAAGCGAGGTTGGACACCAAATCAAATCACCGTGACTTCTTTGATTTTGGCTTTGGTGGTTTCTGGTTTCTTTGCAACCGGTTGGTGGCCGCTAATGATTGTTGGCGCAATCGGCGTGCAAGTTTCCATCATCATCGATTGTGCAGATGGCGAAGTTGCACGCTTCACCGGAGTCTCATCGCAATTCGGTGCATGGCTGGATGCCGCAACTGATCGCATCAAAGAATATGCACTTTATGCAGGTCTAGCTTTTGGTGCTTCGCATCATGGCTTGAATCTTTGGCCATTAGCTATGGGCTTGATGGTTTTGCAAACTGTGCGTCACATGAGTGATTACAACTTCCATGCAGTTCAAGTAATTCGCGAGACCGCAGTGATCCCACTTTCACTTGGCGAACCAAATGACATTCCAGCTGCAAGCAATGGATCACTGCTTGATACATCAGCCGCGCTTAATTCAAATTCCAAGATTCGTTGGATTAAAAAAATTATTCACATGCCAATTGGGGAGCGCTGGTTAGTGATTTCACTTGGCGCTGCATTTAACTCACCAGCTTTTGCGCTGTGGGGCTTGCTGGTCCTTGGACTAATCGGACTTGCTTACACAACCACTGGACGAATTTTGCGAAGTAAGACTTGGCTGCATCCAAAGACAGTTTCAGGTTGCGATGTTTTGGAACGCCAAATCAATCCAGGGCTTGGCGCGGAATGGTTCTGGGCTGATGATTCACACATTATGACTGGCAAATTTGCCTGGATGGCTCCAGCCCTTTTGAGACTTTTTGAACTGGGATTAGTTTTTGCGATCGCTCGCAATAACCCAATTGCTTACTTGTGGATTTTTGCGGTCGCATTCCATCACTACGACGCGTTGTATCGATCCCTCGCTGGATTTGAAATGCCTCAGAACATTAAGTCCTATGGACTTGGATTCCTGGGCCGAAGTTTGATCATCATTATGACGGCGCTAGGAATCTTGATCCCACTAAATGTTGCACTGTTGATTGGTGGCATTGGATTTACTGCGCTGTTTGTGGGCTATGCATCCCTAAAGTGGATGCAACAGATCCGTTAAACAGCGCGCAAATTCGGGCTCTGTTCCAGATGTACGCCACAATAAGAAGGTGAATACCTCGCGACCAACCAATCCAACGATTGCTGAACTCAAAGCAATCACTCAACCAATTGAGATTAGTGGCAGGCAAAACTCAGAACATTGGCTTGGAATCCCGTTTTTTCGAAAGGTATCTCCTTACCAAACTCGAATCTTGCTAAAGGCTGGCTTTAGCGCCAACGGCGTCACTTACTTGATGATCACATCAGGCTTTATGGCTGGATTAGTTTTGCTTATTCCAGGTTTGCCTGGGGGATTGCTCGCTGCATTCTTCGGTCAACTTCAGATGCTGCTGGATTGCAGCGATGGCGAAGTTGCTCGTTGGCGACAGACTTCATCACCGGCTGGAGTGTTCCTAGACAAACTTGGTCACTACATTGCCGAAGGTTTCATACCTATTGCACTTGGTATCCGAGCAGTTGGTGGAGTAGCTGAACTTGATTCCCAGAACTTAGGTTTTGTTGCACTCGGTCTTTTGCTATCGGTTTTGGTTTTGTTCAACAAGGCATTGAACGACATGGTTCATGTAGCACGCGCGTTTAATGGATTACCAAAACTTTCCGAAAGCCCAGCCGTGGCTGCGCCAAAATCTTCTGCTCTTGCAAAACTTCGTTCGATCGTTCGACTATTTCCATTCAATCGAATTTTCCATTCCATCGAAATGACTTTGCTAATTGCGATTGCTGCTGTGGCTGACTTATTTGTCGGGGACTTAGTGGCAACTCAGTTCTTATTGCAGTTCATGGTGATTGCTGCGGCCGTCACTGTCGTTGGTCACATTGTGGCGATCTTGAATTCGAGTCGATTGCGTTGAGTCCGAAAGTTGGCTGCGTAGTTCTGACCATGGGAACTCGCCCTGCAGAACTTGAGCGCAGCGTGCAATCGCTATTGGCGCAAACTGGTGTTGAAGCTGACATCGTTGTTGTTGGTAACGGTTGGGATCCGGTAAACATTCCTGCTGGCGTTGCTACACATTTCTTACCAGAGAACATTGGCGCAACTGCTGGTCGCAATGCTGGCGCTGCCGTAGTTAATGGCGACTACTTGTTCTTCTTAGATGACGATGCGCAATTACCAACGCCAACAACTTTGGCGCAGCTGATTGCAACTATCGGTCCGGATACCAACGCAGCTTTAGTGCAACCACGAGTAATTGATTACAACGGAGTCAGCGAACCAAAGCGACGTGTGCCAAGACTTCGTGCGGGAGATGTGAACCAAAGTGGACTTGCAACTTCACTTTGGGAAGGTGGCGTAGCAATTCGCCGCGATGTGTTTGATTCCTTCGGTGGCTGGGGCGAAGAGTTCTATTACTTGCACGAAGGCATCGAACTTTGCTGGCGAACTTGGAATACCGGTCACACGGTTTGGTATGCCGGTGACATTCCAGTTGCGCACCCACCAACCACGCCAGCCCGGTTTGCTGAGTTCGCATTTATGAATGCGCGTAATCGGGTTTGGTTAGCGAAGCGAAACTTGCCGATTGTTCTAGTTCCGATTTATCCATTGACTTGGTTAGTAATCACTTTGCTTCGCGTGAGATCACTTTCAGCGCTTAAGAATTACTTGCATGGTTTTGGTTCCGGTTGGGTTCGTAATGCCGGGGAACGCGAAGCTATGAAATGGTCAACCGTTTGGGCTATGACCAAAGCTGGCCGACCACCGGTTATTTAGCTTTACTTCGCAATGCTTACTTAGCAGTGCTTATTTCTTTACGCGGTTATTGCCCTCAGTACAAGTGGTGTCTGCCGCAGTACCTTCATTGCTGTTGGCAGTTGGGGATCCGCTTGGTGTTGGAGTCAGCGTCGTAGTTGGTGAAGGTGTTGCTGACCTTGTGGCGCTAGGTGTTGGGCTTGCAGTTGTTGCCGTAACCTTGCCAGCCTTCCAATCAGTAGCAACTAGCAACACGATTGGGGAAACCAGCGAGTTATCCAGGGTGAGTTTCGTGATGCCAGTTTGAGCACCCAAAACTTTAGCTGCCTCAAGTTGTGATGACTGGTAAAGAATTTCTGACTGAGTCAAACGCTTACTTGAATTACCGACCTTGATTAGGTTGTAACCCTTTGCTTCCAATTCGCTAGCAGCAGTCTTGGCTAAGCCAACTGTCGTTGTGGCGTTCAAAACCGAAAGGCTAATCTCGGATGGCTTTGGTGCAACGGTAGTTACCGATGCCACCGGCGACATTGATGGGAGGCAGATGGTTCAACTAATGGCCATTGCTGATCCATGCGAATTGCTTGCCATAGGGCATCGGTTTCAGCGGTCCAGTAAACGTTGCCATCGCCACGAAGTTCGTAAGGCAAAGTCACGAAAGTAATTCGAGATGGACTTAGCCCACCCATTGATAATGCGAAGTCTTGTAAGGCCTGGATGTTTGCAAACTCAGGGTTAGTTTGAATTGAAGAAGTAATTGCGCCCAGCACTCGATAAATCATTTGTGGATTTGTTAGCAATCCCTTTTCGGTCATGCCGCGAATCATGGAAGCGATGAAATCTTGCTGACGCTTGATACGACTTAAGTCGCTGCCGTCACCTAAAGTTTCGCGAGCGCGAACGAAAGCTAAAGCTTGCTCACCGCTGATGGTGCTGTAGCCGGCAGGTAGGTCAAGACCAGATCCACCTTGGCCAGGAATAACTGGATCGTACGCAGGTGTTGTTAAACAAACTTCAACGCCACCGATTGCATCCACGACAGTTTTGAATGCCTTGAAGTCAACAACAACGAAGTTATCGATTCGAACGTTAGTAAGTTTTTCAACAGTCTTGATTGTGCAAACCGGACCACCGAATGCGAATGCTGCGTTGAACTTGGTTTCATAAGGGCGAGTGAGCGTGCCATCTGGTTTTGTGCACCCTGCAATTTCCACCATGGAGTCACGCGGAATTGAAACTACTAAGGCGTCTTTACGGTCGTTATATAGATGGACTAACAAAGTTGTGTCCGAGCGTGCTCCGCCGGCTTCACCGTAGGCGTCGTTGCCGTCACCTTCACGGGAGTCTGAGCCCATGATCAAAAGATTGGTTGGACTGGTGTCAGTTTGCGCAAAGCTGTCAGGGCGATCGGCGCTATTCAAGTCACTTGTGTCGATCATTCCGATGTTTGCACCCAGGCCGTTGATCGCATAAACCGCGCCGCCACCCAAGGCGGTCAGCGTCATGATGAAAATCGATAGGCCAGCGGTGGCTTTTCGCAACCAAGGATGTG
>JAOATY010000040.1:24175-26669 GCA_030157865.1 Candidatus Nanopelagicales bacterium | reverse complement strand
GTTGGGCTAACTTCATAAGTTCCTTCAACAGTTCTTACCTTTGTGGCTGTGCAATCTGCAGGGGTTCCAGAGAAAGCAACAAATGTTGAATTGTCATCACAAAGCTTGATCGATGTTGCAACCAGATTTGGTGCAGCCAAGCTTGATCCAGCAGGAACTGCTCCAGCGGAGTCATTAATCCAAGGTCGCAAAGTAACTGGCTTGTTGTATTCAGCAGAGCCAGTATCAATTACTGCAGATGGCGCCGGCGGCGGCAACACAGTAATTGTGATTGTTGAGTAAGCCTTTTGTCCTAAGTTATCTGGAATCTGGTAACCAATTGGCGGTGTGGTTCCAATGAAGTTTGGTTCAGGTGTGAAAGTAACAAGGCCAGAGGCTGCAACAGTAAGTACGCCAAGGGTGGCATTAGTAACAGGATCGGTAACGGTGACTGTTGAGGCAGCACAATCTGGCGGTGGTTGGTTTGCTGCGCAAAGGAATACGCCACTTGGGATTTGGGCCCGAGTATCAGGGAAGAGCTCAGTTGATGCTCCTCCGCCTGGTCGGTCATTGCCAACTGGTGAAAGGGTTTGGATTGCTCCTTGCACACCAGTTGAGAAATCAGGATTTGCAACCGGTGGCGGAGTAATTGTTGGAGTTAGCGTTGAGCTCACTGACCGGTTTAGGCCATCAGTGATCTGGTAAGTAACTGGAGTCTTTGCCCCCGAAGTTGCTGAGGACAAAGCGGCGTAAGTAACGATGCCAGTAGTTGGGTTAAGTGTGTAGGTTCCTTCACCTGGAATTGTGACGATGCCATCGGCATCGCAGGATGTAGTTCCTGGGGTTAGCAAGCAAACACTTGAGTTTGTTAGATCTGGTGCGCCTGCTCCCTTGGTTGCAAGTGCTGGATCTGCATCTCCGGTTTGGCCATCAAAGATCGAGCTAAACACCTTTGACTGGCCTGGGATTAATTCAACTGTGTCAGGGGTTGCGGTTGGAGCCGGCGGAACGGTGACTGTTGGCGTGTAAGTAGTTGAAGACTTTTGACCAAGCGCGTCAGTCACCGAGTATGTAACTGAAGTTGCGGTTCCAGTAAACGTTGGAAGAGGATCGAACGTAACAATTCCAGTTGCAGGATCAAGTGTGTAGGTTCCTTGATTCGCAATCACAACTGAACCTGAGGCATCAATTGTGCAATTTGGCGCAGTATCGGATGGCGCGCAAAGTCGAACTGATCCAGCTGCAAGAGTTGTTCCGGTGGCAGCACTGTCAGAAGTGTTTACGTTGTTGGTAATAACGCTACGAGTCTGGTTGGTGTCCCATGGACCAGTTGAAGTATCTGGAACAACAGTTGGTGGTGGGATAACTGTTGGGGTGTAGGTATTTGAACCAGTACCACCCATAGAGTCGGTAACTGTGTAGGTAACTGATGGTGAAGTGCCAGTGAAGTTAGCTTCTGGAGTGAACAACATAAATCCAGGATTGGCTGGATCAATTTCATATGTTCCAACACCAGTAATTGTTACTTTGTTATTGGCAACTGAACAGTTTGCAACTCCAATGGTGCAGGATAAGACAACTGATCCAGGAACCAGATCAATGGCAACGCCTGCAGTGGTGTCACCATCTAACAAGTTAATCGTTTGGGTAGCACCCTTTGCCCCAGATGTAGTTTCTGGATCGGTTATTGGATCAGCTGGATCTAGCACTGTTGGAGTGATCCAGGCATTAACAAATTGATTCATGTCATCTTTTGCCTGGTAGCGAACTGGCACGGTGGCCGGGCCTGCAAAGTCAGGATCTGGATTAAACACAACTGTGTTACCAACAACTGTGTAAACACCATCAGGAGTGTTTAAGGAAGTGTAATTACAGCTATTTGGAGTTTGAACTGGATTATTTCCACAAAGAACTAGCGATCCCAGCTGTTGTCCTGGAACATTGTCATCATTACTAAATGGCGTAATGGATTGATTGGTGTCATAGGCGCCAGATGAAGTGTCGTCATCAGCTGTTGGCTTTGGGTAGATAGTTGGAGTAAGGGTATTTGTAGCACTTCGACCAAGACCGTCGGTGATCTTGTAAGTAACTGGAGTCTTTGGACCTTCTGGTGCAGTTGATAGTGCAGCATAAGTAACAATGCCAGTTACTGGATCAAGGGTGTAGGTTCCTTGGCCATCAATCACAACAATGCCATCAGCATCACAAGTGGAAGTTCCTGGAGTCAACAAACAAACAGTTGAGTTTGTTAAATCAGATCCACCCGTTGCCTTTGTGGCAAGAGCTGGATCGGTATCGCCAGTTTGGCCATCAAAGATTGAACTGAATGGCAAGGAACTTCCAGCTATCAGCGCAATGGTGTCTGGCGCCGCGACTGCTACCGGTGGGTCGGTAACTGTAGGTGTGATTGTGGAATTAATAACTCGATCTAATGAGTCAGTTACTTGATACTTAACCGGAGTTGCAACGGTTCCTGTGAAATCTGCATCTGGATTAAAGGTAACTGTGCCATCTG
>JAOATY010000040.1:0-24075 GCA_030157865.1 Candidatus Nanopelagicales bacterium | reverse complement strand
GTTGCAACGGTTCCTGTGAAATCTGCATCTGGATTAAAGGTAACTGTGCCATCTGAATTCACTGTGTAAACACCGTCTGGCGTTGTAAGAGAAGTCTGGGTGCAGTTATTAGGATTTTCAACCGGACTTATTCCACAAAGCTTCACAGTTGTTGGGTCAATTGCAAAGTTTGCATTTGCTGTGTCATTTCCGAGCGGACTAATCGTTTGATTCGTGTCATAGTTACCAGCTGAAGTATCTGGGGAGGCAACTGCAACTGGTGGTGTGCCTACCGTTGCGGTGATTGTTGAGTTAATAACTCGATCTAATGAGTCTTCTGCCTGATACTTGATAGTTGGAGCGACACCAGTAAATGTTGGCAGTGGATTAAACTCAACTGTTCCATTTGGCTTTACAGAGTAAGTTCCGACATTCGCAACTACCAAAGTTGTTTCAACACAATTTGGCGGAATAGATTCATTAATGCCACTTGTTCCGGGATTATCGGGACCACACAACTTCACCGAAAGCGGATCAATTGGGAAACTAGAATTACCTGCACTGTCATTACCAAGTGGCGTAATGGTTTGAAGTGCATCATAGCTATTTGAGCTAACGTCTGGTTGTGCAGCGGCAAGTGGTGGGTCCCCAACAGTCAAAGAAATTGTTGAGCCCACTGTGCGATTCAGCGAATCAGTTACCTGATATGAAATTGGTGTGGTGGCTCCCCTAAAAGTTGGTAGCGGATCGAAAGTTACTGCTCCAGTTAGAGGATTAACTGTGTAGGTGCCCTCGCCAAAGACCTCCAAGGTTGTCTTGTCACACGGAGGTGTTCCACCTGGAGTTTGACCCGCACCACAAAGCTTCACGCTTGTTGGACTCAGTGGGAAGTTTGCGTTTGCGGTGTCATTTGTTAATGGATTAATAGTTTTGTTGGTGTCATACGTGGTGGTATCAGTATCTGGGAGTGCAGCCGGAGCTGGGGGTGCACCAACAGTTGGAATTATGAGTGCTGATGCGCAAGTCGGTGGAGGATTGGATGGTGACCAGGTTCCAGTAACCGTATTGCAAGTTTGGTAAGTAGGTGCATTTGCATCCGTACCGGTAAAAGTCACTGCTGGCGTGAAAGTAACTACACCAGTAGTTGTGTTAACTACGTAGGTTCCAGCAGGTGTTGTAACTGTTGTTGCCGTACAGTTTGGAGCCGTTTGTCCGACACCACAGAATCGAACTGACGTAGGGTCTTTTTCGACTCCACCCTTAGTTCCATATACGGAAAGTTCTGGTGCGTTCAAATCTCCTGGTGAATCATTTGCCAGTGGAGTAATCGTTTGCGGAGTGTTGTAATTACCTGAACTTAAATCTGTAATTGCAGCCATGGCTGGCGGAGGTAACACCACAATATTGACTTGAGAACTAACAACTCGACCCAAGGAGTCTGCAACGGTGTAGTTGATTGGTGGAACTGTTCCATTGAAACTGTCAATTGGAGTGAAGGAAATGATTCCAGTGGTCGGATTAACCGTGAAGGTACCTTTTCCGTCAACAGTCAAAGTAGTTTGGGTGCAGTTTGGAGACGCCTGACCTGAACCACAAAGCTTTACTGTCGTTGGATCTAATGGGATTGCGGAGTTTGCGGATGTGTCATTACCTAATGGATTTACTGTTTGCACTACACGCATTGCACTACTTGAAGTATCAGGGTAAGCAACAGGTAACGGTGGAGCTCCAACACTTAACGTTATGGTCGCATTAACAAATTGACCAAGATCATTTGTCGCTTGATATGTAATCGGTGTCGCTGTGCCAGAGAAAGTGGGTAGTGGATCAAACGTTACTTCACCCGTTACAGGATCCACAATGTACGAGCCTTGCCCAGGGACAAACAGAGACTTTTGTGAACAATTGTTTGGAAGTTCAATCGGATTGATTTCACATAGCGTCACACTTGTTGCCAACAATGGACTGGCAGGGTTGGCTGGGTCATTTGCAAGTGGATTGATTGTTTGTGGTGTGTCGTAATTGCCCGAAGAGGTATCTGGTGCAGCCGTTGGACCTGGTGGCGCGCCAATAGTTGGTGTGATCGTTGACGAAACCGTTCTATTGATTGAATCTGATACTTGATAAGAAATCGGTGTTGCAACAGTTCCAGTAAAAGTCGGAGCTGGATTAAACTCGACCGCGCCAGTTGTGGTGTTCACGGTATAGGTACCACTTGTCGTAGAGACACTGGTGGCAGTACAGATTGGTGCCACTTGAGCGGCAACTGGTGGGTTAGAAGTGGCCGGTTGACATAGTCGCACTGATGCAACACTTAAAGCGAAATTAGAATTTGCCGTGTCATTAGAAGCTGGTAGATATGATTGCGTCTCGTCATAACCGCTTGTTTGTGCGTCTGCGATAGCAACCGGAGCAGGTGGGGCGCCAACAACAGGTGAAATCGTGGAGTCAACGAAGCGATTAAAGCTATCGTTTGCTTGGTATGTAATCGGTGTCGCTACACCAGTGAAGGTTGGAAGTGGATCGAATGTTACAGCTCCCGTTGTTGTGTTAACGGTGTAAGTACCTTGATCTGGAATCACAAGAGTCGTCTTGTCGCAAGTGTTTGGCGTTTGTACTGGATCAATTCCACAAAGCTTCACTGAATTAGCTAGCAATGGGAAGGTGGCATTTGCAGGATCATTCGAAATCGGATTTATAACTTGATTCTGGTCGTATGAATTTGAGCTTGGATTTGGAAGTGCTGTAGGTGCTGCTGGAACGCTAACCGTTGGTGATATCGTGCTGGTCACTTTTTCGTTCAAAGTGTCCGTTACTACATATTGAATTGGTGTAGCTGTACCGGTAAAAGTTGGTAGCGGGTCAAAAGTTACAGCGCCTGTCGAAGTATTTACCGTGTACGTACCTTCACCAGCAATAGTCAGAGTTGTTTCTGTGCAAGAGTCTGCAGGTGTTCCGGTGGCGCAAATCCTTACTGATGATGCTGTCAACGTTCCACCGGTAGCAGCACTGTCGTTACTTAACGGTGTATAGATCTGATTTGTATCCCAGTTTCCAGTTTGCGCATCCGGTGATGCTGATGAAGGGCCCACTACCGTTGGAGTGTATGTTGCTTCATCGCTTAACCCATAAGAATTCGTTACCTTATATAAAAGTGGATCAGCTACACCTACGAAGTTTGCATTGGGTGTGAAAACAATCTGGCCATTTTGAATTTCATAAGTGCCATCGGCGTACGTAACCTTCGTCGTTACCCAAGTAGAAGTCACTGGATTCCATAGTCCAACATTCGAAATTGTTAGCTCAGCTGGAGTTGATGAAGAGTCGTTTGTAAGAATATCTTTTCGTTGCAACTGATTCTGTGAACCGGTCGAAGTGTCATCGCCGGCAACTGGTGGGGTTTGCGCAACTACCGTGTTACTTACCGAATTTGTAGTTACCGGCGCAACTGTTGTTAAGCCGGCAGCTGTTTGGCTCACACTCGCAGTATTCGTGACGACTGTGCCGGCGGCACCACTTCCAACAAGTACCCTAAATGAAATTGTTTTGGAAACGCCCGGCTCTAGGACTCCTGATGTTCCAGCGTTGCCTGTAATTGGAATGGTGATCGTAGATCCAGTTACAGTTCCACCTGCTGGAGTCAGTGAGCCTGCGACGTATGTTGTGTTTGCAGGAATCACGTCAGTTACAGCTAGGCCAATTGTTGACCTTCCGCTGGTATCAGTGTTCGTAACTTTAATGCTGTAGGTAAGTTCGGATCCAACGGTGGCCGGACCGCTGGGTGTGACGCTCTTTTCGGCAGTTACACAGGCGCCAACTGGACCGATTTTTACGTCGTCAATGAAGTTACCTAGGGTGGGACCAACTGCTGATGAAACCGATTCGAAAGCAAATCTAGTTGTGGTCTGTCCAGCAGGTACTGTGTACGAACCTGAATATCTACCCCAAGCAGTATTTCCATCAACGAAATTTGGTCCAACTTGACTCAAACTTGCACCAGGTGTGCCAGCCAAAAGGCGCATGGTATCTGTGCCCTCTCGACCACGGTGAGCGAATGACCAAGAAATCGTAGAGCCCGGAATTGTTGCTACATCCTGATACAGCGTTGAAACAAAGTTGGCGTTCAATTCCGCAAATTGATTACCAGGAATGCCGGCAAGAGAAGGAACACTGTTAAAGGTGCTAGACCAAATCTCGATCTGACCATCTGATGCGGTAGTTCTCCAACCTGGAACAGTTCCCTGGCCAAAGTTACCCATTTGACCCGGGGAGCCGAGTGACGGCAGTTCAAAGCTGCCATTAACTATCAAATCTGTCGTACAAACTGGAGGCGCCGGCGGAGTGACAGTCGGTGTGTAGGTTGCTTGGGCAGTCTTGCCATTTGAGTCAGTAATTCGATAAAGCAGCGATTCAGCTTGTCCAGTAAAGCCAGAATTCGGTACGAAGATCACATTGTTGCCAACGATTTCATACGTACCATTTGCATACGTTACTTTTGAAGTAACCCAAGTTGATGTAGCGGGATCCCACAGTTCCACGTCAGCGATTGTCAGATCAATGCCTGTGTTTGTGGAATCACCAATGAGAATGCTTGCGGTTTGACTCATATTCAAAGCGCCAGTTGAAGTTTCATTGTCCGCTGTAGGTGCACCTGCTAACGACGGCGAATTGACCACAACGAACGAGTAATCCTCAACTTCACCAGAACCAACTTTTCCGGTTGGAAAAGTTACTGGATCATAACTCAAGCGAAGGCGTGCATAGGTGAGTCCTTGAGATACCACCGCTGGAATTGTCCAGGTTAATGTGGCACTTGTCGAGTTTGGTGAAGGAGGCATCGCGCAGGCACGTTCTCCGATATTGAAAGTTCCGTTACGGTCAAAATCAATCCAGCCGCACAAACTAGCCGATTCAGTTACTCCCGCTAGCGAAACGGTAACTCTGTAAGTAGAGCCTGGTTCCAAATACACGAATGGTGACGATTTCCAACCTGGGAAACCATCATCTGCTTTTGGGTTACCAGCAAGTGATGTGCCGGCTACTACGGAATCTGGATTTAGCAATACATTGTTCGCAGTTGATTGATCTGCTTCAACTGAAGCTCCAAGCTTCAGATCGCCGACCGCATGACTTGCTACCCCCGCTGCATCATATGAAGCAGGAGCAAGGCCAAAGTCTTCCGAAGTCGTAACCACAAAGGCGAATTGGTCGTACCATGCATTGCCGCCACTTTGTCCGCCATAAAGACCAAGATTTACTTGAAACGAAAGTGATGTCATTGTTCCCTTGGCCAGAACAGTTCCACACATTGCAGTTGCAGTTACAGAATTAGTTACTGGACTCCAGCCACTTGTAGAACCAGATGCAGAGTCACAATTCATCCAAGGGCGCTTTGTAACGGGTTCAATGTAGTTGCCGTTGGTGACCTTAAGGTTTGTGCCACTCACAGCGGAAAGTGTTACTCCTGGAGTAAGAAGAGCAAACTCAGACCAGGATAGGGAACCATTGCTGTGCCAACCACCCATACCCGACATGGCAATGACTGGATTTGTGATCGGGCGATCGAAGTTTATAGTAACGGTTCCTCGATTTGCACAGGTACTCCAAGAGTTTGCCGCAGCATTTGCGCATCCTAGGTAACTAGTTGTTAGCGATACACCTGGATCTGTTATCGATCTAGTTTGAACAAACTGACTTGGTAATCCATACCAGTAATTGATTGCTTCCGGATAATCGCCAATACAGACATTGGATCCGCTCACACCGACTGAATAATTAATTCCATTGGAGAGGGTTGTGCTTCTCGCAGAATTTAGAAACATTGGAGCAGAAGTTGCCGAAGTTGTGTAAGGACTTCCATTGTTATGAGACTGATTACTACAAGCACTGAATCCACTTGTTTTAGCGGAGTTAGATGTCCAAGCCCATGTGGAAGCGTATGTAGTTGAACTTTTATCAAATGCTAAAACATCGTTGCCAGCTGAATCTTGAAGCGCTGTATTCGTATTCAAGGTACTTGATTGCGGAGCGCTGTAAACCACACGAACTATCGCACCAGCCGGAATTGCGCTAGATAGCGTTAGTTCTACTACCTTGCCATTAACAGAGACCGCAGATACCGGATAACTTGTCACACCTACCGTTACTGAGTACGAACCAGCTGCAGCGGTTGGGCTTGACTGCAACACTTCATCGAAACTAATTGTCACAATATCTTGCGATACTTTGACCGAGTTTGTTGTGATTGGCTGGGGACTAGTCTGATCAACCGTTGAAGAGTTCGTTATTACGCTGTTTGTAATAGCATATGCATCATTACCTGATAAGTCTTGAATTGCAGCATTACCAGTTGTTTGATCGACCGGAGTGGAGGCCGTGTATGAGAAAGTTTTACCTACACCTGCACTCAGAGGGGATGACAGCGTTAAAACAACTGTGGAACCAGAAACACTAACGCTTGAAACTGTTGTTGGATATCCACCAGTGTTTGCTATTGAAAACTGACTTGCTAAAGGTGGATTTAATTCCGAGAGTGATTCATTGAAAGTAACTGTTACTTCAGTACCTGAAGCATTTGTGATCACTGAGGAGACAGTGGGTCCAGAATGATCAACCGTTGAAGAGTTTGTTATTGCTTTGTTAGTAATAGTCAGGGCGTCATTACCAACAACGTCTTGGATAGCAGAGTTTGTAGCATTTTGATCTACCGGAGTTGAGGCTGTGTACGAGAAAGTTTTGCCCGTTCCTGAACTTAATGGAGAAGATAACGTTAAGACAACTGTGGAGCCAGAAACACTAACGCTTGAAACTGTTGTTGGATATCCACCAGTGTTTGCTATTGAAAACTGACTTGCTAAAGGTGGATTTAATTCCGAGAGTGATTCATTGAAAGTAACTGTTACTTCAGTACCTGAAGCATTTGTGATCACTGAGGAGACGGTTGGCGCTGTGATGTCTAGAGTGGAATTGTTTGTCACGGTCTGGTTAGTCAAGCTCGCGGCATCGTTACCTGAAGTGTCTTGAATTGCAGCATTAGTCGTAATTACGTTTGCCGCTGGAGCTGTGTATTTGGTTAATACAACTGTCTTACCTAATTCAATTGTCTGAGGTCCGGACAAAATGATGTTATTACCGTCAACGCTAATCGAAGTTGGTGACCAAGTAACTCCACCAACAGTTACTCCAAAATTTGTCGCATTAACTGCAGGGAATGTAGACCCCATTGCTTCGTTGTACTTGAGAATTAATTGGTCACCAGTTACTGGAACTTCAATTGACTGGAGCACTGGAGCAACTCGATCAATTGCGGAGTTATTCGTTATGGTCACAGGTCCAAAGTTGACTAGCATTCGGTTACCGAGGTCGGAAATGTCAAGTGTGTTGTTTTGCTTAACGTAACTAATTTTTACAACTTGACCCGTGCTAATTAGCGTGTTCAGCGGAACTGTAATTACATTGTTGGTGATTGAGGTTGTTCCATACTGTGTGCTTAAGTTTGTTCCATTAACTTGTACAACCCAAGGGTCAGCTCGAAAAGACCCAGCATTCTTTACATTTTCATTAAAGGTAAGTACCAGGTCGGTGCCATTTGCGGCAATGTAACCCGAAACAAAAACAGGTGGCAATGTGTCTACCGTTGAATTGTTCGTTGGAGTTACTGGTGAAGTTACTGCAGGAAATGATGTTGCGTCATATCCTGCAGAGTCTTGAATCGCCAAATTCGTCGTCGGTGTGGCTGTTGGTGGGCTAACTACAGCAGGCGCGGTGTAGTTAACAACTACCGTGCCGCTACCTTCCACACCAGTGGGCAAAGTCAACGTGACGGTGGAACCTGACACAACTGCACTAGTGGCTGTAGTTGTTCGTCCGCCACTGACAACAGTAAATGCTGACGCTGGAGCCGTTGTTGCGTGTAAGGCTTCGTTGTAAGTTAGTACGACTGTCAAGCCATCTGCTGACGAGACGTTTATCGAAACAAGTGCGGGTACAGATGATCCATTAGTTACCGTTACATTTGCGAAAGCGGCAACATCGTTTCCGGAGGAATCTTGAAGTGCGACATTTGAAACGTCAGCAACACTAGTCGGAGCAATATAAGAAACTTTTACGACATCGTTTGAGTCAATGGTCATACCAAGTGTGAGATTTACAATTTTTGTATTTGCAGTTATCGAAACTTGTGTTGGAATAATCACAGTTCCGTTTACATCAACTGAGAACGCTGAGGCTGCGGGGATGTTGCTGGCAAACAAATTGTTTGCATCGGTAAACGTTAGGGACAGATCTCGCCCGGTTAAGCCAACTGAACTTGAACCTAAAAATGGAGATGTGATATCGCCAGCACCAAATGGTCCTGCTGTGAAACCCACGGCGTCGTTGCCAACCATATCCTGTACTGCAGCGTTGGCAGGAGGATTTGTGTTAACCGCGGTTGGAGCGGTGTAAGTAACGGTTACGGTTGTATTCGCTGGGATTGCTTTCGACATCGTAATTTGCACGGTGTTTCCAGTTGCTAGTACAGAAGATTTAGTCACTGTTGCATCTGCTGGACTTAAGGTGATTCCAAACTGACTGAGTGCAGCCGTAGTTGCGCTAATTGGCTCGTTAAATGTCAAAGTGATAACAGAACCCGCGGATGATGCTGAAACTAAAACCGGCTTAACTGTATCTATTGGAGTCACAGCTGCAGATGTCGCAGATGTCGCAGATGTTTTATCAATGTTTATTGCAACAGCAGTGAATGTGTAAGCCGTTCCATTTGTTAATCCTGGTACGACACAAGAGCCGCTCGCAGCAGAGATTGTACAGGTTGCGCCGCCAGGACTCGCAGTGACAATAATGCTCTTGGGAGTGATTCCGGTTCCTGCCGCTACAGAAACGGTGGCAGATTTATCACCCGCTACCGCTGTAGGTGTGGGTGGAGCACTTGGGACTCCCCATACAGGATTCATGCGCTTGATCCATGGGCTCGCGGAAAGACCAACAACGATTTTTTCATCTGCTTGAACAACAATTGAATTGACGTTACCGCTTGTCGCAGCTACAAATGCAGAATCTATTGTTCCGTTGGTATCAACCAACTTCAATCCAAAGGAGCCTCCGACGAGCAAGCGACCTGAGGCATCAAAAGTTAAGTCGCTTGAAGATTGAGCTAAGTCAGCCGTTATTACTGAACCCAATGATGAACCGAACGTCGTATTTTCTGCGCCAGTGTCACTCAGTACACGCAACCGTCCCATGTTTGCACTTGTGCCGCCAATTGCCACCAGTCCGTTCTTACTAACGGCAATGTTTGTTGGCGCTCCAGTCAGGGTTGGAGGTACAAATGTGGTGTCCAAAGCGCCAGCGGCAGTAACTCGTTTTATGTAGCCGGGGAAATTTCCCACTACATAAATTCTGTTACTGCTGTCAAAAGCGAAATCAGTTACTGATGCGCTAAAGGTTGCACCAACAATTTGAGTATTGGCACCGCCAGCAAGATCTGTTGAACCTAGGAACCATGCATTGTTTCCGTTACTTCCGGAATAAAGAATTTTGTTCGTTGCCAGTGGCCAAACTTCAACATTTGTAATTCCTTGGTTGTTTGAGTTGTTGTTTTGATCTCTCGGGTAATTAACAGCATCCCATGCAGTTCCCCCTGCATTTAGAATTCGGAATCCCTGTGCAGTAGCCACATAGACAATGCCAGAAGTCGTGACCGCAATTGCCCTAATTGTGTTGCTGGATGTTGGGCTTGTCCAAACAATATTTCCCGATGGATCATATTTCTTCACGAAAGTTGTGTATGCAGCATAGGTGTTTCCGCTAGTGTCGCGGGCAACATCGACAACACTGCTTCCGGGAGAGCTATTAGATACCGCTGTGTTGAATGAAGAGTCGTCACTTCCATTTGCCGTTGCACTGGCGGTAGGGGAATTAATAGTTTGATCAACGACAGTAAATGTTCCGGCAAGAAGTGCAGTTGCAATTACGGTGTGCAAGATGTTGCGACGAAGTTTGCGGTGGCGACCACGTTGTGTTGTCATGCAGTCACCGCCCAAGTTGAGCTACAGGTTTTTGTATACAAACTTTTTTGGGGCGCAACAAAACATTGCACAACATTTTGTGCATATGTATATCTAGCGAATTGCACCAAAGTGAAATTACTTCCCCGTAAACCCAACAACCTTGTTTAAGAGATTACGTTTAGCCAAAAGGGATTTGGGCTCAAATACGGGGTTACCCGAAGGCAAGGGACTCAGAACGTTTTGAGCAGGGTTTGCGAATTTCTAAATAGTTTCCAATGCGAATTTCGCAGTCAAGATCATCCCTGCATTTAGATCCGGTTCAAGTGACCACGAGCTGCAGACATCATCAAGAAGTTCAGTTCCAAGACCTTGGGTTTTCCCCGTGTTTGAGGAGGATCCGTTGTCAGTCGCTTGCAATACAAGTACTAAATCTTCAATGTTTATGGCGATTTCCACGTTTGTGGCCTTTCCATGCTTTGAGGCATTACTTACCGCTTCGCGCAGAACCTCAGCTAGACATTCGGATGTGGCCGGATTCCTCCGCAAGGCCTCGAGGATGTTCGGGGCAACCTGCCACTTAGTTTCAACCGTGCCAGCCCAGATTTTTGAGATTTCCTGCTGGGCTTGTTCGAAGGAGTAGTTTTGCCCAGATTCAAATCCAACTCGAGCCAGGGCTTGGGCGATGTCACCGCGTACGGACTCAATGAGTTCCGGAGTTGGGTTGCTGGCAGAACCAAGCTGAAGGACGGCTGCATTGAGCGCGCTCTGCAGTGAGCCATGCATTACATAACCGACTTGGCGACGAGATATCCATTCCTTTTGACTCAATAGTGAAATGGTCGATTCCAAATTTTCGATTGTCACAGTGAGGTCGGAAATTAATTTTGTTCTTTGACTCGTCAAGATTGTGTAGCCGAGGTTAGCGAAGCCATAAATTAGTCCAACGAAAACAGTTGCACCAGAAATATGTTGCGGGATTTCAATTGGTAAATAACTTTCCACAAACAAAATCAGTGGTCCAACCGTTGCAAAGATTGATGCACCAAGAACAAGTCCTATTGCGAGCGGTATCTCTTTGTCTCCAAATAACTTTTTAAAGGTAACAAAGTACGTAATCAGCAATGCAGTTGTAATTATATTGAATGGCAGTGCTTCAACAAATGTCATTGTCCGCTGCGCTGCTGCTGCATAAGTTATGTAGAACAACATAGTTGTTATGTATGGTCGCATTGACTGTGACAAGTTAATCGTTCTAGGTAATTCAAATTTCTTTTTTGAAGTTTCTACATGAAGGTCCAAAGCTTGCAGTGATTTATCATGCGCAATCTGATGACTGAACGGACGTAACTCGGTTTCAACATACTCCTGCATCTCATGCACTGCGACGTCTTTATTTCCGCCGGACTTTAATGCAACCAACAACTGATCGATTTGATCAATACGAGGAGTAACAACCTGCTGCGCGTACTCTCGCAAGTTCTTCGCTGCCTCTTGCAACCGTGTATCCATCGAGATACGAAGTTGCGATAACTCGCTAGTTTTGTTTTCCAGGTTTCGCACTAAGTTTGAATGCTGATCGAAAATTGCAATGCTGATTGCGATTACGGACAGAACCGTTGAGATAAACACACCACCGCTAATAATGCGGAAAGCCAACTTTGGATCAGCAGTAAACCCAAGGAATACCGTAGAAAATCCAAGAATTGAGCCTCTGATGCTTTGCGCGCAAACAAATGCGACCAGAGTGGCAATTGGATGAGATTCATTTTTCCGATTCCCATGAATAATTCTTCCAGCAATCAATATCGTTATTGAGAATCCGGAGTGCGCTAGCAGAATCAAACCTGTCCAAAGCAGAAATGATCCGCCATAGTCTGCGCGATCAATGAAGATCGGACTTAGGAATCCTGGAAATAGGAATAGAAGTGTTAAACGAAAACCTAATGATGAACGCAGACCAAGCAAATACCAAAGAGAGTTGTTTCCAGAATCAACTTTGGCGTTTTCCATAGCTGCCGAATGCATTCCTAAATCGACACTTGGTCAGATTTATTGTCAGCTCTGATTCCGACAACGCCTAAATATTTTGTAACAGCAGCGGTTCGGGAATTTCCTTCTAGTGAACTATCAATACCGATTGCCTGACACGCACGGCGAATTGCATCTTCAGTTGCCTTAAGTGAAGTGCCGCGGGCTGCTGCAATTTGCGCGTTTGACTTACCCTGTGACATCAAATGAAGAACTTCGATTTGCTTTACGGTGAGTGCAGCAAACGGACGAGATTTGTCCAAGTCATGACGATGCAGGGGTGTTACTTCCCCACGCATTGCAACATCTAATGCGTCATACAAAACGTTCAAGTCAGCCAGTGCAGACTTACGGATGTAGGCGATGCCATTTGGTAAACCTTGTTCATTTTCAACTGCGAACCTTGGATCCGGCAATTGCGTTAAGAATACTACGCCGGTTCCTGGTGCTTCTTTAAGTGCGGTCTGAGCAAAATCGAAACCATTTGGTCCTGGACCTAGATCCACATCAAGTACTAAGCCATCGGGATCTGTGGCATGAAAAAGTTTCTTTGCATCGACTACGTTTGATGCGGTTTGAACGGCATAACCTCGGACTTCGAGCGCGGTAGCAATCAGCTCGCGCAAGAGATCGTCGTCTTCGACAACCAGTACCAATCTTGAAGACATTTAATACACCGTTACCCCACTACAGGCACACCCCCGTGATGACCTGATATTCATCAAGAATGCCCTAAGTGATTGGGATATTCACCTGAACGCAGGGGTTACCCCGTTTGTGTCCAAAACGTCCGAGTCGCCCTTACTACAGGGTTTTCAGTGAGTTAACTACCTTGGTCAAAGAATCCTTGGCATCACCGAAAAGAAGTGAAGTTTTTGGATCAAAGAGCACTTCGTTCTCGATTCCAGCGAAACCTGGACGCATTGAGCGCTTTAGGAAAACGACTTGCTGCGCTTGGTCCACGTTCAGGATTGGCATGCCATAGATAGGTGCCGTCTTGTCATCGCGAGCGGCTGGATTAACAACGTCATTCGCGCCAACTACCAAGGCAACATCAGTTGATGGGAACTCTGGATTGATTTCATCCATTTCCTTTAGCTGTTCGTAAGGCACATTAGCCTCAGCAAGCAACACGTTCATGTGTCCTGGCATACGACCAGCAACTGGGTGAATCGCGTAATCAACTTCGATTCCCTTTGCGACCAACAACTCAACAAGTTCGCGAATTGTGTTTTGCGCCTGAGCAACCGCTAGACCATAACCCGGAACGATGATTACCTTGCGGGCGTAACCCAACATGATTGCAACATCTTCAGGTGATGCGGACTTAACTGGGCGATCTTCAGCAGATGCTGTTGAAGTCGAAGCCTTCGCAGTGAATGCGCCAAACAAAGTGTTTGTTAGTGGGCGACCCATTGCTTGCGCCATCATGCGAGTTAACAAAGTTCCAGATGCGCCAACAAGTGTTCCAGCAACAATCAAAAGAACGTTGCCAAGTACATAACCGGAAGCTGCAACTGACAAACCAGTGAAGGCGTTAAGCAATGAGATAACGATTGGAACGTCGGCGCCACCAACTGGAAGAACCAGCAAGATACCTAGGACTAGTGAAAGACCAAGTAGTAGCCAAAGCAAAGTATTTGTTGGATTAACAATAAGTAGGACTGCAGTGGCGACAGTTGCAACAGCGACACCGATAGTGATGAACCGTCCAAGTGGAATTACCACAGGACGTGAAGTCATCAATTCTTGAAGCTTTGCAAAAGTAAGTAGGGAGCCAGTGAATGAAACCGAACCAACTACAACAGTGAAAATTGTTGCGGTCAAAATTGGAATGCTTTCAGATTCAACTGCCAAGAATTCAATTACTGAAATAACAGCAGCAGCGCCACCGCCAACGCCGTTGAATAGTGCAACCATCTGCGGCATCTGAGTCATTTGTACTCGACGCGCTGCGACCCAACCAATGATTGAACCGATTGCGATTGCAATCAAAATTTGTGGCAAGTGCTTAACTGGTCCGCCGTAATATTCTTGACCATAGAAAAACACAACTGCTGTTGCAATTGCAGCGCCGGCAGCGCCAAGTAAGTTACCGCGACGCGCAGTCTTAGGTGAAGACAAACCCTTAAGCGCAAGGATGAATAGAACTGCAGCAAGGAGTTCCGCTAAGCGAACCCATGTTGGTGTGATTGTCGCTGACTGTTCAGATAAACGAATGAATGTAGGTGTCATTTGGACACCTCTTCCTTCTCAGCCTTCTTGGGTTTAAACATTTCCAGCATTCGGTCAGTAACTACAAAGCCACCAACCATGTTGATTGAAGCCAGCACAATTGCCACTAAACCAAGGTAAAGCTGGACATTGTCAGTTGCTTTGCCGGTAACCAAGATTGCGCCCACTAATACAACTCCGTGGATCGCATTCGCGCCAGACATAAGAGGCGTATGCAGAATCGCGGAAACTTTCGACACAACTTCGATGCCAACGAAAATGCTAAGTATGAAAATAGTTAATAGCGCAATTGCATCCATGACTATTCACCCTCTCCGGTTGCTAGTGCAGGTAAGTTAAGGGCTTCGCGAGCCATTGCATTACGGATCTCTCCGTTGAATACAACAGCTGATCCTTGAACAACTTCGTCTTCGTAATCCGGTGTAACAACACCTTCGGCTGTCATCAAAGTTAGAAGTGAGACAACGTTTTGTGCGTAAAGCTTGCTTGCGTGAACTGCAAGTTGGCTAGCAAGATCCTTGCAACCAATCAAAGTGATTGATCCGCCTGGAACATTTACAACAACATCTTGACCAGCAACACTGCCGTCAACATTTCCACCAGATTCTGCGGCAAGGTCAACAATGATCGCGCCTGGCTTCATTTCAGACATCATGTCGGTGGTGATAAGTGTTGGTGCTTTGCGACCAGGAACTGCAGCTGTAGTAATAACAACATCGGATGCAGAAATAAATTTCTTAAGTGCGTCCTGCTGAGCCTTTGCACGTTCTGGTGTCATTTCGCGTGCATAACCACCAGCGCCTTCAACTTCATCAAGTCCTAAGTCAAGGAAAGTTGCGCCCATTGATTTAACTTCATCGGCACTTGATGCACGAACGTCATAGGCGCTAACAATTGCACCAAGACGCTTTGCGGTTGCCATTGCTTGAAGTCCAGCAACACCAGCGCCTAGAACTAAAACTTTTGCCGCCGGAATTGTTCCTGCTGCTGTCATTAACATTGGGAAGAATTTCGGTGCGCGTTCTGCAGCTATAAGTACTGTGCGATATCCAGCGCAAAGTGCCTGCGAAGTTAGCGCGTCCATTGACTGTGCGCGAGAGATACGCGGCAACACATCAAAGGAAAGTGCTGTTACTTTCTTATCTGCCAACGCTTTTACGGTTTGCGCGTCATTTGCTGGCGATAAGAATGAAATTGTGATTGCGCCGGACTTTAATTGTGCGATCGCATCATTTTCTAGTGGGCGAACCGTGGCAACTACGTCAGCGGTGCTGATTGCAGAAATGCCAGCAACTGTTGCGCCAGCGGCTTTGTATTCGTCGTCGTGATAACCCGAAGCCTGTCCAGCACCTTCTTGAATGGACACCGTTAGCCCAAGCTTTATCAGCTTTTGAGCACCTTCTGGAGTTAAACCAACGCGACGTTCGCCCGCCTTGGTCTCAGCTGGGATAAATACCAACATCAGCAATTCCGCCTTAGATCAATTAGGTACGAGCCTAGGGTGATCCTTAATGTACCGCAGAACCTAGTTGGACTTTCCGGGCTTGTTGGGTGGCAATTGCTAGCAAAATAAAGGAAAACAGGATTAGGGCAGCCCGCTGCGGAACCTGTTGGCTGAGGTAAACCCCAAGGAAGGTAGCTGGGACGCCGGCAAGGCCTGAAAGTAGGGCAAATGCCACATCTATATTGCCTTTTCGCAGGTTGGCGATCGTTCCTGAGATCGCCGATCCAACAATCACAGCAAGGCTGGTACCTCGGGCCGTCAGGGAATCCATGCCCGAAGCGATGATCAGGGCCGGAACCATAATGATTCCGCCGCCTACGCCAAATAGCCCTGACATCACGCCGGCAAAGAAACCAACAATTACCAAGAACGCGATCGCACCATTGCCTTCAAGGAGTTGGTGTGGTTCCGAAGACCAAATCAAACGCATGGCAGATAAATAAAGCAGTCCAGCAAAACCAAGCTGCAAGAACTTAAGCGAAACTTGGCCCAACAGCTTTACGCCGTACAGCGCACCGAAGATTGATCCAACCAGCAAAGCTGCCGCTGCATTCCAGTCAACATAGTCAGATGCTGAATATCCAATGGCGCCAGCTACTGCGATAGGAATTACAGCAGCAAGCGATGTGGCATGTGATCGTCGTTGATCAAGTCCCATCCACAACACATAAAGCGGAACCATTAAGAATCCGCCGCCTACGCCGAACATGCCCGCGAGGATTCCAGCGAGAATTCCAACTACAAGAGATTGATTAATTTGCTTTCGTGAAATTCCAGAAAACATCTTTATGCATCTCGCTTAAAGAACACTGCCGAACCAATTAAGTACAAACCAACAACCCAGCCAGCAAAGATCAAACCAGCGTTAGGTGAGTCGGGCAGATTAGTTAGCCATGCGTTTCCGTTAACGAACGGCAAGATGTCTACTATCCAGTCCATCTTTCCATTTGCAAGATTTGCAAAAAGTTGAATCAATCCTTCGATAACTGAAAAAGTTAATAGTGGCAGAACAATTCCGAGAGCCAAATTTCTCGTAATCATTGTCAGGCTCATTGCAATTAAGCAGTAGGCGAAGCTAAACAACAAAACTTGCCATAGTTCAGATGGTTCGCCACCGTTAACGCTAAATCCTGGACCTTCAGTTCCGATAGATCCTTCAGGCGCAATTGATCCAATGACTCCAAGTACGGCCCAACCTAGAAAAGTTGCAATCGTTACAAAGACAGCAAGCAAAATTGTTTTGGCTAACAAAACTCGCTCACGTTTTGGAAATTCCGTAAGTGTCAAACGAATTGTTCCGTAGCGATACTCATGGCCAAAGAATTGTGAAGCAACGACAGAGAGCATTACCAAACATAAGAAGTTTGCATTGGTGCTGTACAAACCTTGCCAAGTCTGCGCACCAAATTCACCGTCGCCTAGGAATAGCGGACCAGCGCCAAGTAATCCAGTGATTACCAAATAAACGAAAGTCATAATCCATGTCGCACGCACCGACCAAAGACGACGCCATTCATAAACCAAATTTGCAATCATGATGTTTCTCCCAGTCTGTATTCCTGACCGGATTCGGTTAGCTCAAGGAAAACTTGTTCCAAACTTGCAGTTCGCGGAGACAATTCAGAAAGCGCAATTCCGTTAGTGAATGCAATCTCTCCGATGCGATCCGTTGTTTGTCCAGGAATGACGATCGTGCGAGCGCCGTCCGTAGTTGATGCAATACCTTGTGCGCTCAAAAGTTCCGCAAGCTTTTCGCTTTGTGGGCTTCGCACCACAACTGCCGAACCGGTTGCTCGGGATAAGAATGCTGGCATTGATTCAGCGGCAATTAAATTGCCTCGCGCAATCACAACAACATCGTCTGCTAGTAATTCCATCTCACTTAATAAGTGGGAACTCACTAAAACGGATTTTCCAGTTGAGGCATAGTGCTTCAAGAAGTCGCGAAGCCATTGAATTGATTGCGGATCCAAACCGTTTGCTGGCTCATCCAGCATCAAAACCTGAGGATCAGCAAGGATTGCGCCGGCCAAACCGAGGCGCTGTCCCATGCCTAGGGAAAAACCACCCGGACGCTTCTTTGCAACAGATTCAAGGCCAACAAGCTTTAGTACTTCGTGTACTCGAGCCTTGCTGATTCCAGCTTCGGCACCCAGCATTCGAAGGTGCGAGTAAGCAGTTCGTTTTGGATGGAAGAATTTCGCATCTAAGTGAGCGCCAATTGTGCGGGTGACGGGGTAATGACTGGAAAGTTTCTTTCCGTCGTACAGAGTCTCGCCACCACCACTATCTAGGCCAAGCATCAAACGCATAGTTGTGGATTTACCTGAACCATTTGGTCCTAGAAAACCAGTTACTCGACCTGGCTCAACTGTGAACGATAAATCTTTAACTGCGTGAACGCTGCGAAAATGTTTGTCTAAATTACGTGCTTCAATGCGCATAAATTCAGACTAACGCAAGCAAACTTTCAAACCTAACTAATAACTAGTTATCTTCGGTTTTTGAATTTGCCTTAATCTCTTGTGCGAAGTTGGTGAAAGTATCAGTTAATGCAGAGCGACTGTCTGTGATGCGTGAGAATACATCAGCGGCTGCAGCCTCTGCTTCAGTGAATTTAGCACCGGCCTGATTTGCAATCTGCGTCATAGTTGACTGAGCATCAAACCATTGCGCGCGAAGATCTGCGATGCGCTTTGTTAAGTCATCAAGAACCTTGCGATTTGAATCAACTGAAACTAAAACGTTGTCGCGGTATGCAATTGCCGCTTGACGCAAGCTTTCAGCATCTGCACGAGACGTTTCTGATGCAATGCGAACGATTTCATCTGCCTTTGCTTGCGCCTGAGAAACAATAAGTTCAGCTTGCTTTTCAGCAGATTGAAGTTTGGTCTGTGCTTCAGCAATGGTTGCAGCGTGACTCTTGCTTGAGTCTTCACCCAGTGCGCGGGCGTCGCCAGATGCTTTTTCAAGAAGTGCTTGCGCATCGCCGGTTGCTTTTGCAAGTAATGCCTGAGCATCGCCGGTTGCTTTTTCAAGCATGGCTTGAGCAGCGTTAGTAGCTTCAGTCTGTAAACGCTTGGCTTCAGCCTGCGCTGATGACAACTGTGCAGTTGTTGACTTGTCAGTTTCACTGCGCAGATTATTTAGCTCAGCTTCGGTATTTGCACGAAGTGCTGAAAGTTCTTGTTCAGTCTGCGCGCGCTGAGCTGCAAGATCTTTATCAACATTTGCTTTTAGTACTTCGGCTTCAGAAGCAACTTCGTTTGCACGACGTGTTGCATCTTCAAGAAGTTTTGCGATTACTTTCTGATTCTCAGCAGCCTGTGAGTCAGCATCATTTTGAGTGGCTTCAAGAAGTTGAGCAGCTTGGTCACGAGCAGTTTCAAGTGTTGCGGTTGCTTCAGCGCGTAGCTTGCGAGCATCAACGTTTGCAGCTTCGCGAGTTTGGCGGGCATCTAGTTCACAGCTGGCGCGGATTTGTTCGCGCTCAGACTCAGCCTGTTGCAAAGTGTCTGTAGCTTGTTCGATCAACTTGCCGGCACGTAGACGGGCAGCACGAATGATTACTGCTGCATCTTCAGCCGCAATTTGAGTTAAGGCATCTTCGTCCATATCAATGAAGCTTGGACGGCCAACTGCGCCTTCAAGTTCGGTAATACGTGCCTGAAGCGCGCTGATAGTTCTTTCGGCTTCTGCGAAATCACGCACGCCATTTGAACCGGCATCGCCAGATTCGTCACCCTTAAAAAAGCGTCCTAGACCCTTGCTGTCACTCATTTGAATTCCTCATTTCCCCGTATCAAAAGAATAGGGGCAGATTGGCCGAGTTGAAAATCCGATTTGTCCGGATTAGCCAAGAACTAGCGAGATCTTGATCCGCCACGGGATCCACCGGAACGACCCTGCGGACGTCCGCCGCCAGATCTGCTTGGACCGCCTGGTCGACGGCCACGAGCTGGTGGTTCTGCCGGTGGTTTCCAAGCAATGCCGGTTGGCTCTTTGGCTCCAGTGATGGCAACTAATTCTTTGGACATTGGCTTAACTTTGACCACTTCTGGATCTACTCCAGCGCGGCTAGTCATTGCAGTTACTGCCTTTTGCTGACGTGGGCCAATCATTGTTACGACCTTGCCAGTCTCACCAGCGCGAGCGGTACGGCCAGCGCGGTGCAAATAGTCCTTGTGATCATTAGGTGGATCAATGTGAACAACCAAGCTGACACCGTCAACGTGGATACCGCGAGCAGCAACGTCAGTTGCAACTAACACGTCTGTAATTCCTTCTTTGAATGCGTTCAAGGTACGGGTACGAACTGCTTGGGTTTTCCCACCATGCAATGCGCCAGCTGGCACACCCTTGTTGGCAAGGTCCTTTGCGATGCGATCTACGCCGGCTTGAGTGCGAGCAAAGAACATGGTCTTGCCCTTGCGGGAACCGATCTCGGCCAGGATCGCTGGCTTGTCCTCACTATATGTAATGAATAAGTAGTGCGTCATTGTCTTAACTGAAGCCTTACCTGAGTTCGTTGCATGCTCGACTGGATCGTGCAAATACTTGCGAACGATCTTGTCGACATCAGCATCAAGAGTTGCGCTGAAAAGTAGACGCTGTGAGTTTGGCTTTGTCATATCCAAAACTTCAACGATTTGTGGCATGAATCCCATGTCGCACATTTGATCCGCTTCATCGAGAATTGTGATTTCGATTTTGCTCAAGTTGATATGGCCTTGTTCAACTAAGTCGTTAAGGCGACCTGGTGTAGCAACAACGATTGGAACGCCACGCTTTAGTGCATCGATTTGTTTTGCATATGGCATGCCACCAGCAATCAATCGAATGTCTAGGTCAACGGCTTGGGCGTATGGCATAAGCGCGTCAGTTACCTGCATTGCAAGTTCACGGGTTGGAACTAAAACGATTCCAAGCGGATGCTTTGCAGTTGCTTTGCGATGCGCTAAACGAGTAACCATTGCAAGGCCGAATGCCAAAGTCTTACCGGAACCGGTTTGACCGCGACCTAAAACATCGCGACCGCTGATTGCATCTGGCAAAGTCTTTGCCTGGATTGGGAATGGTGAATCAATTCCTTGACGCTTTAGCGTGCTGAGCAAATCAGTTGAAACACCTAGTTCTGCCCATGTGCTTGATGCAGTATCTAATGCAACTTCTGCAGTGTCATCTGACATTGCACTCTTGCTGCTTACACGTTCTGTCGAAGGCTTCTCGCGAGGCAGGCTCGACTTCGGTGCATAAACTTCGTCGCGCTTTGTACGTGGTGCGCGAGCTGGCGCTTCATCTTTATATGTGCGACGTGAAGTGCTTGGTGCATCATCACGACGAGCGCGACTTGGTGCTGCATCTTCGCGGCGTGCGCGTGGTGGACGTGAGTCAAAATCATCGCGACGTGCGCGTGGTGCGCGAGCTGGAGCTTCGTCGCGACGTGAGCGACTTGGCGCTGCATCATCGCGACGAGATCTTGGTGCGCGTGAATCAAAGTCATCACGACGTCCTCGACTTACAGGTGCGTCATCGCGACGGGCGCGTGGTGCACGTGTTGGTACTTCGTCGTTGTATTTGCGTGGGGCGCGAGCTGGACGATCATCTTCATAACGGTCACGAGCTGCGCGAGTTCCGGCTGGCTTTTCCCCACCCTTGCGCTGTGGCTTACCGGAAGGATTCCAAACATCATTGCTGCGCTTGGTGCCACGAACTTCGGCGCGTGGAGACTCGGCGCGACTGCGGGCATCTGGATCGCGAGGTTCACGAGGTGCGCGAGATTCTGCCTTACCTACCTTGGTATTTGGCTTGGCACGCTTCTTGGCAGCGGTTGTCTTTGCTGCAGCATGGCGAGCAGATCCGGCCTTTGGCTTGGATTCGGTATCGCGGGCGCGGTCTCGTTCTAGCTTTCGGGCGCGCGGCTTTTTCTTAGGACTTGATGGAGTGGACATTAAAACCTTCTTTGGGGAATGTTCTAACGGTAGGCGAGAAAGGGCGCAAAACCTAATCGTCACGGCGGTTTTCAAGGTTTTGTCACTGCCCAATGGGAGACTTACCTCATGGACGTTACCTCTTTAATTGTCATTGTCGTAGTCACTGCTCTAACTACTGCGGCCATAGTCGGACTCGTAGTCAGTCGAGCGATGAAGAATCAGGGTGGATTATCTGCTCAAGACATCAGACAACAGGTAGCTGATGCTGCGCGGGAACAGTATTTAACGACAGCGCAGATGTTGGAAACGTCAACCGAAGCGCGATTGCAAACAACCACAGCATCGGTTGCGGAGCAAACTCGTGCTGCGTCCGCATCAATCCAGGAAATCATCAAGCCGCTAGGTGAAAGCCTGAAAGCACTTGATGCAAAGGTTGGCGACTTAGAAACTAAGCGCGCAGATGCATACGCACGATTAGATCAACAAGTTACAAACACCACTGGCTTGCTAGATACTTTGCGCACAGAAACTACAAACCTTTCTAGTGCTCTTCGTCGTAATGATGCGCGTGGACGTTGGGGTGAACTTCAGTTACGTCGAATCATAGAAATGATTGGAATGTCTGAACATGTTTCTTTCGACGAACAAAAGCAACAAGTTGGTGACGGCTCCGGTCGACCTGACGTAACAATTCATTTGCCAAACAATCGTGTGCTTTATGTTGACAGTAAAGCGCCGATGAATTCATACCTTGATGCAATTAACGAAACTGATGTTGATCGACGCAAATCTATGTTCGATGCACATGCAACTGCATTAAAGGGACATATCAAAACTCTTGCTAGCCGTAACTACGTTGATGACAAAGAATCACTTAACTACGTAATTATGTTTATTCCAACAGAATCATCTTTAGCTGCGGCGTTTGAGGTTTATCCGAACTTGATCGAAGATGCAGCGCAAGCAAAGGTTGTTTTGACTTCTCCAACTTCACTTGTGATTGCACTCAACACCATTGCGATGCTGTGGCAAGAAGACACACAAGTTCGCAATGCACAAGAAATGATTAAGGAGTCTGGTGATCTATATGGTCGCTTGATTACATTCATTAATCACTTCAGCAAAGTCGGCGACAACTTAAAGCGCTCCATGGATACCTACAACAATGCCGTTGGCTCATTTGATCGATCAGTAATGCCAAAGGCCAAGGCAGTTGAAGAACTTGGTCGGTTTACTGATGAGTTGCCAAGTGCAGAAAAAGTTGAAGTTGATTTGCGGGAATCAAAGTATGCAACGCATGAAACTCAACTTGGGTTAGTTTCTGATTCAGATGAAGAGACCGCGTAAATCTTTCGTTAAGTGCTATAAAACACGGGGTTATCGATAGTTCTCTTAATAAACCTTGGGTTACTAGCGTTGCTCAACATTGCGCACGTTAAGTTTTTCTTATGGAAAATGAAAAAGCGCAAACAGCTCAGTCTTCAAATCCTTTTGATTTAACGAACGACTATCTAAACGAAAAGTCGAAGCTTCGTAAGAGCTTCGGTCGCAAAGAAGTCCTGTTCTTTTCAATTTGTTCAGTTATCGGTCTCGATGCGATCGGCGTTATAGCCGCCGCCGGCCCTGAAGCAATTTCCTGGATGGCAGTTCTTGCCATTGTTTTCCTAATTCCAGCTTCTATGGTCATTGCTGAATTGAGCGGTGCTTTCACCACCCAAGGCGGCCCTTACATTTGGGTTCGTTTGGCTTTTGGTCGCTTTGCGGGCGCTACTGCTGCCATGATCAGCTGGCTCAAGAGCCCAATTTGGTTTGGCGGAATCCTGGCGTTTGTTGCAGTTTCGGCTGCCGAAACATTCTTTATGGCTGGCACTCAAATGTCCCAGTTCTCGTTTTACCGTTTCGCTTTGGCGTTTATCTGGATTGGAATCATTGCTACTAATCTTTCTTTCAAGGTTGGCAAGTGGATTCCAATCTTGGGCGCACTCTCCCGACTAATTCTGATTCCGTTTTTCACAATCACCGTGATCGTGTTTGGAATTGCTAACGGCCTTCGCGGTGTTGTGTTTTCTGACTTTGGTTTAAGTTTTGAAGGACTATTGGCAACTATCGGAATTATTCTTTTCGCTTTCTTAGGCCTAGAGAATGTCAGTGCCGCTAGCGATGAAATGACACACGCTAAGCGCGATCTGCCCTACGCCGCATTTAGAACTTCTGCGTTAGCAATGGTGCTTTATGGAATTCCGATTCTTACAGTTCTATTAGTTTTGCCAATCAGCCAAGTAAATGGATTAACTGGAATTGTTGATGCATTTAAGTCCGCATTCACTGTTTATGGCGGAAGCATTGCTGAAGATGGAACTGTCACATTAAGTGGTGCTGGAACTTACCT
>JAOATY010000039.1:5512-26815 GCA_030157865.1 Candidatus Nanopelagicales bacterium | reverse complement strand
AACATAGGAGGCAGCTTGGGCATCGCCACCACTGCTCATTGCATGTTCGTGGTAATCAAGCACTCGAACATCAATACCAACTTGAGCCATGGCGTTACAGAACGCCGCAATTGGACCATTTCCAACGCCTTCAACTTCAACATCAGCGGCTGTCTTGTCGCTCATTACTACCTTGACGCGAGTATCACCCTCGACATCACTGTCAACAGCTACGGTCTTTAGCTTGAATCGACCCCATTGGCTTTCTGAGTTTGGAAGGTATTCATCCTGGAAGTAATCCCACATTTGTGCTGGGGTTACTTCGCCACCTTCAGTGTCGGTATGAGTTTGAATCACAGCGCTGAATTCAATTTGCAGACGACGTGGAAGTTCTAACTTGTTTTCGGTTCGCATGATGTAAGCAACGCCACCCTTGCCGGATTGTGAATTCACCCGAATCACGGCTTCGTAACTACGACCGACATCTTTTGGATCGATTGGCAAGTATGGGACGTTCCAAGTGAACTTGTCGACTTCAACACCAGCAGCCTTTGCATCCTGCTTCATGATGTTCAGACCCTTGTTGATTGCATCTTGATGTGAGCCTGAGAAAGCAGTGAAAACTAGGTCGCCACCATATGGATGACGTTCTGCAACTGGAAGTTGATTACAGTATTCAACCGTTCGACGAATCTCATCAATGTTGCTGAAGTTGATTTGTGGATCAATACCTTGGCTAAACAAGTTCATGCCAAGCGTTACTAGGCAGACGTTGCCGGTACGTTCACCGTTACCAAATAGACAGCCTTCAATCCGATCTGCACCAGCCATGTAACCAAGCTCAGCCGCAGCCACTCCAGTTCCGCGGTCGTTATGCGGATGAAGTGAGATGACGATTGAATCGCGGTAATTCAGCTTGCGACCCATGTATTCAATGCTGTCGGCATAAACATTTGGAGTTGCCATTTCAACTGTTGCTGGCAAGTTCACAATTACCTTGCGATCCGGAGTTGGCTTCCAAACATCGTTCACTGCGTTTACAACTTCGATTGCATAATCAAGTTCTGTGCCAGTGAAAGATTCAGGGGAATACTCGAAGTAAACCTCGGTACCTTCGATTTGCTCGGCATACTTTAGGCAAAGTTCGGCGCCACGTACTGCGATTTCCTTGATGCCTTCTTTGTCTAGATCAAAGACGACACGACGCTGCAAAGTTGAAGTTGAGTTGTAAAGATGCACGATTGCTTGTGGTGCACCTTCAATCGCTTCAAACGTACGTTCAATTAAATGCTCACGGGCTTGAGTCAAAACCTGAATGACAACATCATCTGGAATCAGGTTCTCGTCGATAAGCATTCGGACGAAATCAAAATCGGTTTGGCTTGCAGATGGAAAGCCAACTTCGATTTCTTTGTAGCCCATTTGCACAAGAAGTTCGAACATGCGCTTCTTGCGATCAGGCGTCATTGGATCGATCAGGGCTTGATTACCGTCACGTAGATCTACTGCGCACCAACGAGGGGCTTCAGTTATTACCTTGTTTGGCCAGGTGCGATCCGGAAGATCAATCTGGGCAAATGGCGTATATCGCTCGAAAGGCATGCCGGATGGTTTTTGCGAATTACGTTGTTCGTAGCTAGTCATTGGAATTCTCCGAAAATCTGTGAATGTTTGCGAAAAGGGCGTCCGGCAAGCAGAAAGCTCCGCAACGAGTGGGCCGGGTTAGGCCTCGTTGCGGCAGTTAAGGAGCAGGTTCGTAAACATTGCTTTCACTTTAGCACCGCGCGCCGATACTGGAAAAACCACAGATTTGCTCCTATTGCTCTCGCTCCGTGAGATTTCGCTTTTTCCATTAATAAGGAACCCCGATACCCTTTATTCCATGGCTAGCAACATTAAATTGGCAGTAATTCCCGGCGACGGCATTGGCGTTGAAGTTGTTGCTGAGGGACTTAAAGTCCTTTCAGCAATTGCACCAAGCGTTGACCTTACCTTTAGTACCACCGATTATGACCTTGGTGCGCGACGTTACAACGCAACTGGTGAGACTTTGCCAGACAGCGTGGTTGCTGAACTAAAAGAACATGATGCAATTTTGTTGGGCGCTATTGGTGACCCATCTGTTAAGCCAGGAATTCTAGAGCGCGGTGTCCTGTTGCCACTTCGCTTCCAGCTAGATCATCACTTGAACTTGCGCCCAGTCAAGCTTTACCCGGGCGTTACCTCTCCACTTGTTGGAAAAGGTTCTAAAGAAATTGACTTTGTTGTTTGTCGCGAAGGTACCGAAGGCCCATACGTTGGCGCTGGCGGTTTCCTACGCAAAGGCACGCAGCATGAAGTTGCAACTGAAATCAGCATGAACACTCGATTTGGTGCAGAGCGAATCATTCGCGATGCATTCGAGCGTGCCGGTCGCCGTCGCGGCAAGGTAACTCTTGTTCACAAAACCAACGTCATTGTTTACGCAGGCGATCTATGGCAGCGAGCATTTAATGATGTTGCCGCTGAGTATCCAAATATCGAAACCGATTACTGTCACGTGGACGCAGCAAGCATGTACTTCTTAACTTCACCAGAACGTTTCGATGTAATTGTCACTGACAATTTGTTCGGCGACATTCTTACTGACATTGGTGCTGCAATCGCTGGCGGTATCGGACTGGCTGCAAGTGGAAACATCGATCCAAGTCGCACTAACCCAAGCATGTTCGAACCAGTTCACGGCAGTGCGCCAGATATTGCAGGTCAAGGTAAAGCCGATCCAACTGCAACTGTTTTGAGTATTGCAATGTTGTTAGATCACTTGGGATACGCAGATGCTGCAAAGAAGATTGATGACGCAGTTGCCGCGGACCTTGCATCACGTACTGGCACTCGTTCAACCAGCCAAATTGGTGACGCACTGGCAGCGGCAGTAGCAGGCTAAGGAATTCGCAATGACAACATTCGTTCACAATGATTTAGACGTTTCCGCTGCAAATGTAGTTGCATCAGGTCAACCGCTTTATCCAGCCGTTGAACGAACTAGTGCTGTTGCTGCGATTGCAAACCATGCAAGTACAACTCCGGCCAGTGCAGAAGAGCGCGCAGCGATTTTCGCTGATCCTGGTTTTGGCAGGTTCTTTACCGACAATGTTGTGCGCGCAATCTGGACTAAAGCCGATGGCTGGCAGCAGGCTGAATTGATTCCAGGCTCAGCCAGTGCTGGCGGCCTAGGTATCAATGCGTTGCATTACGGTCAATCAATTTTCGAAGGCTTAAAGGCTTACCGTCATGCGGACGGTGGCGTTTACACATTCCGCCCAGAAGCAAACGCGCTTCGCTTTCAGCGTTCTGCGCATCGCTTAGCTTTACCGCCAGTTCCAACTGACCTATTTATTGGTTCTATCGAGGCATTGGTTCGCCAGGATCAAGCTTGGGTCCCAACTGATCCAGATCAGTCCTTGTATTTACGTCCGCTGGAATTTGGTTCCGAAGATGCCCTTGGTATCCGACCTTCACCGCACGTCACATTCGTATTGCTGGCATCACCAGTTGGCGCTTACTTCCCGCAGGGCGTCAAGCCAGTATCGGTTTGGTTAAGCGATGAATATGTTCGCGCCGCACCTGGTGGTACCGGCGAAGCAAAGTGTGCTGGAAACTATGCCTCAAGCCTGGTTGCTCAAGCTGAGGCTGCTGACAATGGTTGCGATCAAGTTGTTTGGATCGATGCCATTGAGCGCAAATACATTGAAGAAATGGGCGGCATGAACATGTTCTTTGTTTATGGCTCCGGTTCAAACGCTCGCTTACTAACGCCACGACTAACTGGAACTTTGTTGCCAGGTGTTACCCGCGATTCAATTCTTACTTTGGCACGGGACTTGGGTTACCAAGCCGAAGAAGGAACTATCACTGTTGAGCAATGGCGTGAAGGCTGTGCCTCTGGTGAAATCACAGAAACATTTGCTTGTGGAACGGCTGCGGTTATTACTCCAGTTGGTCGCGTTGATAGCAAAAACAGTGGCGCATGGAATATCGCTGATGGTGGATCAGGTGACATCACAATGAAACTTCGCGCAGCACTTGTAGATCTTCAAACCGGTAAAGCACCGGATAACCACAACTGGATGCATCGGATTGTCTAATGTCTAATTCTTCCCCTGTAACTGACGAGTTTCATTTATACGACACAACCTTGCGCGATGGTGCGCAACGTGAGGGCATTAGCTACTCCGTCGAAGACAAGCTAACTATCGCCAAGATGCTTGATGGTTATGGCGTTGGTTTCATCGAAGGTGGCTGGCCTGGCGCATTGCCGAAGGACACTGAGTTCTTTGCGCGAATTGCCGCAGGCGAATTAGTTCTAAAGAACGCAAAGCTCGTAGCTTTTGGCGCAACTCGCAAAGCTGGAGTTAAAGCCGAAGATGATGCCCAGGTAAAGGCGCTACTTGATTCACAAGCACCAGTAATTACTTTGGTTGCAAAGAGCGATGTTTGGCACGTAGAGCAGGCACTTAAGACAACAAATGAAGAAAACTTGGCAATGATCGGAGACACCGTTGAATACTTGGTGTCGCAGGGTCGTCGGGTTTTCGTAGACTTCGAACATTTCTTTGATGGTTATAAACATGATTCTGATTACGGCGTTGAGGCAATCAAAGTTGCCATGAAGGCCGGCGCCGACGTTGCCGTACTTTGCGACACCAATGGAGGAATGCTGCCATCAGGAATCGCCACGATTGTTACTGATGTAAAGAATCGCACTCAGGCACGTATCGGCATTCATTGCCAAGATGACACTGGCTGTGCAATCGCAAACAGTGTTGCCGCAGTTGAAGCGGGCGCTACTCACGTACAGGTCACCGCCAATGGTTATGGCGAGCGCACTGGCAACGCTGACTTATTTGTTGTGGCCGCGAACTTACAGTTAAAGCTTGGCGTTAATTGCTTGCCAGAAGAATCTCTGAAGGATTCGATGCGGATTTCACATGCTTTGGCAGAAATTGCCAACCTGCCACCTGATACGCATCAGCCTTACGTTGGCGTTTCTTCTTTTGCTCACAAAGCGGGATTACATGCCAGTGCATTGAAGGTTAATCACGAGCTTTACAACCACATCGACGCTTCCGTTGTTGGAAACGATATGCGAGTTTTGGTGACCGAGATGGCAGGCCGCGCCTCAATTGAAATGAAGGGCACCGAACTTGGTTACGACCTTTCTAAAGAGCCTGAAGCAATTACTCGCGTAGTTGAGCAAGTTAAAGACCTAGAAGCTCACGGCTGGTCGTTTGAAGCAGCGGATGCATCCTTTGAATTACTTTTGCAAGATGCATTGGCTGGAAAATCCACAAAGAAATTCACAGTCGAGTCTTGGCGAACCATTGTTGAGCAGCGTGAAGATGGACGTATTGTCAGCGAAGCAACCGTTAAGGTTCACGCCGATGGCGAACGCATAGTTGCAACTGGCGAAGGTAATGGTCCGGTTAACGCATTAGACAACGCTTTACGTTCGGCTCTCGTGCAGCACTTCCCACAAATCGCAGATCTAGATCTTGTGGATTACAAGGTTCGTATTCTTGATGGCGGCTTAGGTACTGGAGCGGTAACTCGCGTTCTAATTGAAACCGCTGAAAAGGGACGACGTTGGACCACAGTCGGAGTTAGCGAAAACGTTATCGCCGCTTCGTGGCTAGCACTTGAAGATGCGATTTCTTACGGCTTACTTGGCACAGCCGATTAAGTTAATTAATTGGCTCAATAGATAAAGCCGATTAAGCAAGTTCATTTGCTCAGCCAGTAGTCTAAGAAAATGCGTATTGCTCGAGTTTCGGTCCCTGGCGTTGAGTTTCCGGTTTACGGAGTTATTACCGGCGACAAAATTGAATTGATTACCGGCCTACCTTGGCCAGACATCAGCGATCCTGTTGCTGCACTGAACTTGGCAGACGTAAAAATCCTTGCCCCAGTAATTCCAAGCAAGATCGTGTGCGTTGGCAAGAACTATGCAGATCACGCAAAGGAGATGGGCGGCGACGTTCCAACTGAGCCTGTTATCTTCCTAAAGCCAAATACAACGGTGATTGGTGACGGAGACTTCATTGTCTTGCCACCGCAATCAACCAATGTGCATCACGAAGCTGAATTGGCAATTGTGATTGGCGCATTAGCTAAGAATGTTGAAATTGATCGCGCAGACGAAGTGATTTTTGGTTACACATGTGCAAACGATGTCACGGCCCGAGACTTACAGAACAGTGATCAGCAGTGGACTCGATCCAAGAGCTTTGACACATTCTGCCCATTGGGTCCTTGGATTGAAACGGAATTAGATCCAGAGAACTTAGGTATTTCGTGCCAAGTTAACGGCGCAACAAAACAAGATGGAAATACCGGTGACTTGGTTCGTAGTGCACGCGAAATGGTTTCTTGGATCTCACACATGATGACCTTGCTTCCAGGAGATGTGATCTTGACTGGCACACCTGCAGGTGTTGGACCGATTGTGTCTGGCGACTCGGTATCAGTAACTATTGAAGATATTGGTACTCTTACTAATTCAGTCACTGTTCGTTAAATAAAGAACTAATCAGGAGACATCTGTGTCAGAAGTTCGAGTTCGGTTTTGCCCTTCACCGACAGGTAACCCGCACGTTGGCATGGTTCGTACTGCGTTATTCAACTGGGCCTATGCCCGTCACACCGGTGGCACTTTTGTATTCCGCATCGAAGACACTGATACTGCCCGCGATTCCGAGCAGTCCTACAACGATCTTTTGGATTCCTTGCGTTGGCTTGGCATGGATTGGGATGAAGGCCCAGAGGTTGGCGGACCTCATGCGCCGTATCGACAATCTCAGCGCATGGATATCTACGCCGATGTTGCTGGCAAACTTCTGGCATCCGGACATGCTTACCATTGCTACTGCTCCCAAGAAGAACTTGAAGAACGTCGTGAAGCTGCGCGTGAAGCTGGCAAGACCCCAGGTTATGACGGCGCTTGCCGTACCTTAAGTGCAGAGCAAAAAGCGGATTATGAAACGCAAGGACGTTCACCAGTGGTTCGCTTCCGAATGCCTGACACTGATTTCACTTGGACTGATCTAGTTCGTGGCGATGTAACTTTCGCAGCCGAGCATGTTCCGGACTATGTAATTGTTCGCGCAACAGGGGAGCCGCTTTACACATTGGTTAACCCAGTTGATGACGTGTTGATGGAAATTACTCACGTACTACGCGGTGAAGACTTATTGAGCAGCACTCCACGCCAGCTTGCACTTTATGATGCGCTTAAAGAAATTGGAGTCGCAAAGGGCGAGCGCCCGCTTTATGGTCACTTGCCTTATGTAATGGGTGAAGGTAACAAGAAACTTTCCAAGCGCGACCCAGAATCAAGTCTGTTGATGTATCGCGAAGAAGGTTACTTGCCTGAAGGCCTGCTGAACTACCTTGCACTTTTGGGCTGGGCATTTGGCGAAGATCGCGAATTCTTCTCAAAGGAAGAAATGGCAACCGTATTTGATGTTGCGCGAGTTAATGCAAACCCAGCGCGCTTTGACTTGAAAAAGTGCACCTCGATAAACGGTGATTGGATCCGCACTCTTGCTCCAGATGAATTAGCTCGTCGCATTACGCCTTATTTGATTAAGGATGGTGTGCTGTCAGCGGAACCAACTGCTGAGCAAATGGATGTCTTGAAGAATGCAATTCCACTCGTGCAAGAGCGCATGGAAACTTTGCGTCAAGGTATTGGCATGCTTGGCTTCCTGTTTGCAGATCAACCAGGCAGCCCAGCTTTTGCGGTAGACCCAGTTGAAGCCGAAAAAGTCTTGACACCTGATGCACAACCGGTTCTTGTGGCTGCACTTGCTGCATTGACTGCCGTGGAAAACTGGACAACCCCAGCAATCGAAGAAGCTTTGCGCACTGCTTTGATCGAAGGCCTAGAACTAAAACCAAAGGTAGCTTTTGGCCCAGTTCGAGTTGCCGTCACGGGACGTCGAGTTTCACCGCCGCTGTTTGAGTCCCTTGAAATTCTGGGCAAGGATCGATCCCTTGCCCGAATTACTGCCTCAATAAAATAGGCATCTGCAATCTGAGCATTTCGCTCAAATGCGGGCCTTGAGATAGGCTTTCCATTCGTAATGCCATTTGGGGTATGGGGTAATTGGCAGCCCAACTGATTCTGGTTCAGTTAGTCTTGGTTCGAGTCCAGGTACCCCAGCAAGTTCTAGAAAAAGCGAAAACCGCCTTGATGGCGGTCGCTTCATTTTGTAGCCCCGACGGGATTCGAACCCGCGCTACCGCCTTGAGAGGGCGGCGTGCTAGGCCGCTACACAACGGGGCCGCACCTGTTCACAATAACGTAAACGGCCGAAAGTTCTAAATGCCCATTAATTGACTGGTGGCTAACTTCTTGCGGCCAGCATTTCGCTAATTCGATTTGCGGCCGTCATTACGGCCATGCCATGAATTCGACCAGGGGTGCGGGTTAAGCGCTCGATCGGACCTGAGATAGAAACTGCAGCGATCACTTTGCCGTTGACGCTGCGAATTGGTGCGCTCACGGAAGCAACGCCTGGTTCACGTTCTCCGAGGGATTGCGCCCAACCACGACGTCTAACTGCCGATAAATCCGAAGCCGTGAACTTGGCTCCTTGAATTCCGCGATGAAGACGATCTGGCTCTTCCCAGGCAAGCAAGATTTGTGCTGCGGATCCAGCCGACATAGTCAGCCCAACACCAACTGGAACGGTGTCCCGAAGCCCGGTCATGCGCTCAGCGGCAGCTACACAAATTCGCTGATCGCCTTGGCGACGGTAAAGCTGGGCACTTTCTTTGGTGGCATCACGAAGCGCGATCAAGATTGGATTAGCAATGGCAAGCAGTTTGTCTTCGCCGGCAGCGCCAGCTAATTCACCTACGCGTGGACCAAGCACAAAGCGGCCATTTAAGTCACGAGCCACCAAGCGATGGTGCTCAAGGGCAGTAGCAAGGCGATGAGCAGTTGGTCTGGCTAAGCCAGTGGCAGCAACTAATCCAGCCAATGTCAGTGGCCCAGATTCCAAGGCGTCCAGAATGTGGGCAGCTTTATCCAGAACACCCACACCGCTACTAATATCGTCCATGTATTGATATTGGTATCTCGAATAGTGAGATGTCAAAATTGCTACTCAACAGGAGGCAGTTATGGGACGCACGCTGGCACAAAAGGTTTGGGACGATCACGTAGTTCGTCGCGCCGAAGGTGAACCGGACTTACTTTATATCGATCTACACCTGACTCATGAAGTCACGAGCCCACAGGCCTTTGATGGTTTGCGCGCAGCAGGTCGTCCAGTGCGTCGCAAGGACTTAACTATTGCTACTGAAGACCACAACGTGCCAACAACTGATATCGACAAACCAATTGTTGATCCAATCAGTCGCGCCCAGATTGATGCGCTTCGCATCAACACCAAAGAATTTGGAATTGAAAACTACGAACTTGGAAACAAGGAACAAGGAATTGTTCACATCATCGCCCCACAGTCCGGTCTGACTCAGCCAGGCATGACCATTGTTTGTGGTGACTCACATACTTCAACTCACGGCGCATTCGGTTCCATCGGAATGGGCATCGGCACCAGCGAAGTTGAGCATGTTCTTGCAACTCAGACTTTGCCACTTAAGCCTTTCAAGACCATGGCAATCACTGTGAATGGCAAACTTCCAGTTGGCGTAACGGCAAAAGATTTAATCTTGGCAATCATCGCTGAAATCGGAACTGGTGGCGGACAGGGTTACATCCTTGAATACCGTGGTGAAGCAATTCGCGCATTGTCCATGGAAGGTCGCATGACCATGTGCAATATGAGCATCGAAGCTGGCGCCCGCGCTGGCATGATCGCTCCAGATGAAACCACTTTCGAATACGTAAAGGGACGCGAGCACGCACCGAAGGGCGCTGACTGGGATGCAGCAGTTGCTTACTGGAAGACCTTGCCAACTGATGACGATGCAGTATTTGATCGCGAAGTAATCATTGACGCAACCAAGCTCAGCCCATTCGTTACTTGGGGAACTAATCCAGGTCAGGGCGCTCCGCTTTCAGCAACTGTGCCAAGCCCAGATGACTTCACTGATGAAGTAGACAAGAAGGCAACTGAAAAGGCCCTTGAGTACATGGACCTAAAAGCTGGAATGCCAATTCGCGACATCAAGATCGACACCGTCTTTATTGGTTCCTGCACCAACGGTCGTATCGAAGATCTTCGCGCTGCTGCCGAAATTCTTAAGGGCAACAAAATTGCCGAAGGCATGCGCATGATGGTTGTGCCAGGTTCAGTTCGAGTTCGTCTTGAAGCTATGGCTGAAGGTTTGGACAAGGTGTTCCTTGAAGCTGGAGCTGAATGGCGAGAAGCAGGCTGTTCAATGTGCCTTGGTATGAACCCAGACAAACTAACGCCAGGTGAGCGCAGCGCATCAACATCTAATCGAAACTTTGAAGGCCGCCAGGGTCCTGGTGGACGTACACACTTAGTTTCACCAGCCGTTGCTGCTGCAACTGCAATTCGCGGCACACTTTCATCCCCAGCTGATCTTGTAGGGAGCTCAAACTAATGGAAAAGTTCACAGTACATACCGGCACCGCAGCACCACTTCGTGCCAGCAACGTTGATACCGACCAGATCATCCCGGCTGAATACCTAAAGCGAATCACTCGTCACGGTTTCGAAGACGGTTTGTTTAACTCTTGGCGCAAAGATGCCAACTTCGTACTGAATCGCCCGGCCTACCAAGGCGTAAGCGTTCTAGTTGCAGGCCCAGATTTCGGAACTGGATCAAGCCGCGAGCACGCAGTTTGGGCACTTATGGACTACGGCTTCAAAGTTGTGATTTCCTCACGCTTTGCTGACATCTTCCGTGGCAACTCGGGCAAGCAAGGCCTACTTACTGCAGTTGTTGAGCAAAGCGCCGTAGAGCAACTTTGGAAGATCATTGAAGAAGAGCCAAGCACACCGGTAACTGTGGACCTAGAAGCCCAAGTAATCACTGCTGCAGGGTTCACAACCAAGTTTGAGGTCGATAGCTACGTCAGATGGCGCCTAATGGAGGGTCTAGATGACATTGGCCTGACTCTGAAGCATGTGGATGAGATCGCTGCCTTTGAGGCAAAACGACCTAGTTTTAAGCCCACAACCATCTAAATCACCCAAATATCGGCAAAAAATCCCAAGAAATTGGGATTTTTTGCATTTCTTGGGCGTGTCAGGCTAAAAACCCTTGATTTTGAGCCGTAAAGTCACAAGTGAGCCAGGCGGGGAAGCCTGGAACAACTCAAAGGCCGTTAATTCGCAAGGGTTAATGACAAAAAAGATCGCCGGCATTCATCAATGGAGGTCGGGTAACTATGGAGGATCCAAAGTGAACAAGGCAGAACTAATTGATGGAGTTGCTGAAGCCGCAGGCCTAAGCAAAAAAGACGCCACAGCAGCTGTAGATGCAGTTTTCGACAGCATCTCCCGCGCAGTAGCCAAGGGTGACAAGGTTTCCCTAACAGGCTTCGGCATCTTCGAGAAGTCAGACCGCGCAGCACGTACTGGCCGCAACCCACAGACTGGTGCTCCAGTTCAGATTGCAGCAACTTCAGTACCGAAGTTCCGCGCAGGCGCTGAATTCAAGAAAAAGGTTTCAGGCAAATAAGCCTTAAAGCTTTAAGCGATCGGACTCGTTGGGAAACCAACGAGTCCGATCCATTTTTATGTCAGGATGATTAAGTCATGAGCAAATACCCACCGCAGTCACACCGTGGCTTTTGGTATCGGTTTATCGCATTCGTGTTGCGCCCGATCCTTAAAGCAGCGACGGCTCGCGACTGGCGTGGTGGTGAGTACTTGCGCGTAGACCAAGGCATCGTCGTGGCAATGAATCACTTGTCTTGGTACGACCCATTAGTGGCTGCGCACTTTGTTAATGACAATGGCAGACCCGTTAGATTCTTGGCCAAGGTTGAAGTCTTTAAGATCCCACTTCTTGGCTCCATTTTGAAAAGCGCAGGACAGATCCCGGTGCAACGCGGCAACTCAGATGCTGCTGCCGGCTCATTGCGCGAAGCATTCAATGCAATTGAAAATGGCCAGTGCGTTGTTATCTACCCGGAAGGTACATTGACTCGCGATCCAAACCTGTGGCCGATGACTGCAAAGACTGGTGCTGCTCGAATTGCACTCATGACTGGCGCTCCAGTAATTCCAGCAGCGCAATGGGGACCACAAGAAGTTTTGGCTCCCTACAGCAAGCGGCTTCGTTTGTTCCCGCGCAAAACTATGCACGTTTGGGCTGGTCCAGCAGTTGATCTAGATGACTTACGAAACCAACCAATCTCGGCAAGCACTCTGCGCGAAGCCACAGAACGCATCATGCGAGACATAACTAAAATATTGAGTGAACAACGCGGCGAAACTCCACCAGCGGTTCCGCTAGATCGACGTATTGCACTTCAAAAGAAAGCAGAATCATAATGCGCGTAGCCGTGATGGGAGCTGGTTCTTGGGGATCAGTTTTCTCAATGATTCTTGCTGATGCCGGATGCGATGTTTCGCTCTGGGCTCGCAGTGCAGCTGTTGCTGAAGACATAAACAGCACTCACATTAATCATGCTTACCAACCAGACATGGTTCTTCCATCCAGCATTGTGGCCACCACAAATCCAGATCAAGCTTTAACTGGTGCTGAACTTGTTGTGCTTGCAATGCCAGCTCAAACTTTGCGCACCAACCTTTCGGCTTGGAGTTTGTCGATTCCAAAAGATGCAATTTTGGTATCACTCATTAAGGGCGTGGAACTAGGTACTGCCGAGCGCATGACTGAAGTTATTGCCGAAGTTGCAAAGATCGATACCGATCGCGTGGCAGTAGTTTCCGGTCCTAACTTGGCTCACGAAATCGCTGCTCGGGAACCTGCTGCGACCACAGTTGCATGTGCCAATGAAGAGTTTGCAATCAAGATTCAAGATGCCTGCACAACGGATTATTTCCGTCCGTATTACACAACCGATGTAGTTGGCGTGGAAATTGCTGGCGCCGTTAAAAACGTAATTGCTTTGGCCAACGGCATGGCTGTTGGTCTTGGTTATGGCGAGAATTCACAGTCTGCACTGATGACTCGTGGCCTGGCAGAAATGTCTCGCCTCGGCGTTGCTCTTGGCGCTAACCCACTTACATTTGCAGGCCTAGCTGGAGTGGGGGATTTGATCGCAACATGTCAGTCACCGCTTTCTCGTAACCGCACTATCGGGGTTTACCTAGGCGAAGGCAAAACTATCGAGCAAGCCCAGACTTTGACCAAGACAACATCTGAAGGTGTCAAGAGCTGCCAATCCATTTTGGATCTAGCCAATCGCCATGGTGTTGAAATGCCAATTACCGAACAAGTTGTAAATGTAATTCACCATGGCACTAGTGCAGAGAAAGTTCTTAAAGCTTTCATGTCGCGTCCAACTACGGCCGAAGAAGGCCAAGAGCTCATGGAGCACATGTAGTTACTAGTAACCCATTTTCGGTTGGGTTTGTTTTTCAACTTCACCAGTTGCGTTAAGTGCTTGTTCCAGGTCGGCCCAAATATCGTTTGCATTTTCAATACCGACTGAAACCCGGATCAAATTTTCTGGAACTGCTGAATTTTCTTTCGGCCATCTGCGTCGACGTTCCATCAAGGTTTCTACACCGCCGAGAGACGTTGCGTGCGTGATTAACTCAACGTGCTGGCATATTCGCTCAGCATCATCTGCGTCTCCATCAACTTCGAATGACAACATGAATCCAGGGCCGTCGGTTTGACGCTTAGCGATGTCTGCATTTTTGTGTCCACCAAGTCCTGGGTAATGCACTGCGCGAACTTTGGCGTGAGCGGCTAACTTCTCAGCGATGAATTGTGCATTTGATTCAGCGCGATCGACGCGAATTGCTAATGTGCGAATTCCGCGAAGCGCCAAGTAGGAATCAAACGCGCTTGGAACTGCTCCTAACAAAACGCGACGCTCAACGATTTTTTCCGCGAGCTCATCATCAGCAGTAACAAGTGCGCCCATCAACAAGTCAGAGTGCCCAGCAAGACCTTTAGTTGCACTGTGCATCACCAGGTGAGCGCCAAGTTCAAGTGGTCGCTGACGGATTGGAGTCATAAAGGTGTTATCAACAGCTAAGTAGGCGCCGTAATGTCTAGCAACGGTTGCAGTTGCCTCAATGTCGCAAATTTCCATCATTGGATTTGTTGGCGTTTCAATCCAAACCCAGGATGCTGGATTTCCATCTCCGGCAATCGCAGCTTTGACTGCCGCATCATCGGTGACATCAACCAGACGCAATTCAATTCGACCAAGGTCATGAAGTTCTTTGAGTCTGACCGCAACACCGGTGTACGAGTACTGACTGGCAACAACTGGTTTACCTTGCGGGAATAAATCAAAGATTGCATTTGCCGCGGCCATGCCACTTGAAAAAACTGTGCAGTGTCCGCCTTCAAGTGCACCAATTGCTTGCTCTAGAGAATCTAGGGTGGCGTTCCAGTCGCGCATGTAGCCATAAGGACCGCCGGCATGCATAGTGCTTGAAAGGACGATCGGGGGATTGACTGGGCCATCCGGCGTTACAGGTGGACGACCAGCCTGCACTGCAGCAGTGTCTAAATTCTTGAAGGACTCGTGACTGTTTTTCGGCGCGCTCATAGGGAAAACACTAGTGCCAAGGGTTTTCTAAATGTTTCGGTAGCGTTGGACAGGTGAGTAAGAAAACCCGAGTCGCCGTAATCTTCGGCGGTCGCAGTAGCGAACACTCGATTTCATGTATTTCCGCAGGCAGCGTGCTTCGCGCCCTTGATCGCAGTCGTTATGACGTTGTTCCAATTGGCATTACCAAGTCTGGCAAGTGGGTTCTTGAAGCTGATAACGCCGATCGGTTGGCGATTCAAAATGGCGTATTCCCAGAAGTTGACTCATCAAATCCAGCAGTACTTTTTACCGCGGATCCAAGTGCTACAGATTTAGTTGTTCAATCCAATGTGCCAGAAGTTTTGCAGCAGGTAGATGTTGCATTCCCAGTTCTGCATGGACCTTGGGGAGAAGACGGAACAATTCAAGGTCTACTTGAATTGGCCGGCATTCCATACGTTGGCTCAGGCGTATTCGCTTCCGCTGCGGCAATGGATAAAGCGCACCTCAAGGCAATGATGCAATCTGCTGGCCTTCCAATTGGTCCATACGAAGTTGTTAGCAATGCGCAGTGGCTTAACGAAAAAGATGCCAGCTTGGCTCGTATCAAAACTTTAGGTTTGCCGGTTTTCATTAAGCCATGTCGCGCCGGTTCGAGCGTTGGTATTAGCAAAGTTAAATCCCATGATGATCTTGTGGCCGCAATTGAAGCTGCCCGAATTCACGATCCAAAAATTATTGCCGAAGCCAGTATTGAAAACGCACGTGAAATTGAATGTGGTGTTTTAGGTACCAGCACTGGACCAAAGGCAAGTGTTTGTGCCGAGATCATTGTTCGTGAAGGACATGAGTTCTATGACTTCGAAGCTAAGTACGTAGACGACTCAGTCGAACTTTCCGTACCGGCGGATCTAGATCCAAAGCTCCACGAAAAACTTCGCGATCTAGCTATCCAGGCTTTCCTAGCAATGGACGGTGAAGGTTTAGCGCGGGTAGACATGTTCGTTTCTGGACAAGACGTTGTTATCAACGAGATAAACACCATGCCTGGCTTCACTCCGATTTCGATGTATCCACGCATGTGGGCGGAAACTGGTCTTGATTACCCAGCGCTGGTAGATGCCTTGGTGCAAGATGCGCTTCGCCGTGGTGTTGGCCTGCGTTAATCGCGCTAACGTGTAATCCATGACTGACCAGACCGTTGGCGAATTAGGCGAGTTTGCCCTAATCGATGCAATCGCGGCTCGCCTTGCAAAATCTTCAACTGAAACGGTCTCAGTTGGCATAGGCGATGACTCAGCTGTTGTTTCAGCTAAAGGTGGCAACGTTGTTGCCTGCCTAGACATGTTGACGCAAGGCGTGCATTTTCGTCTTGACTGGTCCGAGGCAAAAGATATTGGTCGAAAAGCAGCTGCGCAAAACTTAGCTGACATCTTTGCGATGGGAGCAACTCCAACAGCATTACTAGTTGGCTTGGCCTTACCTGCGGAAACTCCGGTTTCATGGGTGATGGGTTTGGCAGATGGATTAAGTGAAGAAGCCGCACTTGTTGGCGTGACAGTTGTTGGCGGTGACATAGTTCGTGGCGACACCATAGTTATTAGCGTGACGGCACTTGGCGAACTAGGAGAGCGAACCGCAATTCTTCGATCGGGCGCAAAGCCAGGAGATGTTTTGGCGCTTGCCGGTCGACTTGGGTTTGCGCAAGCCGGATTGTTAATGCTTTCGCGTGGATTCAGGTCGCCAAGAGTTTTGGTAGGTGCCCATCGAGTTCCAGAGCCACCCTATGAATTAGTTCGGTTAGCAACTCATGCGACTTCAATGATTGATATCAGTGATGGTCTTGTTTCAGATTTGAGTCACATCGCAAAAGCATCTGGTGTTGCAATCGACATCAAGACTTCTGAATTTGAAATCCCTGAACCACTTTCTGCAGCTGTATCTGCATTCAATGGAAATGCCCTGGAATGGATTTTGACGGGTGGCGAAGACCATGCATTCGCTGCCACATTCACTACAGCACTTGATGTGCCAACCGGTTGGACAATTATTGGATCTGTTACATCTGGCGAACCAGTTGTAACTGTTGACGGTGAGATCTATTCAGGTAAAGGCTGGGATCACTTCTCGGCCAACTAAAAATCCCCCCAGCTAAGAGCCGAGGGGATTTAAAAGTTTAGATTGCGATCAGACGCGGGAAACTTTTCCAGCCTTGATGCATGATGTGCAAACATTTAGACGCTTTGGTGAGTTGTTAACAACTGCATGCACGGTCTGGATGTTTGGGTTGAAACGACGCTTGGTACGACGGTGTGAGTGGGAAATGGCGTGGCCAAAGCCTGGGCCTTTGCCACAGACGTCACATACAGCAGCCATTTTGACTCCTTGAAGATTGATGGGTTTGCTTGGTTAAGCCTTGCCAGACTACCTGCGAATGCTCAGAAATTCCAATTCGGGCTCAACTAAACCCTATAACTGCGGGCTTGCGACCCCGCTAGAACCCATAGACACAGGTAACCTAGGGGCGTGGCAACTTCTGGAACTGCGCTAATTGATGTGCCTAAGTTCCGAGAAATATTGGCTCAATTCCAGGTCTTATTGAGCGAAAATGAGCAGTTGCTCAATGATTTAAACGTTTATCCAGTGCCAGATTCCGACACTGGATCAAATTCGCTGCAAACCCTTAAAGCTGGCCTGGCAATTTCTTCGAATCAAAGTGCCGACCTAGGTGAGATAGCACTAGCTGTGGCTGCCGGTGCCGCCAAAGCAGCCATGGGAAATTCTGGCGTGATCTTGGCGCAATACCTACAAGGAATCGCGCAAGGACTTTCGCAAACCGCTAACTCCGGCCAGTGTTCGCCAGATGAATGGCAAGTGGCATTGAATTTGGCTGCAACGGTGGCTCGCGAATCAGTATTGACGCCAGCTGAAGGAACGATGCTTACAGTTGCCGATGCTGCTGCGAAGATTTCAGCGCAATCAGATTTTGCTGCTTACTGCAAGCAAGTTCAGGCAGCAGTTCGATCCGCTGTTATTGAAACCCAAAACTTATTGCCAGAGCTCAAGGCCGCAGAAGTTATCGATGCTGGCGCATTAGCCCTTTCGTTTTTCCATGACAGTGTCGCATTTAGTTTTGGAATAGAAGTTAGCCCGCTACAGATAAAGCCCCGTAAGCAAGCCGCAACAAATTACTCGGGACCGAAGTTTGAATTAATGTTTGCAGTTTCCTGCTCTGAAAGTGTGAAATCTGAAATTGAAACCAAGATCAGCAGCTTTGGTGAATCAATTTCGATTTCAGGAATTGCGCCGTACTTTAACTTTCACATACACACCGATGACCCAAATCTCGTACTTGAAAGTTGCGAAGGTGATTTCGAAATCACCAACATTCGAATTTCTGAGCTAGGCAGCTAATTACATGGCTGATCTGAGTACTCAAGTAGTTGAAGTAGTTGGTGCTAAAACCGCAGCACTCTTAAAGTCGGAATTTGAAATTGAACTTGTTGAAGATCTACTGCGTCATTACCCACGCAGATATGAACAGCGGGGTGCATTAACTGATCTTGGCAATCTTGAGATCGGTGATCATGTAACGGTTCAGGCGCAAGTAAAGAGTTTTAAGAATCTAAAAAATGCCAAAGGTGGAACTCGTCAAGAAGTTGTGATTAGTGATGGCCAGGGATCTTTGACCTTGATGTTCTTTAATCAACATTGGAGAGAAAAAGACTTAGTTGCAGGTCGTCAAGGATTGTTCGCTGGTCAAATTTCCGTTTTCAATAACAAGCGACAACTAACGCATCCAGAGTATGAACTTCTTGATGATTCCGCAGACGTAAATCCCGATGATTACGCAGAAGCTTTCTTGCCGGTTTACCCAGCGACCAAGAAACTTCAAACTTGGACAATTGAACGCAGCATTGATTTAGCGCTTACTGCACTGGGCGAAATCGAAGATCCGTTACCAGCAGACATTAGAAAATCTGAAGGACTTATCGATCTCGATGTTGCGCTGCATGCAATTCATAAACCAACTTCATTGGAACAACTCGAAGCCAGCAGATTGCGACTGAAGTGGGATGAAGCGCTGGCACTACAAGTTGTCCTGGCTAAGCAGCGGCACGAAGAAGATTCTTGGCCAGCCATTGCAAGATCCGAAAAGCCTGATGGTTTGCTTGCAGCTTTTGATGCCAGACTTCCTTTCACTTTGACTCAAGGTCAAAGTGAAGTGGCCAAAACAATTTCAGCTGAAATGGCCGCCGGTCATCCAATGCACCGATTGCTGCAAGGTGAAGTGGGTAGCGGAAAGACCGTTGTTGCAGTTCGCGCGATGCTTACAGTTGTTGACTCAGGGGGACAGGCAGCCTTACTGGCACCGACTGAAGTACTAGCTGCTCAGCACTATCGAGCCATAACTAATTTGCTGGGGCCACTTGCTGATCGCGGCAAACTAGGCGCACATGATGAAGGAACCGGCGTAACTCTGCTCACTGGTTCGATGACGACTGCAGCCAGGCGACAAGCTTTGCTAGACATAACTTCGGGACAAGCTGGAATCGTCATTGGCACCCACGCGTTACTTGAAGATCGAGTTGATTTCTTTGACCTTGGACTCGTCGTGATTGATGAGCAACATCGCTTTGGTGTTGAACAGCGCGCAACTTTGGTCGGTAAAGCCGGAAGTGATCGAAGGCCACACGTTCTTGTAATGACAGCAACACCAATTCCCCGAACTGTTGCGATGACTGCATTTGGCGCACTTGATATTTCTACTTTGAGTGAACTTCCTGCGGGCCGTTCACCAATTACAACTCACGTTGTTTTAGCTGCCGAGAAACCAAGCCATTTGGCAAGAGCTTGGGAACGAATTGTTGAAGAAGTTCAAGCCGGTCATCAGGCCTATGTAGTTGTTCCACGAATTGCTAGTCAAGAAGATAAAGATTTAAAGCCGGGGCAACGCCAAGCAATAGCTCTTGAAGATTTAGCGCCGCAGTTAACTGAAGGACCACTGGCAAGTGTTCGAGTCGGAGTCATGCATGGGCAAATGGCGGGTGCCGATAAAGATGATGTGATGCAAAGGTTCGCTCGTGGCCCCGCACACGAAGACGGCATTGATGTCTTGATCTCGACAACAGTTATTGAAGTCGGCGTGGATGTGCCGAATGCGACAACCATGGTGATCATGGACGCTGATCGCTTCGGCATCAGTCAGTTACATCAACTCCGTGGTCGTGTTGGTCGTGGCAGTGCCCCTGGACTTTGTCTGTTAGTTACTGAAGCACCGCCATTTAGTCCAGCGCGTGAACGTTTAGCTGCGGTGGCTTCGACAAATGATGGTTTTGAATTGGCAGCGCTGGATCTAGAACAACGTCGCGAAGGCGATGTCTTGGGTCGCAATCAATCAGGTATGCGCTCAAGTTTAAAGTTAGTAAGCATCCTGCGTGATGAAGAGATTTTGGATCAGGCAAGAATTGCTGCTGTGAATATCGTGGCCAAAGATCCAGAGCTAAATTCCAATCCGGCATTAGCCAGAGCAGTGCAGTCACTTATTGATCAAGCGCGAGCGGAGTTTGTGAAGAAATCATGACACGAATTATCGGTGGCGACTTTCGCGGTCGTTCAATAAAAGTTCCGGATGCTGAAACGCGTCCAACATCAAGTCGAGTTCGCGAAGCAATCTTCTCCTCAGTTGAGCATGCAGTAAGTGGCCTTGATGACTTAAGAGTTTTGGATTTGTTTTCTGGTTCAGGTGCGTTTGGGATTGAATCTATTTCGCGCGGTGCAACCGAGGCAGTTCTAATTGAAAAAGATTTACGAGCTGCAGACACACTTCATTCCAATGTCGCAACCTTTGGAATCAAAAATGCTCGTGTAGTAATTGCAGATGCGTTTACCGAAGTTTCCCAAAAGTCTGGACGCGGATCTTTTGATGTCGTCTTTATTGATCCGCCTTATTCATTTGAAGATGAACAGGTGAACGCCTTGATTCGCCAACTGGCTGAAAATGACTGGCTCAACGAATATGCCTTAATCGTGGTCGAGCGAGGTTCACGTTCTCAAGTGGTTTGGCCAGAATCAGTCGAAGAACTTCGCAAGAAGGTTTATGGAGACACGACTATTTGGTACGGTCAGTATCTGAGCGGTAATGATTAACAAAGATCAACTGTTCGTTTTGAGAGGGTGAGTTCGATGGCAAAGAGCGGGATTAGAAAAGCCGTTTGTCCAGGTTCATTTGATCCAGTAACTTTTGGACACCTTGACGTCTTTGCCCGCGCTGCCGAACAGTATGACCATGTAACTGTTGCAGTCCTGCAAAACAGCACAAAAGCTGGTCTGTTCACCATGGACCAGCGCATTGAGATGATTACCGAATGCGTAAAGCCTTACCCAAACATCGTGGTTGATACCTTCCAGGACCTTTTGGTCGATTACTGCAAGGTCAACGGAATCAGTGCAATTTTCAAGGGTCTTCGAGCCGTATCTGACTTTGATTACGAACTTCAAATGGCCCAAATGAACTCACGCCTTGGCGTAGACACCCTATTTGTGGCTACAAATCCGGAGTACAGCTTCCTTTCTTCCAGCATTGTTAAGGAAATCGCGAAATTCGGTGGGGATGTGGCTGGCCTTGTTCCAGACAATGTCCACACGGCCTTGAA
>JAOATY010000039.1:0-5412 GCA_030157865.1 Candidatus Nanopelagicales bacterium | reverse complement strand
GTCCACACGGCCTTGAAAGCCCAACTTCACGGAAAATCCTGATTTCGCACAGGTTTACCCAATCCTCGATTTGGGAGAGCCAGTAAAAACGCGCTAATCTAGCCATTGGTCTTTCACGAGGCCGAATGAGCCTTACTTCCAGCGAGGAATACTGTGTCTACCCTCGATCCAAGCTCGCCGCTAGTTCTCGATACTCGAGAACTTGGTCGCCGTGCTGGTTCGATGAAGAAACTAGATTTCTCGGTGGCGGCACCGGCTGATCTCGGCGTCGGATTGATTGCAGTCCCACCAGGTTCTGAAATTGAGTTTGATCTTCGGCTCGAATCAGTAATTGATGGGGTTCTCGTTACCGGTAGTGCTTTGCTAACGGTTGCGGGTGAATGTTCAAGATGTTTGGAGCCGTTGTCTTTCGATACGGAAGTCGATCTCCAAGAACTTTTTGAATATCCCGCTACTGATTCGCGAGGTCGTCAGATTGAATCTGGCAACGATGACGATGAACAACCGAAGCTAGATGATGATCTTCTTGATCTAGAGCCGGTTATTCGCGATGCAGTATTGCTGGCTATGCCGCTAGCACCACTGTGCCAACCAGAATGTGCAGGACTGTGCATCACTTGCGGTGAAAACCTCAACGATGTTCCAGACCACGCACACGAAGAAATTGATCCGCGATGGGCAACCCTTGCGAATCTCAAAGATTTAACAGACGAATAAGTAAGACGATTTGGACTAAAGAGTTCAAATCGAAAACCTGAAAGGATGGCAGACCGTGGCCGTTCCGAAGCGTAAGACTTCACGCAGCAACACCCGTCATCGTCGTTCCGCATGGAAGGCAACCGCTGCAAACCTTGCAACCTGCGATCGTTGCCGTGCTCCAAAGTTGCAGCACACTGCTTGCCCAACTTGTGGCACATACGACAAGCGCCAGGTCCTTAGCGTCTAATTGCCGTGGCCAAGTCCACACCGCAAGAACAGCTATTTGACCGACTGGGTTTAGTTTTCGATGCCCAGTTACTCGAGTTAGCGCTCACGCACAGGTCATTCGCCTACGAGTCAGGCGGACTACCTACAAATGAGCGACTTGAGTTCTTAGGCGATTCCGTTTTAGGAGTCGTAGTAACTGATGCGCTTTATCACCGTTACCCAGATTTGCCAGAAGGCAATCTTGCAAAACTTCGCTCTGCTGTTGTCAGCGCTCGCGCACTGGCTGTTCAAGCCAGACGTCTTGGCTTAGGTGAATTCATTCGCCTTGGTCGCGGTGAAGAAACTACCGGTGGTCGCGATAAATCCTCAATCTTGGCTGACACTTTTGAAGCAGTTCTTGGAGCGGTTTACCTGGATCTAGGAATTGAAGTTTCGCGCGAGTTAATTCTGCGGTTACTCGATGAGCAACTTGCTGAAGCTGCAGAACTAGGTGCAGGACTGGATTGGAAAACTTCACTTCAAGAACTAACTGCGGAATTCGGAATCGGTGTACCTACTTACGCCATCGAAGAATCTGGACCGGACCACGCAAAGCGATTTGAAGCCCAAGTAGTTCTTGCTAATAAGCATTACGGACACGGAACTGGCAGCAATAAGAAAGAAGCTGAACAGCAAGCCGCCGCAAGCGCATACGCCGAATTGAAGGCCGAACGTAACATCGAAGATCAGCGAACAGCTCAAGACTCAAATAGCAGCGAATAGTCATGCCTGAGTTACCTGAAGTTGAAGTAGTTCGCCGCGGTATCGACAAGTGGGTCAGTGGAAGAACTATCGAGACCACAAAAGTTATGCATTCCAGAGCGGTTCGCAATCACGTCGCTGGATCAAAAGATTTTGTAAAGCGCCTAAATGGACGCACCGTGACTTCAGTTAACCGACGCGGAAAATTCATGTGGCTGAGTTTGGATGATGATCATGCCTTGGTAACCCACTTGGGAATGAGCGGACAAGTATTAGTTCAGCCACTTGATGCCGAGCCAGAAAAACACTTACGAGTCCGTTGCACATTTACGGACAATGGGCGAGCGATGCACTTTGTTGACCAACGAACTTTTGGTGGCATGGCAATTGAAGAAATGGTTCTCGATAGCGCAGGACGACTTATTCCAGAATCGGTTCAACATATCGCACTAGATCCGCTGGACGAATTTTTTGACCCGGAAACTTTCATTGGTGGAATTAGAAAAAAGAACACTCAGGTTAAGCGCGCGATTTTGGATCAAACATTGATTAGTGGCATCGGAAACATTTATGCGGATGAAGCATTATGGCGAGCCAAAATACATTGGGCCACACCAACTCAGCGCTTATCTCGCACCCAAGCTTCAACACTTTTAACGCACGCAACCGAAGTAATGACTGAGGCTCTGAGCCAGGGCGGAACTTCCTTCGATGCGTTGTATGTGAATGTCAATGGAGAGAGCGGCTACTTCTCACGTGAATTAAATGCCTACGGTCGTGAAGATGAGCCATGCGATCGATGTGGCAGCTTGATCGTTCGTGAGGCCTTTGCAAACCGCTCTTCATTTCGTTGCCCGCGCTGTCAGCGCAAACCCCGAGATATTTCAATCTGACCCTGTCAAAATAAGTCCTGTTGAATAGTTCGATGGGAGTAGCGCCATGACTTACATGCCAGTTGATGGCAAGCCAGATCGCATGCATGTTGGTGCGCGCGCACTTGATCTAGATAAGTGGATTGAAATCAATTCCGATTATGAATCTGATCTTTCTCAAAAGCATGAGCTTCTTACCAACAAACACGATGAAGTGTTCGTATCGATTCCATTAGGGGATGCTGGATCTCGCGAAGTCCTAGCCTTGCTGAGTGAGCATTTGCCACGCATTTTTCCGGAACGCTGGCCAAGTGAAGTTTCGGTAGATAGTTCACTTCATCCACTCGAAGCTGCATCACGTTTAGTTCAAGAAGATCTTTGCGTTATGTCTCAAGTTGGCAATGACTGGATTTTGTCAGCTGCTAGCTTGTGCTTCCCAAGTCGCTGGGATGTGCGCGAAAAGATTGGTAAGAACCTGTTGGGAATTCATGGGCCAGTGCCGCACTACGCCGAAACCATTGGTACCGCGACCCAAAACATCTTCGACAAGCTGACCGTTGAACGACCACTTTGGCGAGTGAACTGGACCGTGATGGACAGCGGGGAACTGCATCAGCCCACCGCAGTCCGAAGCCCGGATGCCATGGAAATCAACAGCGAGAACATCGAGCAATCTTTGTATTTCCGCCGGGAGCGTCAGACGCTTCGTAAATTGCCAGATTCTGGGGACATTCTTTTCACAATTCGCACTTATTCCGACACTTTTGCCCACGTCGTAGAGCAATTCCCAGACTTCCGAAAGCACATTGGAACCACAATTGCCGGCTCAACTCCACAGCTCGTTGACTACAAAGGCTGGGCCAATATCCTCAATGAACTGCAATCTTGGTCCCAGTCCTAATTTCCCTGCCCAAATCCAATGAATTAAAGGGGAAAGATAGACTGGGCGCAAGCAATTCCACCGCCTGTGTCCTCTTCCCCTGACCAGCGAAAACTCAAGAAAGATTCGCGTGTACCTGAAGAGTCTGACGATCCGCGGCTTCAAGTCGTTCGCATCTTCAACGACCCTTAATTTCGAACAAGGTATCACTGCAGTCGTCGGACCAAACGGCTCTGGCAAATCAAATGTTATTGATGCCATCGCTTGGGTTATGGGTGAGCAAGGCGCAAAAAGTTTGCGCGGTGGAAAAATGGAAGACGTTATCTTCGCAGGATCTTCCGGCCGCGCACCACTTGGTCGCGCTGAAGTTTTACTAACAATTGATAACTCTGATGGCGCATTGCCAATTGACTACGCCGAAGTAACTATTTCGCGAACCATGTTCCGCAACGGTGGATCTGAATACGCAATCAACGGAACAACTTCGCGCTTGCTAGACATTCAAGAATTGTTGAGCGACTCAGGTATCGGTCGCGAAATGCACGTCATCGTTGGTCAAGGTCAGTTGCGCGACATCTTGCTTGCAACTCCGGAACAACGACGTGGCTACATCGAAGAAGCTGCTGGTGTTCTTAAGCACCGTAAGCGTAAAGAAAAAGCGATTCGCAAACTTGAAGCAATGGAAGTCAACCTCACTCGTGTTGAGGACTTAACAAATGAACTTCGTCGTCAGTTAAAGCCACTTGGTCGACAAGCTGAAGTTGCTAGACGTGCAAACGTAATTCAGTCAGACGTTCGTGATTCCCGTCTGCGCCTTCTTGCTGATGATCTAACTCAGATGAAGTCAGCATTAGAGGCCGAAATTGCGGATGAAACTGCATTGCGCGAACGACGCAGTGAAGTTGAAAGTGAATTAACAGCAGCTAAAGCTCGCGAAGCAATTCTTGATGCAGCGATTGCAGAGTCTGCGCCATTAGTTGATCGCGCGCAAAATACTTTTTATGCCTTGGGTGCTCAGCAAGAACGCCTTCGTTCCACAATGGCTCTTGCTAAAGAGCGCGTGCGCCTTGGTGAAACCGAGGAAGAAGAAGTTCAGCGTGGGCGCGATCCTGAGGAAATCGATCGCGAAGCACATGCGCTACGAGTTCAAGAAGCCGATCTTGCTGGACAAGTTGATGCAGATCGCTTGGCATTAAATGCCGCAATCAGCGAACGCACTTCTGCTGAAGCTGCACTTGCTGCGGAAGATGCTCGTCTGCACGCAGCAACTCGCGCAGTAGCAGATCGCCGCGAAGGCCTTGCTCGAATTGCTGGCCAAGTCGCAGCAGCCAAGTCACGCCTCGAAGCACGTTCAGCTGAAATTGATCGCCTTGATGAGCGATTGGCTGAAGCGCGCGAACGCGCTGACCAGGCAGCTCAGGAATTCACTGCACTTGAAAGCCAAGTTGCCGGAATGGATGCTGGCGAACTTGGGCTTGATAGCGAACATGATGAGGCATCACGTGCGCTTGCCGATGCAGAAAAAGAATTAGAAGCCGCAAAGCTTGAAGAACAAGAAGCTGAACGTGAACGCGCAGGCGCAATTGCTCGTCTTGAAGCACTTGAACAGGGCATGGCACGTCGCGATGGTGGCGCTGCAATCCTTGCGGCAACAGACACCATGTCGGGAATTCTTGGTTCCGTTGCAGCTTTAATGCAGATTGAAAATGGCTGGGAATCAGCAATCGCTGCAGCTCTTGGTTCAGCCGCGGATGCAATTGCCGTGTCATCAACAGATGCAGCTGAAAATGCAGTTCGCATGCTACGCCGTGACGACGCCGGTCGTGCTGCACTTGTTGTTGTAGGACAGAACTCCAGCGATCAAAGTCAGTGGCCAACACTTTCAGGTGGACAGCGTTACGCAGTCGATTTAATTAATTGCGACCCAGAACTTCGCTCGTCCCTCTCCGGAATCTTGCAGCGCGTAGTTGTCACAAACTCGCTTGAAGAAGC
>JAOATY010000038.1:51425-116722 GCA_030157865.1 Candidatus Nanopelagicales bacterium | reverse complement strand
TCTGGCGTCCACGCCCAGATAACGAAGTTGAATTGCTGCTTGCTCATCCAACTGGTTTCTTGGAATCTTGGTTCGGCAAAGTCACAATCACTGGATTGGAAAATGCTCAGATCACTGGTGCTCGCGTCGAATTAAAGACAGACGCAGTTCTGCGCACGGCTTCGGCAAAGCAAGTGGATTCCGGTGAGCGAATTTATGGTCTAGTTGATGGCAACATCGGTTGGGTTTACGACATGGCTGCTGAAGGTCATGCCATGAAGTCTCACGCTTCATTCCATCTCACAAAGGCGACAAATCCATGAGCAACGAATGGGATGACGTTTTACGCGACCAGGGTTACCGAATCACTCCGCAGCGTCAGTTAGTGCTTGAAGCTGTTAACACTTTGGGTCACGCGACTCCAGAAGAATTGCTTTCAGAAGTCCAAAAGACTGCAGCTGCCGTAAACCTTTCGACTATCTACCGAACTCTAGAAGTTTTGGAACAAGTTGGTTTGGTTACTCACGCTCATATTGGTCATGGTGCACCGACATATCACTCAGTTGATACCGACGCCCACATCCACTTGGTTTGTGACACCTGCCAAGGCGTGCAATCAATTCCGGCAGATGCGGCTGAACTATTCGTACAAATGCTTCGGGAAAAAGTTGGGTTTGAGACTGACGTGGCACACGTTTCAGTTCATGGCCAGTGCGCAACCTGCATGGATCGCCAAAAGCTGCTTTAGCCCTTAGCGATAAAGGTTTCCCGCCCGCATTAACTGCGAGAGAATGTTGTTATGACCGCTATTCCGCACATGGACGACACCAGCATTGATGCTGCGGTGCCATGGCACTTCGGAGAGCCGTTTAAAGAACAGCGCGAATTAGTTGCAGGTCGTGGACGAGTAGATCTTTCACATCGCGGCGTGGTCACGGTTTCTGGACCAGATCGAAAATCCTGGATGCATTCGATTACAACCCAAGATTTTGAATCACCGGTTGCACATCTAACTTCATTGATTTTGTCGCCACACGGTCACATCGAACATGACATTCACGTAGCTGAACATAATGAAACCATTTGGATTAGCTGCGAACCAGGAACTGTGAATGACTTGATTCACTACTTAGAGTCAATGAAGTTCATGCTTCGAGTTGAGATCAAAGATGTATCAGATGAAATTGCAATCGTGGGCGCACCTGGGTGGATTGAGTCAGATACATATCCGGTGTGGCATTCATCTGAAGCTTTTGTAAACGACTCTCAGGTTAATGACAAGTACGTTGCGACCAGACCTGCGGACTGGAAAGTTAGCGAACTTTTTGTACCGCGTTCTGAACTTAAAGATGTTTTGAATCAAGAAACTCAGGTTGGAACTTGGGCCTGGGAAGCGCATCGAATTCGTGCCGGCGTTCCTCGCCTCAATTTCGAAACTGACCACAAAACAATTCCACACGAAGTTGGATTAATTGGTTCTTCGGTTCACTTGAACAAGGGTTGCTATCGCGGCCAAGAGACTGTGGCTCGGGTTTATAACTTAGGTAAGCCGCCGCGTCGCATAGTGCAGCTTGAACTTGATGGCTCAACTAACGACTTACCAGCAATCGGCGATGCTGTGCTTTTGGATGGAAAAGAAGTTGGCCGAGTAACTTCAGTTACGCAGGATTACGAAAGTGGACCACTCGCCCTTGCTGTCATCAAGCGTTCGGTTCCAACTGACGCGGTCCTGACAGCGGGCACAGTTGCTGCCAGCCAAACCGTAATTGTTGAGTAACTAAACCTCGAGCGTGATGGTCATTGGGCCGTCGCAAACGGCACTGATTCTCATGTCCGCGCCAAATTTTCCAGTCTCAACATGTGCGCCAAGATCCTGCAGAGCATTAACTACATTTTCAACTAATGGCTCCGCCTGCGGCCCGCGAGCTGCTTGTTGCCAAGTTGGCCGGCGACCATTTGTTGTATCAGCAAATAGCGTGAACTGGCTGATGGCCAAGATTGGTAATCCAGCATCGGCGGCAGCAACTTCGACAGATTCAGAGCTAACTGTCTTACCAGCAGCCTTCAAGGCAGCAGATTCAAAAATCCGAAGCTTCCAAATCTTGTCCGCAAGGACTGCACACTTACTTTCATCATCATCGACACTTACGCCGATTAAGACCAGAAGGCCTGGACCATCGAAGGAACCAATGGTTTCGCCCTCAACAACAACACTGGCACCATCAACTCGCTGAACAACTGCACGCATAGTCACATTCTGCCGTGGTTTATCGGTAGTTCGCATTAGGTGTCCAATAGTCAAACATGGAACGATAGGGGAGTGTCAGTTCCAGTTGCTTATGTGGTCCGAAGCGGACTTGTTGAAGGCGCACATTTCGGTAGTGCCGTTGTTGTAGATGCTCAAGGCAAAGTTGAATGGTCAATCGGTGATGTTTCAACCGCCATGTTCCCGAGGTCTTCGAGCAAGTTAATGCAAGGCCTGGCAATGGTCAGAAATGGTTTGCCACTTAAAGACGAATTACTTGCTTTAGCTTGCGCTTCCCATAGCGGTGAAGATTTCCACCTCGCTGGCGTGGAAGACATTTTGAATGCCGCGAATTTAGACACCTCAGCATTGCAATGCCCAGCTGACTGGCCACTTGATGAAGTCGAGCGCGATACTTTGCTGGCAGCTGGCCTGGGCAAGACTTCGTCATACATGAATTGCAGTGGCAAACATTCGGCCATGCTGTTCACATGTGTTCTTAATGGCTGGGATACCAATACTTACCTGAAGCCAACACACCCACTTCAAATAGCCTGCAAAGAAACAATTGAAGAAGTTACGGGCCAGACAATTGAACACATCGGTGTTGATGGATGTGGTGCGCCACTAATGTCCACATCACTAGTTGGCTTAGCTCGAGCATTTTCAAAATTTGCTGGACCTAGTGCAGATTCGAAACAGAAATCAATTGCTGATGCAATACGCGCAAATCCACAGTACTTAGGTGGAACTCGACGTGACGTTACAAAACTTATGCAAGGTGTTCCAAGTCTGCTGGCTAAAGATGGTGCCGAAGCGGTTTACGGAATTGGCCTGGGGGATGGAAGGGCACTTGCGCTCAAGATTGAAGATGGCGCTGATCGTGCTCGAATCGTAGTTGCCATGTCGATTCTGCAGAACGTTATGGGCGTCGTCTCTCAGGAAGTCGAACGTCAGCTGGAGAGCCAAGAACTATTTGGCGGCGGCGTTCATGTTGGAAAAGTTATCCCTGCATTTTCCGTCTAGGCACTTGTCCGATTCGCCAAAAGCTTTCAAAAAGTGAATTTCTAGGTCATCACTTGCTCGCGCCTACTGCCTTTGGTGGCAATTGCTTAATACCTTAAATATGTGACCGGTGTAGTGCATCCAGTAGGACCAGAAGAACCAGTGGTCTATTGGCGACGTCGCCTAATGCTTGGCCTGGCTGCCCTAGTTACTTTGATTGTCCTGATTCGCACTTTTACCGGTGGTGACGACACTGTTCAAGCTGCCGCCTCAGCCGCTCCAACTGAAGGAGCAGTTGTTGCTACTCCGATTCCAAGTGTTGTTGCTGCCTCACCCACTCCAAGCATTCTGCAACCAACTGCGCAACCAGCAGTCCCAGCCGTCGCCGAAGGCGAGTGCTCTGATGCGGACACTTCAGTGCGCGTTGAAGTAGATCGAGAAACGACAGCTGTTGGTGAAGGCGTTCATATAAACATGATCGTCAAGAACATTTCGGCAAAGACCTGTAAGCGCGATGTCGGTAGCGGCGCAAATGAAGTCACGGTAATTTCTGGACCGGCATTGATTTGGTCAACCGATCATTGCAATCCAAATACAGATAAAGATTTAGTTGAACTAGCACCTGGTCAAGAATGGAATGTAAAAGTTGTTTGGATTGGCAAACAAACTTCAACTGGCTGCAAAGTCACAAACATGGCTGATCCAGGTGCGTATTGGGCACATGGTAGAAATTCCAGCTTAAACAGCGATGGCGTTAAGTTCGTCGTTCAGTAATTGCCGAAAAAGAATTAGACGTAACGCTCAAGCAAACTTGCTTCAGCAACTCGAGATAAGTTTTCGCGAATCGCTCGTGCACGAGTTTCACCAACACCTTCGACATCGCGAAGTTCTTCAGCGGATGCTGAAAGTAAGTGTTGCAAACTACCAAAGTGCTGAATCAAGTTTTCAAAGATCTGTTCTGGAAGTCTTGGCACTTTTGCAAGCAATCGGAAGCCACGAGGATGCACGGTGTTATCGAGTGATTCGGTGTCACTTGGAAGTCCAATAACTTCAGCAATATTTGAAACATCTAATAGAGAAGCAGCATCTAAGTCAGCGATTCCATCAAGAATTCCCTCTGCTTTATTGGCTTTTCGGCCACCAGTTGGCATGTAGTCGCGAATGATGAAACCAAGATCAGCGGCAGCTCCGGAGATCAATTCTTCAAGTTGTAACGAAAGTAAGCGACCATCAGTTCCAAGTTCAACTACGTAAGCTGAAATTTCACTTGAAATACGACGCACCATTTCATGGCGCTGCACGACTGTTGCTACATCACGTGTTGTTACTAAGTCTTCAATTTCCATTGTGGAAAGTGAACCTGCAACTTCGTCTAATCGAGCGCGGTAACGTTCCAAAGTTGCTAACGCCTGATTGGCTTTGGAAAGAATGGTTGCGGAATCTTCTAGTACGTAACGACGACCATCAAGGTAAAGCGCAATGATTCGCATCGACTTACTTACGCTGATGACGGGCAAGTTCGATTGTCGGGAAACGCGATCGGCTGTGCGGTGTCGAGTTCCTTGTTCACTGGTTGGAATCGAAGGATCAGGAAGCAACTGCACGGCAGCCGAAATAATCTTTGTGGCATCACGATCGCAAATAACTGCGCCGTCCATTTTTGCCAGCTCGCGAAGTCGAGTCGCAGTGAAATCTATGTTTACATCAAAGCCACCGCTACTGATTGTGTTGATGGTCTTGTCTTGACCCAAAACAATTAGGGCGCCAGTGTTGCCTCGAAGGATTCTTTCCAAGCCGTCACGCAGTTCGGTGCCGGGGGCAACTTGTGCCAAAACAGATCTCAATAATTCAGCAGAGTTAACTTGCTCTTTGGTTGCCACGAAAGTTCTTTCTCACTCGAGTTGAGTTGAGTCTACGTCTGAACCCAACATTTTCACAGGATTGCCAAAGAAATTTAGATTGCGTTTACTGCATCCGTTAGCGAGCCGACCTCGATCAATCGAAGGCCTTTGACTCCCGATGGCAGTCGGGTGCTTTTTGGCACCAGCGCAGTTTTGAATCCGATTCGGGCAGCCTCACTTAAGCGCTGATTCATGCCAGGCACTGGTCGGACATCGCCGCTTAGAGCAACTTCGCCAATGGCAACTAAGTCAATAGGCAGTGCAGAATCTCGGGCGGCCGAGGTAATGGCTAAGCACATCGCCAAGTCAGCGCCAGGATCGGAAATCTTGGCACCTGCGACCGTTGCTAAGTACACGTCTTTATCCCAAAGCTTTAGTCGAGCAGCCCGCTCTGTCACTGCGATCAACATTGCGGCTCGAGCGTTATCAAATCCGGTCGTCCGACGCATCGGGTTACTGCCAGGACTAGTTGTCGTCAAAGCCTGAACTTCAACCAGCAATGCTCGGCGCCCTTCTAATGTGATCGCAATGCAAGTTCCTGGGATCGCTTGATCGCGCTGGGATCTAAACAAGGCGGATGGATCAGTAACTTGGCGAAGGCCATCGTCTGCTTGTTCAAAGCAGGCAACCTCATCAGCAGGGCCGTAACGATTCTTGTTGGCGCGAAGCAGGCGCAATGGAGTTCCGCGGTCGCCTTCAAAAGTCAGAACTGTATCTACCAAGTGCTCAAGTGAACGAGGTCCTGCAACTGAGTTATCGCGAGTGGACTGGCCAATAAGCAAAAGTGGCATCCGGCGACCTTTTGCTGCCCGAGTTAAGACTTGGGTTACTTCGTGTACTTGTGCGACGCCACCGGCGCGTCCATCAAGTTCAGCCGATGCAATGGTTTGCACACTGTCAACGATTAGTAAATCCGGATCAACATCTTCGACGTGCCCAAGCAGCACGGCTAGATCTGTTTCATCAGCAACAAGCAATGTGTCGGCATTTACTCCGATACGTCGAGCTCGAATCCCGATTTGTTCAGCGGACTCTTCACCAGAGATGTATAAAACTTTGCGAGGCTTACCTGAAGCGCGAGCAAACTTATCGGCGGCCTCAAGTAACAGAGTGGATTTTCCAACGCCAGGTTCACCAGCAAGCAAAACACATTGGCCAGCTACAAGACCGCCGCCAAGTACGCGATCAAATTCTTCGATTCCCGTTGAAGTGCGTTCAACTTCACCAAGTGGGATGTCCTTAACAGCGCGAGCGGGTTTACCGGGCGCGACGCCTGCCGTTGAGGTTCGTAAACCCGCGCTACTTGCAGCCACGGATGATTCGGTTACTGAACTCCAGGCTTGGCATTCAGGGCAACGTCCGACCCATTTATGGCCAGTCCACCCACACTCGGTGCACTTGTATGTTGCGCGAACTGCTTTAGCCATGCCCTTAGGTTACGCGCCTAGACTGACAGCCGTAGCTTTTGGTACGCCAATGGCTAACTAAAGCCCCTGTGAATAAAACTTAGGATTTTGGCGTTGCTGGGTGAATCGCAAGGTACTTGATTGCGCGAGCGTTGTCGGAAGCCTTTGCTGCCGCAATCATCTCTTCGCGAGCTTGGCAATGGTCTGCCAAAATCTTGTAAGCCTTCTTGCCCATTAACGCAGTTAGTTCTGGTTCGTAGGATTGGTAAACCGCGCGAGCCCCAACATGAGCTTCAGTTGCAGTTGTGCAGTACCAATCCAAATCTTCGCCGCCAGGACCCCAACCACGTCGGTTGTACTCTTCAATTCCAATAACGATGATGTCCACATCATCTGGTCGCTTAACTTCTTCGAATGTGCGACGAATTGGAAGTTCCCAACAAACTTGTGGCTTGGTAACCAAAGGATTTACGCCGAGTTGACCGGCCAAAATATGTAGCGAACAACCGTCGCCGCCTTCGAAGTCATTGCGGTTGTGGAAGATGCAAGCACCGTTGTACGCGCGGGTTTTCTTTGCGCCATCGTCATCTTTTTCGAACATGCCGTTCGCGTGACCTTCGTCGTAGTTCTGCCAAATGTCAGGCGTCAACATGGCTGCATGCTTCTTGGTGTTCTTGAAATCTTCTTTGTCAGCGATGTGTGCGCCGAGGTTGCAACAACCTACGTCAGGATTTTCTTTGCCGATTCCTTTGCAACCATTTCCCCAGATACAAGTCCATCGACTTGTTAGCCAGGTCAGATCGCAGCGATACAAATTTGTGTCATCCTCGGGATCAACAAACTCGACCCATGCGCGAGGGAAATCTTGATTCTTTTCAACCACGGATAAATCCTATTGCGTACGTGAGTGCTTACCTACCCAGCACCTAGTCCGCTAGTACTGTTTCAGGTATGCGAATGGGAGTGTTAGACGTTGGTTCAAACACTGTTCACCTACTGATCGTTGATGCTCACGCGGGTGCTGCTCCGATTCCAACAATGTCGCAGAAATATGAACTGCGGTTGGCCGAGCAACTTAAGGCTGATGGCGACCTTAAGAAGTCCTCTGTAAAGACTCTGATTGAAGTTCTGCAGGAATGCAATGAATACATAAAGCAGCACGATTGCGACGAGCTACTGGCTTTCGCCACTTCGGCAATTCGTGAATCAAAGAATTCAAATGCAATTCTCGAAAAGATCAAGACCGAAACTGGGATTGACCTGCAGGTACTTGATGGCGAACATGAAGCCATACTTACGTTCCTGGCAGTGCGTCGATGGTTTGGCTGGTCGTCGGGCAGATTGCTCGTTGCCGACATTGGTGGCGGTTCATTTGAAGTTGCGATCGGAACCGACGAACATCCTGAACTTGCGATGTCAACGCCGCTTGGTGCCGGTCGATTGACCCGTGACTTTTTCACGACTGAAATTCCGAGTGCCGATGAGATTAAGGCTCTTCGAAAGTATGTAAAGAAAACTTTGGAAACTGATTTCGCACACTTGCTTGAGGGTGAATTTGATCACGCAGTTGCCACGAGCAAAACGTTTAAACAACTTGCTCGATTGTGTGGCGCAGCGCCATCAAGTGAAGGCCAGCGAGTTCAGCGAGAACTTCCGCTCCAAGCCCTGAATAAGTGGGTGCCAAAAATTGCGGAGATGACACATGGGCAGCGCGCGCAATTGCCAGGAATATCAACCGGCAGAGCCGAACAATTATTAGCTGGCGCGATTGTGGCGCAAGAAGCCATGGAGTTCTTGAATCTGGAAACTCTAGAAATCTGCCCGTGGGCACTTCGCGAAGGAATCATCCTGCGTCGTCTGGACTGGTTCCCTGACGATGCCGAGTAACTGAATAACCGCGTAAAGTAAGGCCTAGATCCATTCCCGGGGTCACCAAAGGTGGGAGAGCCATGCTTCGCGAATTATTAGTTTCAGCATCACGCAGTGAAAAGTTGGAACATCTTGTTTCCACGTCACCACTTAGCCGCGGTGTAGTTAATCGATTCGTCGCTGGCACAACAACAGCTGACGTTGTTTCAACAGTTCAGAATCTCCATGACCTAGGACTACTAGCAACCGTCGATCGACTTGGTGAAGACACACTTGATCGCGCCGCCGCCGACACAACTGTTTCTGACTACAAAGATGTACTTCGCGCATTGTCGGGTGCTGGACTTTCAGACAGCGCTGAAGTTTCCGTAAAGCTTTCTGCAGTCGGCCAAGCACTTGGCGACAGCGGCGAAAGCATTGCACTAGAAAACGCACTTGAGATTTGTTCCATCGCAAAGCAGGTGGGCACAACAGTGACTTTCGACATGGAAGATCACACAACAATTGATTCAACACTTCGAATTTTGTCCGAAGTTCGTAAAGAGTTTCCAACTACCGGTGGCGTACTTCAAGCTCAACTTCATCGCACTGAAGATGACGTAGCTGCCTACTCTTACGCCGATTCCCGTATCCGACTTTGTAAGGGTGCGTATGCCGAAGCTGCTGACGTAGCTTTTGTTGATCGCGGTGAAATCGATAAGGCTTATGTCCGCAGCATGCGTAACTTGATCGAATCAGATGCTTACCCAATGTTGGCAACTCACGATCCACGACTAATCCAGATTGGCCAGGCTTTAGCCCTTCGCAGTGGACGCGCAAAAGAAACTTTTGAATTCCAGATGTTGCTTGGTGTGCGTCCAGATGAGCAGGTGCGACTAGCAGAACTTGGCCACAAGGTTCGCGTTTACGTACCTTATGGCGATCAGTGGTACCCATACTTAATGCGTCGTATGGCAGAGAAGCCATCCAACCTTTCACTCTTCTTGAGATCCTTAGTTTCCAAGAGTTAGGACTGCGTTATGACAACCGCCATCATCGGGGCTGGCGTTATGGGGGAGACCTTATTAGCGGGCCTGTTACGTGCTGGAGTTCCTAAGTCGGAGCTGTTGATTGCAGATCGTCGGATCGAAAGATCTGCTGAATTAACTCAAGAATATGGCGTTGCTAACGGCACTAATCAAGACGTTTCGGGCAAGGCAGACACTGTTGTTCTTGTGGTTAAACCACAAGACATGGCCATCGTTTTGGGTGAAATCAAAGATTCACTCAAGCCAGGAACTCTAGTTGTTTCACTTGCTGCAGGTATCACCACAGGATTCATGGAAGACCTACTTCCAGCCAAGACTCCGGTAGTTCGCGTTATGCCAAACACTCCTGCATTAGTTGATCAAGGTATGGCGGCAATTAATCCAGGATCGAATTGCACCGAAGATCACCTGCTAACCGCGGAAACTTTATTGCGCAGCGTTGGACAAGTGGTGAGAGTCCCTGAGAAGTACCAGGACGCTGTTACTGCGATCTCGGGTTCCGGTCCTGCTTACATCTTTTATGTTGTCGAGGCGATGATTGAGGGCGGAGTAATGCTTGGTTTGCCGCGCGATGTGGCAAACGATTTGGTGTTGCAAACGGTTTATGGCGCAGCCACGATGCTTCGAGAAACTAAAGAGCATCCAACAGTTTTACGTGAGCAAGTTACTTCACCGGGTGGCACCACGGTTGCAGCACTTCGTCAGTTTGATGACTTTAAAGTGCGTGCTGCGTTTTTAAGTGCAATGGAAGCAGCGCGTGATCGTTCAAAAGAACTGGGTATGCAATAACCAGTTCTTTTGAACAAATGAATACAGCTCGAAATTGTGTTTGCGACGCAAACAATTAGGACGGGTCAGCAGTAACGAGTTTTAAATTACACGCGTGTAATTTAAGTTACTTTCTGAACCGACTTTCACTTCAGTCCCATTCGCCACTAATGTAAGCATCTACGAATTAGTGTGAAGTTCAGCCCGGAGGGGAAGCCGGTGCTTAGCCCACACAGAATGGTTTCGGTGACCTATGGGTGCATCCAATGAACGTCCGCTCGGGGAAGTTCGCTTCTTAACTGTTGCTGAAGTTGCAACTGCAATGCGCGTTTCAAAAATGACTGTGTATCGCTTAGTACACAACGGTGAACTACCAGCTGTTCAGGTTGGTCGATCATTTCGAATTCCAGAACAAGCAGTGCATACCTACCTACAGGAATCTTTTGTAGAAGCAGGTTAATCACAACGGAATTTGGAGCAATCCAGTCCAAGCGCAAGATCTCTAACGCAAGCACGTAGACTCGGTTTAACAACACAAGTAAAGGTGGTCCAAATGGGCTCGGTGATCAAGAAGCGCCGCAAGCGCATGGCCAAGAAGAAGCATCGCAAAATGCTTAAGAAGACGCGTTCACAGCGTCGCAATAAGGGTAAGTAAACCCTTTCAAAAACTTCAGGCGCGGGAGCGTCGGGTGGCAGCAATTGCTAACCCGGCACCCGCGCCTACTAATGCAATGGCTGTTGCGCCCGCAGGTACGCCATAACGCTTAACTAATCTCTGTCTGCGGAAATCATGCACTGGCCAGCCATTTAATGTGGCAACATTTCGCAGTGCCGAATCTGGATTGATAGCAGTTGGATTTCCAACACTATTCAAAAGAGGTATGTCATTACTGGAATCCGAATACGCAAAGCTGTGAACTAAATCCAAACCATGTTCACTGGCTAACGTAGCCACCGCGATTGCTTTTTGCTCGCCATGCATCGGAGGATTTTTAAGTCGGCCGGTATAGACACCATTTTCAACTTCGCTGACAGTTGCGATTGCGCCACTCAATCCAAGTCTGGTTGCAATAATGTTTGCCAGCTCAATTGGTGCCGCCGAAACTAGCCATACTTGATGTCCTGCTGCTCGGTGCGTGTGCGCCAATTGCACGGTGCCAGGCCAAACTTTGTCAGCCATGATTTCGTCGTAAATTTCTTCGGACAATCCGACAACTTCTTCGACTGTTCTACCAGTGACAAATGAGAGCGCATTCTCCGTGATGCGTGCCATGTCAGAAAGATTTTCGGATCCGTAAGTTAGAAACTTGCCTTGGGCGATTGCAAAGTTAGCTAAGTCAGTTGCGCTCAAAATCTTTCGAGCGAATAGGCCTCGAGCTAAGTGGTAGATGCTCGCGCCGCGCATGATCGTATTGTCGATATCGAAGAACGCACCGATGTTTCGTGGCTCTGGAGTACCTATGTCGCTAGGCATTCCGATCGAATTTGCGCCCATGTTTAAAGGGTACTGCGAATGTAGTGTGCCACACTGGTTACAGACCGAAGGGAGCAGAAAAATGGAATCTCGTGTTGTACTCATTGGAAAACCAGATTGCCATTTGTGCGAAAACGCCAGGTTAATAATCGCCAAAGTATGTGAAGAACTTGGTGAAACTTGGAGTGAACTTTCGATCTTGGAAGACGCTCAGCTAGCTGATCAGTATTTTGAATCAATTCCGGTAACCATGATTGACGGAAAGATCCACGACAAGTGGCGCGTTGATGAAGCACGCTTGCGAACCGCATTATCGAAAAAAACCAAGTAAATTTCGTGTCGCCGTCAAGTCACACCAGTCACGTTTGTAACATCAAAAATCCTTGTTTTCCCTAGCACGATTTAGGGTCACTGCGCCAATTTTGCACAAAGCGAAAAGGCGCATAACCTGATCGCCAACGGACACAAAAAGGGATGGTTTTAATGTCGCTGTCACAAACGCCTAGCGCGCACGTAAGTGCTCGTGGTGTTATCCCCGACGCGACCGTTAGTCGTCTTCCGATGTATCACCGCAGCCTCCTGTCATTAACTGCGCGTGGAGTTCTCCTGGTCTCGTCCGAAGAGTTGGCCGAGGCCAGTGGTGTGTCTAGTGCAAAACTTCGCAAAGATCTTTCCTTCTTGGGTTCATACGGAACTCGTGGCGTTGGCTACGATGTCGAATTCTTGCTCTACCAAATTGCTCGCGCTTTAGGCCTTACTCAGGTTTGGCCAGTTGTGATTGTTGGTATTGGAAACCTCGGAAATGCCCTTGCTGGTTACCCAGGTTTTGCATCGCGTGGCTTTTCTGTTGTTGGCCTCTTTGATACCGACCCGCAACGCGTTGGTGAATCCGTCACAGTCGCTGGCAAAGAAATTGTTGTTACCGACATTTCTAAATTGCCGCAGGTCGTTCTTAGTACTGGGGCATCAATTGGGGTCATAGCTACACCAGAAGCTGCGGCTCAAGAAGTTTGCGACGTAATGGTTCGCAATGGCATCACAAGTATTTTGAATTTCGCACCGGTACTTATCGAAGTACCAGCTGGTGTTGACGTGCGTCGCGTAGACCTTGCGACCGAACTACAGATTCTTGCATTCCACGAACAGCGCAAATCTCAAAGCGCGCTGACTCAAGCGAATGCAGGATAAAAATGACTTCCCAAAGCTGTAAGTACACAAACAAGGTAGGTGTGTAAATGGCTAGCTCGCAGATTTCTGCCGCAGTCGGAGTGTCTTTTGTGGTTGCCGGACCTGGCGACCCAGATTTACTAACAGTTCGCGCACATCGGTTGCTTCAGGCAGCTGACGTCGTAGTTGTTGACGAGGAAGTAACTCGCCTTGCCGAGATAGTTTCATCGGGACAAGTACTAGTTGCCGTGGACAACGTAGGTGCGCCGCTTTCATTAGCAGCCCGCACAAAAGTTTTGTTAGATGCGCGCAAGGAAGGCCTGCAGGTAGTTCGCCTACTTTCAGGTGATCCAGTTCTTGACGGTCGTCTTGCTATGGAGACCTCAGCAATCGCTAAGGCAGGACATGCCTTCGAAGTTGCTGCTGGCGTATCTCCGCTAACTGCAGTTGCAGCACACGTTGGTGTTTCACTAACTGGTGGCCGTACTCGTGAAGTTCGCATCATCGATGCTGACTCACCAATCGTTGATTGGTCAGCGCACATTGATCCGCTTGTGACACTTGTGGTTCACAATGCAGCCGATCGTGTAACTGAAGTTTCAAAGGCGCTTATCAAGGCAGGTCGCGACGGTTCAACACCAGTTGCAATCGTGCGAGATGGCGCAACTGTTGAGCAGCGTTCTTTGCACTCAACACTTGAGGCACTACCGAATGCAGTAAAGCTTGCAAAGCAAAGTGGTAATGGCATAGTCATCATCGGTGAAACCGTCGGTGATCGCACCGCCTGGTTTGAGAATCGTCCGCTGCATGGCTGGCGCGTACTTGTACCTCGTACTAAGGATTCAACTGAAGACCTACGCGAACAAATGATTTCATTTGGCGCAGTCCCGTTTGAAGTTCCAACGATGTCGGTTGAGCCACCTCGCACACCACAACAAATGGAACGTGCAATTCACGGACTTGTTTCCGGAAGATTTGAATGGGTTATCTTCACAAGCCTGAATGCAGTGCGCGCGATTCGCGAGCGTTTTGAAGAATATGGATTAGATGCTCGATCACTTTCGGGAATCAAGATTGCTGCAATTGGCGAGGACACAGTTAATGCGTTGATCGCAATGGGTGTGCGTCCAGACCTAGTTCCAGAAGAGGAACAAACAACCGCCAGCCTGCTTGAGGAATGGCCGGAGTTTGATTCAATCAACGATCCGATTAATCGAATCTTCTTGCCACGTGCTGACATCGCAACTGACACTTTGGTTGCTGGTCTAACTGCTCTTGGCTGGGAAGTCGAAGACGTCACAGCATTCCGTACCGTTCGCGCTGCGCCTCCTGCAGTTGAGACTCGCGAAGCCATCAAGAGTGGTGGATTCGATGCTGTGATCTTCACCTCAAGTAGCACAGTTCGTAACTTGGTAGGAATTGCTGGAAAGCCTCATCCAACTACGATCATCGCTTGCATCGGTCCAGCAACTGCAAAGACCGCTCAAGAGCATGGTTTGCGCGTGGATGTACTTCCTGAGGATGCCACGATCACTGCCCTTGCAAACGCTTTGGCAGTCCATGGTGGTGCACTTCGCGATGAGGCTGAAACTTCAGGCTCCGTTGGCTGGCGTCCGTCTCGTAAGCGCTCGGCTGCACGACGTCGCGCAACGTGATCTAATTAGTAGTATGCGGACAACAGTTCACTTACTGCGTCACGGTGAAGTACATAACCCGGACAAGGTCCTTTATGGACGCCTTCCTGGATATCGACTTTCTGAACTAGGTCACGAAATGGCCCAGCGCGCTGCTGATGCTCTCGCACCTCGTGATGTAACTGCAGTTATCGCATCGCCACTAGAGCGAGCTCAGCAAACCGCGGCGCCGATTGCCGGCGTACATGGCTTGACCATCGGTACAGATGAAAACTTGATCGAAGCCGACAACGTATTCGAAGGCGAGCGAGTTTCTGTTGGCGATGGAGTTCTGCGACAGCCACGAGCCTGGAAACATCTCTACAATCCGATTCGCCCATCATGGGGCGAGCCTTATGTTGTAGTTGCTGCGCGAATGCGTCAAGCGGTAGCCGATGCTCGCGATGCAGCACGGGGTCACGAAGCAGTCCTAGTCAGCCACCAACTTCCAATTTGGATTAGCCGACTTGATTTCGAAGATCGCAGATTTCCGCACGATCCGCGCAAGCGCCAATGCAGCCTGGCTTCGCTAACTTCATTGACTTTCGATGATGACAAGTTAGTTGCAGTTTTGTATACCGAACCGAGCGCTGACCTTTTGGGGAAAGCGAGCAAGATCGCCGGTGCGTAAAGTTGCGGCTTGGATTTTGGCAGGAGCGTGCATAGCACTTCTCACGGGATGTAGCGCAAGTACTGGATCGAACACTTCAGATACCGGCTACATCTCTGGCGATGGCTCAACGGTGCTCTTGTCTCCAGAAGAGCGTGGCGATGCAATCTCCTTAGCCGGTGAAACTCTCGATGGTTCAAAACTCGACATTGCTGATTGGCGAGGTAAGCCAGTTGTCGTAAACCTCTGGGCATCCTGGTGTGGCCCTTGCCGAGCTGAAGCAGATGAATTAGAGAATTCATATCAGCAGTTTAAGAATCAAGGCGTTGAGTTTCTTGGTTTGAATACTCGTGATGGCCTTGCTGCTGCAAAAGCATTTAACGAAAGATTCAAGTCCTCATATCCATCAATTCGCGATGAAGACGGGCAGTTGACTTTAGTTTTTGGAAATCTAGGCCCGGCTGCGACACCGTCAACAATTATTTTGGATTCACAAGGGCGAGTAGCGGCTCGAATCCTTGGTCCGACAACTGAATCTGAGTTGCGAGTTGTACTTACCGCAGTTTTGGAAAGTGAAAGTTAATGCCTGCGATTGAAATCGTCCAAACGATCACATCAGGTTCACTACTTCTTGCAATCCCATTGGCGTTTGCTGCTGGATTAGTTTCGTTTCTTTCGCCATGCGTGCTTCCGCTAGTCCCTGGGTACCTCTCCTACATAACAGGCGTGGCTGGCGCCAGAGCCACTGCACAACGGACTTCAGTATCCAGATCTCGAGCTGTTTGGGGATCGCTAGTTTTCGTTTCTGGATTTTCGGTCGTGTTCATTTCCTATGGCGCACTATTTGGCGGCATTGGACAACTACTCCTTGAGTATCAGCGAACCATTCAAATGATCATGGGTGTAGTTGTTGTCATCCTTGGTCTAGGTTTCCTAGGTGCCATCCCGGCGATTCAGCGAGACATCAGAATCCATCGAGTCCCAACTGGAACTTTGTTTGGCGCCTTCTTACTTGGCGCACTGTTTGCAATCGGTTGGACACCTTGCATTGGGCCGACATTGGCTGCGGTTCAAGGGATGGCACTTTCCGAAGCAAGCGCTGTTCGTGGCGCAATTTTGAGTTCTGCCTATTGCCTTGGACTCGGACTTCCGTTTGTATTCATTGCTTTGTTCTTCGAGCGAAGTATTCGCACAGTGAAAGTTTTGCGAAGGCATTCTCGGGGAATTATGTATTTCGGTGGCGTCATGCTTATTGTGATCGGGTTACTACTTGTAACTGGATACTGGAATGACTTAACAATTGGGTTGCGAGTTTGGGCAGCTGATTGGGGCGTTCCAATCTAATGAAAAGTAATGGTGAATAAGTAATGGCAACTATGCGGTGGTTATGGCGACAGCTAACCAGTATGCGCGTTGCTTTGATCTTGCTGTTTTTGCTCGCGTTAGCAAGTATTCCTGGTTCAATTTTTCCGCAACGAGGAACTTCACCACTTCGGGTTAATGAGTTCTTAAAAGACAATCCAACTACCGGTCCAATTTTGGATCGCCTGTATATGTTCGATGTGTTTGCTTCACCTTGGTTTGCCTCGATTTATCTATTGTTGTTTATATCGCTAACCGGGTGCGTATTGCCACGCGCCCTAGATCATTACAAAGAATTGCGCAGTGAACCACCAGTTGCTCCAAGAAACTTACGTCGACTTCCAGTTCATCAGCAATGGCAAAGTAATTCTGATTCGTCACAAATTATTTCTGAAACTGCTGTCGCTTGGAAGAAACGCGGTTGGCGAGTCCGCCAAGGTGATGGCTGGCTTTCGGCAGAAAAAGGTTATGCGCGAGAAACTGGAAATCTTCTTTTTCACCTATCGCTATTAGTTTTATTATTAGCCGTCGGATACGGCGGCGCAGTTGGATATCGCGGAACTGTAATTGTTCGCGAAGATGCAGGATTTGCAAACAACGTGACGCAGTACGACACGTTTGCACCCGGTCGAATTTTTGGGGCAGACCAATTGCCACCGTTCTCATTTGAACTTCAAGAATTTGAAGCGACATTTCAGCGCGGGGGACAGCAAAATGGTGCGCCGCGAGGTTTCCGCGCAGACCTATTAGTTAAAGATGACCCACAATCAGAGCCAAGACCAGTCACAGTAGAAGTGAATTACCCACTTCGAACCTCTGGAATCACGGTGTACCTGGTTGGACATGGTTACGCGCCTGAGTTCACGGTGCGTGACGCATCTGGAAAAGTAGTTTGGGAAGACGCCTCAGTGTTCTTGCCACAAGACACGGCATTCACTTCAAGTGGTGTGGTTAAGATTCCTGACACGGTTCCCCAGCTGGGACTCCAAGGCTTTTTCTTGCCAACTGTGTCTGAGGATTTCTCAAATGGACCAGTTTCAAAGTTTCCAGCTCCCGATGATCCTGAGGTTTACCTGAGTGCCTGGCAGGGTGATTTAGGTCTCGATTCTGGAATGCCACAAAGTGTCTATCGCCTCGAAACCGAAAACATGAAGCGAATTGGAATTGAGGAACTTGCGCCAGGTGAAACTTGGACACTTCCAAATTCGGCTGGAACCGTTGAATTTACGGGTTATCGCCAATGGGCTACCTTCGTCATCACCAAAGATCCTGGCAAGGGCTGGGCCCTTGGTGCGGCAATTGCATCGATTATCGGTTTGTCACTTTCACTTTTGATCCCACGTCGCCGAGCCTGGTTGCGCGTGACGGCAACTGATGATCGGGGTAATGTGATTGAAGTTGCTGGTTTATCAAAAACTGAAGCTCCTGGTTTGGCAGATGAGATTTCACAGCTTGCCAAACTGGTAAATGCTCCGGAGGAAAAGTAATGACTGTTAATGAAACATTGGCGCAAGCAAGTAACACCATGGTTTATGGATCAATGACTGCCTTCACAGGAGCCATGGTTGCATTCAGCATTTCGTTAGCTAAAGGTCGCAGACTTGAAACCATCGAAACTTCAGCCCAACGCACAAGCGCTTCGCATCAAGTCCGAATGGGATCAACGGCAACCTTAGATAAGCCTTCAGTTTCTACTTCGTTATCCGATGACGGTGACTTAGGCGAAGGTCGCCGCGCTGGAAATATCGGTATGTCTCTAACCTGGCTTGGAACGCTATTGCTTGGCATGGCAATTCTGTTTCGCGGTCTTTCGGCTGGCCGAGTCCCAATGGGAAATATGTATGAGTTCTCTCTCGCAGCTGGTTTTGCAGTGTCGCTGACTTACTGTTTGATGTCGATCTCGCGCGACTTGCGTTGGCTCGGTGTGTTTATCACTGTCCCTGTGCTGCTTGATCTGGGTCTTGCCCTAACTGTTCTATACGCCGAAAGTTCACAACTAGTTCCAGCGCTTAACTCTTATTGGTTAGCGATTCACGTATCGGCTGCAGTTGTGTGCTTTGGTGCCTTCACAATTGGTGCTGCACTTTCTGGTTTGTATCTTGTGGCGCAATCTGCCGAAGATCGAGTTGCGGCAGGCAAGGAACCAGGTCGCAGCGCCGCGATTGCGCAGCGCATTCCGTCAGCAGACCGCCTGGACTTAATGTCCTACCGAATTCACGCTTTCATGTTTCCAATCTGGACCTTCGCAGTTATCGCTGGCGCAATTTGGGCGGAAGCTGCTTGGGGTCGTTATTGGGGCTGGGATCCAAAAGAGACTTGGGCTTTCATCACTTGGGTTATCTACGCGGCTTACTTGCACGCTCGAGCAACTGCAGGTTGGCGTGGCAAAAAAGCCGCGTATGTGGCAATTGCGGGATACGCCACGATTTTGTTCAACTACTTTGTTGTGAACATTTGGGTACAAGGCCTGCATTCATACTCAGGCCTCTAAAAGTTAACTAGCGCTTCGGCGAAAGATCGCGCAAGAAACTTGGGTCATCATCCGGAGCAAAGACGTCGTCATCGCCACGTCCCCAGCCGCGACCATTTGTGCGACCAAACAAAATCCATAGCAATGGACCAATCACCGGAATGAAGACAATGATTGCAACCCAAACCAATTTCGGGAGCGCTTTTGGATTTGGTGTTTGCAAGCAGTCGGCAAGGGCATAGACCGATAGACCGATTACTAAAACCGTTAAAACAAAGCGAGGCATAGTTAGATCGTAAGTCAGAATTCGAAAGTTCGCGAACAGACATAAACTAATGAAGTGAACCCATTCATTTCTTACACCCTGGCCCGTCTCGGATTACTAGCAGTCACCTTGGGTGTCGGTTATCTGTTTGGCCTGCGCGGGCCACTTTTAATCATTCTTAGCTTCTTGGGTTCCGGGCTTTTGTCCCTAGTGTTGCTAAACAATCAACGCTCACAATTGGGCGGACGTATCTCTGGGTATTTCTCACGCTTGAATCAAAAACTAGAAGAAAATACTCGCAAAGAAGATATCGACGAATAGTTTTATAAGCCGTTTGGCGAAAGCCAGATTGCCACAGAAAGCATTCCAGAAAACAGCAATAAAACTTTTGCAGTTTCAACGAGCACCGGAATTAAGTCCGGTCCAGTAGCTCCAGAACGAACTACCTGCAACGGTCGGCGGGCACTTAGGATCGCAAACAATCCAATGAATGCACTTTCTGGTCCTGCTTCAGAAAAGTTCATTGCTAGTGGCATAAAGAACGCAACCATAATGCAGGCGCGATAAAGCTCACGGGTTTTCGAATCACCCAAACGAACAGCCAGCGTGCGCTTTCCGGATTTTTCATCAGTTGGAATATCGCGCAGGTTATTGGCAACCAAGATTGCTGTCGAGAGCGCGCCACATGCCACGCCTCCAAGTAGAGCTAAAACTGTTACTTGTCCGGTCTGGCTCGCACTCGTTCCAGCGACTGCTACTAAGCCAAAGAAAACGAATACAAATAGTTCTCCGTAACCGGCATAACCATAGGGCTTTGAGCCACCGGTATAAAACCAAGCGGCAGCAATGGATGCAATCCCAATTGGAATAAGTAGCCAGTATTGGCTGATCAGAACCATTCCTAAGCCAGCTAGTGCGCTGATGCCGAATGCAATAAATGCAGCACGCTTAACTTCTTCTGGAGTTGCAAGCTTTTGACCTACAAGTCGAACTGGCCCAACTCGGTTTTCATCCGTGCCACGAATGCCGTCGCTGTAATCATTTGCGTAGTTAACGCCAACTTGCAGGGAAAGGCTCACAACTAGCGCAAGTAATGCAATTACTGGTCGAAAGGATCCTTCAAATTCTGCAATTGAAGTTCCAACCAAAACTGGAGCTACCGCCGCGGGCAAAGTTCGAGTTCGTGCGCCATCAATCCATTGCGTACGGGTAGCCATGAAGATCCTTAATGATTTGCTCCCGGGTGCGGGAACTTCTTTTGTGTCATTTCGTTTGCAGCTTGCATTCGCAAACTTATCCGATCGATTTTTCCAGAATCGAGCATGGGTAGAGAAGTTACAAATTGCACGGTTCTAGGAACTGCAGCTCTACTTATTTGATCACGAATCACAGTTTGAATTTCGGATGTCAAGCTTGAAGTGTCAGAAATATGACTTCTAGTAACTACGTACGCGATTGGGATTGAACCCCACAACTCATCTTGCAAATCAATTACTGCGACATCTTCAATTGCTGGATGATGTCTAATTAATGACTCGACTGCGCTTAACGCAACATTTACGCCGCCAACTGTTACGACGTCATCCAATCTTCCCAAGATGTGTAGCAAGCCGCTGGAATCAAGTTTTCCAACATCGTGTGTTTGCACTTGGCCAGATATGAAACTGACTGCATCTAAATCTGGACGAAGGCGGTAGCCACTTGCAGCAACAGTTCCAGAAATTGTTACTCGACCTGGTTCAACATCATCTTGGGTGCCCAATGAAATGTTTACGCCATCCAGTGGACGGCCATCGAAAACACAACCACCACACGTTTCAGTCATGCCATAAGAAACGGAGACCTTGATTCCAAGTTCACGCATCTTGGTTAACATCGGCTGTGGTGTTGCTGCCGCACCGCTCAACACCACGTCATAAGACTGCAGCGCTTCAATACCAACGCTTCCAGATTCAAGTAATCGAGCGATCTGGGTGGGAACTAACGACACAAAAAGTGCGCGGCCATCTTTATCGCTTTCGCGCACAGCTCGCATTGTTGTTGCCGCAAAGGCGGCAGCTTCAAATGTTCGGGCTCCGCCAACACTTGGATCGATTTCAAATGGACTGTTGTGAAACCAAGATCGAACTAAAACCATAATTCCGGCAATTCGATGTGCGGGCATCGAAATCACCCAGCGATTGTTGGTGCCAAATCGATTTCCAAAAGCAGTTGCTGAAGCTGCTAATGCTTGTTGACTAAGTAGGACACCGCGGGGAGTTCCAGTCGATCCAGATGTGGCGCAAACAATTGCAATGTCATTGGATTCCAGTGGGTATTCCGGATTATCTGGACGAAGGGCTTCCAAAGTCTGGGCAACAACAAATTCCGGACCTGAGGCCATCGGAGCAATTGCTGGACCTGAACCGTCCAGAGCTGGACCAATAACTGAGGCAAGTTTGAGCACTCCGCCCATGCCAGGGGGAACCGTCACCGCGGTAAGCGCCCGCGGATTCTGGCTTTTTCTGGATGTGTGTGAATTGGTCATCGAGACTAGCCTAGAGCGAAGAACTATTCCTCAAGATTTTCCTAAGGTTTGTTATGGATACCCGAACAAAGTACGTACTTCCGCCAGTGGTTGCAGACGACAGTCCTGCAAAAACCGACCCAAGTTACTCATCGATCACAACTGCGTGTGAATGGGTACGAAGTGGCGACTACACCGACATTATTTTGGAACGCTCAACTGGTGAAGATTCTGGCATTGCCAAAATCACCATCAATCGCCCTGAAAAGCGAAATGCTTTCCGTCCACAAACCGTTCAGGAATTGATCCACGCTTTTGATGTAGTCCGTGACGATCCAAGTGTGGGTGTCGTTATTTTGACTGGCCAGGGTGACTGGGCTTTCTGCAGCGGCGGCGATCAGATGATTCGTGGCGATGACGGTTACATCGGCGACGACGCTGTTGCGCAAGCCGGAGTTGGACGTTTAAACGTTCTGGATCTACAAATTGCAATTCGCAGAATTCCGAAACCTGTTGTGGCAATGATTGCTGGTTACTCAATCGGTGGTGGACACGTACTGCATGTTGTTTGCGATCTTTCGATTGCAGCAGACAATGCTCGCTTCGGACAGACTGGTCCAATTGTTGGGTCATTTGATGGTGGCTACGGTTCAGGTTTACTCGCTCGTCACATTGGTCAGAAGCGCGCACGCGAGATTTGGTTCCTGTGTCGTCAGTATGGCGCCGAGCAAGCATATGACTGGGGCTTAGTGAACTCAGTAGTGCCAATTCAGGATTTAGAAATTGAAACTGTGCAGTGGTGTCGCGAGATGCTTCGACTATCTCCTCTCTCACTTCGCATGTTGAAGGCAAGTCACAATGCTGCTGATGACGGCTTAGCTGGAATTCAACAACTTGCTGGCGATGCCACATTGCTCTTCTACATGAGCGAAGAAGCACAAGAAGGACGCAACGCATACAAAGAAAAGCGTCGCCCTGACTTTACTCAATTTCCAAAACGTCCATAGTTTTTCGTAACGTAAAACATGTCTATCGCGGAGATTGCGGAACAGTCAGTTCCATTTGCATTGAAGTTAAGTGCAAAGTTTCGCAGTACCGAAGTTCGAACCGGTGTTTTGATTAGTGGACCATCTGGTTGGGGAGAGTTCGCGCCATTTCCTGAATATGACGATGAAGTTTGCGCGAAGTGGCTTGCTGGTGCACTTGAATCAGCATTTGGAACTTTCCCAACAAAGTTGAGAACAACTGTTCCTGTGAACGCCATTATTCCAATGCAGGATGCTGAACAAACTATTTCGGCGGTTGAAGCTGCGGTAACTAATTACGGCATGACAACTTTCAAGGTAAAAGTTTCTGATTCCACCGACAACGCTTTGGCAAATGATTTACTTCGAGTCCAAGCTGTGCGCGAGACTTTAAATCGTTTGGGCGTCGATGGAAAAATCCGTATCGATGTAAACGGACAATGGAGCTTAAGCGAAGCGATTCATGCATTGCCGTTGATAGACGAAGCTGCCGGTGGCCTTGATTATGCAGAGCAACCTTGCTCAACTGTTGCAGAGTTGATTGAGCTAAAGAGTGCGATGCAGAACTGGGCCAAACCAATTCAAATCGCAGTGGATGAGTCATTGCGAATGTCGTCGAATATAGATGTTGCTGAAATTAGAGCAGCTGCGGATATTTTGGTAGTAAAGGCAATTCCGCTAGGTGGAGTGCAGCGCGCTCTTGATTTAGTTACTGAAATAGGTTTGCCAGCTGTAGTAAGCGGTTCTCTAGATACATCTGTTGGTTTATCCAGTGGAATCGCACTGGCCTCTTGCATCCCAGAACTTTACGGGGCATGTGGACTAGGTACTGGAACTTTGTTTGCCCAAGACTTAGTTACCCCAACGACCTTGCCTACCAATGGCGAACTGCCGGTGCGCCGAGCGACACCGGATGCTCATCTACTTGCAACTGCAGCAGCAAATGTAAGCCAAGACGATCGACTTTGGTGGCAACAGCGCATTGTGCGAGCATGGCAGAGCGGAGCTAAGGACCTAGTTTCGCCAAGCGTGCGAGAGGTGGTTGAGCAATGACGGCTACTGATGTAGCAAGAGCCATCGTTCAAAGTTGCCTAGACTCTGGCGTTGAAAATGTAGTGATCTCTCCAGGCTCACGTAATGCCCCTTTATCTTGGGCATTTGCTCAGGCTGAAAAAGCAGGACTTCTAAAAATTCAGGTTCGAATCGATGAACGTGATGCAGGATTCGTTGCGCTAGGAATTGCCAAAGTAACCAAGAAACCAGTTCCAGTAGTTGTCACATCTGGTTCCGCAGTTGCCAATTTAATGCCTGCAATAGTTGAGGCGTTCCATAGCGCAGTTCCGGTTGTTGTCGTGAGTGCTGACCGCCCAGAATCCGCGCGGGGGAAAAGTGCACCGCAAACCATAAATCAATTCGGAATGTTTGGAACCTTTGTTAAATCACAAGTTGATGTGAAAGCTGAATCAACAAATATTTCCGAGACAAGCGACGTTATTGCAGCTTCAATCTCTGGTCGCCCAGGACCAGTTCAAGTTAATGTGCAGTTTGAACTTCCACTTATGCCTGAACTTAACGATTTGAATTGGCAACCAACAACACCAATTAAGAAGAGCGATTCAGAACCGATCGTTGACAAAAAGCAGATCACAGTTCCAGCTCGAGGAATTTTTGTTCTCGGAGATAACGCTGATGCAAAGGCTGTTGTTGAAATAGATCTGCTTTCACAATCCATTGGGTGGCCAATTATTTGGGAACCAACTGCGAATGCTCATATGTTGACTAATGCAATTTCACATGGTGTGGTTTTGCTACAAGCTGGTGTTGCACCAGAAGTAGATGTTGTTGTCACGTTTGGCACGGTGGGTCTGTCGCGGGCAATCTTGGGATTACTAAAGAATGCACCATTGCATTACGCCATACACAGTTCAACTTCGGGACCAGACTTACCAGATCCGGTTTCAAGTGCCAGCAAGATTTTAGAATCTGTGCCAGTTCTTAACGCTGACAAGGATTCAGAATGGTTAAGTCAGTGGCAAGAACTTGATGCCAAAGCAACAGCTGCTGTTAGCGCAGCTTTGGCAGTGGATACCTTGACTGGCCCAAGTGCGGCGCAATGTGTCTGGGATCAAGCTAACGACGAAGATCAACTTTTCGTTGCAGCCTCATGGCCAGTTCGACATCTCGAAGCATATGCCTCGAAACGAAATGGATTACAGGTTTTAGGCAACCGTGGCGCCAATGGAATTGACGGGCTGATCTCCACAGCAATTGGAACTGCAATTGGTACTTGTAAGCGAACCGTTTTACTGATGGGCGATATTGCTTTCTTGCATGACGTAGGTGGCCTAAACCTTGGCGAAGGACAAACTCATCCAAATCTGACAGTTGTTGTGTTAGATAACAACGGAAGTGGAATCTTCAGCCAACTCGAGCAAGGTGCGAGTGAATACCAAGAACACTACGAAAAGGTATTTGGTACCCCGCATGGCAAAGACCTTTGGGTTATTGCTGAATCTTTAGGTATTCCAGCCAAACAGGTTACGACTAAAACAGAATTGAAATTCGCATTAGAGAGTTTCCAAAAAATACCTGGCATCAAAGTCATCGTTTGCCTGACAGGTGACCGCAATGCCGAGAATGATTTGATTAAACAAATTGTGTCTCAGGTGAGTAATAGTTAAGGATTCAATATGCGCGCGCGGGATTTAGGTATCAAGTTCGAAGGTACGCCTGGAGCGCTGAACGCAATCACAGATGTTCCAGGCTTAGAAGTCGGAATGGTTACTTTGATTTCCGGCGATGGTGACTTGGTCACAGATTCTGGACCAGTGCGAACTGGCGTAACTGCAATTTTGCCGGTGGGTAAGTCACGCACTCAGGATGCGATTCCTGCTGGAATCTATTCCTTAAATGGCAATGGCGAGATGACCGGCTCCCATTGGATAAATGAAACTGGCGGCCTTTCTGGTCCAGTCATGATCACGAACACTCACGCTGTTGGAAGTGTGCATCGCGGGGTAATCGAGTGGGTTAAACAAAATTTTCCAGAAGCTGCAATGGAGTGGCTACTTCCAGTCGTAGCCGAAACTTGGGATGGATACTTAAACGACATCAATGGTTCGCATGTAACAACTGAGGACGCAATCACGGCAATTGATTCTGCAACTGGTGGCCAAGTAGCCGAAGGTTCACACGGTGGTGGAACAGGTATGAACTGTTACGGGTTTAAGGGTGGGAACGGCACATCATCTCGGACAGTTAACTTCGGTGGAAAAGAATATGTCGTAGGCGTATTTGTGCAAGCTAATTTCGGAGATCGTCGCGAACTTCGGATTCAAGGCATAGATATGTCTGACTTAGATGTACCAAATCCAATGGACGAACCAGGTTGGATTGAAAAAGATAAATCTCGCACCGTTCCTGGCGGAGCTGGTTCGGTAATTGTTGTTGTTGCAACTAACGCCCCATTGCTTCCAGATCAGTGCCGAGCACTAGCCAGACGTGTTCCACTTGGGTTAGCCAGAACTGGAACAGCTGGCGGGCATTTCAGTGGTGACATTTTCTTGGCTATGTCCACTGCGCAACCTGGCGAACTGTCGAGTGGATTTCCTACCCAAAAACGAAATGAAGCCGAATTGAAATCTCTTGACTTTGTGCCGTGGAACTATTTGGATGCATTCTTTACAGCGGTTGTACAAGGCGTTGAAGAGTCAGTATTAAATGCACTTGTTAATAACGCAACCATGATCGGTCGTGATGGAAACACCTCACACGCGTTGCCACACGATCAAGTTAAATCCCGAATTTCTAAGCCGTAACGACCGAATAGTCAGTCAAGCCAAGTACGGTTAAGGCAACAAGGGAGAAATCTAAATGGCCGACAAATCTATGCGCGTTGACGTTGAGCAACCTGCAAAAGCAAATCTCCCTAAGCGCGTTTCCTATTCTCAAATGTCGCTTTATCAACAGTGCGGATTGAAGTACTTCTTTTCATATATCGATGGCTGGCGCGAGCCACCAACTTCTGCATTAGCTGGTGGATCGATTACTCACGAAGTTGTTGAATACTTGTATCGCCTAGCTCCAGAAGAGCGGACTTTAGACGCCGCGATGGAATTACTCCGCGAGCATGGCCCACGAATGCTTAAGTTAGCTGAATACAAACCATTCGAATCTGACAACAAAATGAAATACAGCGTCAAAGAGGCGATTGAAAATTTATTCAAAGTAGAAAATCCGCCAGAGGTTGTAGTTCAGCCGGAGCACCTTGAAATGGAACTCAATGTTGAAATCAATGGCGTTAACTTTTTTGGAAAAGTAGATCGCTTTACAGTTGATGGCGTTAATCGCGTTACTGACTACAAGACCGGCAAGAGTCCTGGAAAGTTTGTCGACGACAAATTAGCTCAGCCGTATTTGTACGCACTTGGCTTCAAGACTCAACACGACATAGATGTTGATGAAGTTGAACTAATTTTCCTAAATGCGCAAGAAGTAGTTCGGCGTCCTGCTGATTCAGGTCTGGTTGTTTTGCAAGGCGAGAAGTTGGCACAGATGCGCGCAGGTAGTGAAAGCGATGTGCAGAATTCGTCGTGGGAAACACGGGTCTCTCGACTGTGTGATTACTGCGCATTTGAACGAGTCTGCCCCGCGCGAACTCCGGATGCACCAGTGCCCGGTTCGTCCGAATGCGACACAAAGCTCAGTGACGCAGGTCTTCTACACAAGTAGTCGAGTGCCTGAACTCACTTTAAGCAAACAGTTCTAGACTTAACCCATGCGCAATTCTAGATATCGTTACTCCCGCCTAGTGATGATCATTGGATCAATTGTTTTCGCAATTAGCGCAGGTGTATTGCTTGTGGATCCATCAGCATTTGTTTCCTACATTGGCCTGACATCTAACGAGTCAGCGATATGGTCGTTTCGATTGACCGGCATGATTCTGGTTGCACTTTCAACTCACATGGCGACAACTTCACGCAATGCTGGCGATCCAGCATTTCGTAGAGCTGCAGTTGTGATGATTTTAGTTTCGATCGGTTTAGCAATTCTTACTTACCTAGCACCAGGAACTGCTACGACGGGACGTTGGGTTTTTGTTGGCATCGGTTCCGGCTTTGCAGCTCTGTACCTAATCACCCTCCCGATCAAATCGATCGGCTACAAAGAAGATCAACCAACTAGCGCATGAGCTCAGCTGACATTTTAGATACTCGCGACCCGGCAACAGTTGCAAACCCTTATGACATCTATCGGCAACTTCGAGCTGATCGAGATTTAGTTTGGAGTGACCGCTTAGGGCTTTGGCTGGCTCCAACTCATGAAACAGCTAATGCCACACTTCGAAATAAAAGCTTGGGTCGTTTATATAAAGCGCAAGAACCATTTGATGAATGGGAAATTTTTAACTGGTTACATTCTGATTCGATTTTAGATAGCGAACCACCAAAGCACACCAGGTTGCGATCGTTAGTTCAAAAAGCATTCACACCTGGACGCATTGCAGCGCTAGAACCTAACATCATTGAAATTTGTGATCAGTTACTTGATGAAGCCGAAGCAAAGCTGGCAAGTTCCGGAAGCTTCGATATTTTGGCGGACTACGCTGAGCCATTGCCTATCTTAGTTATTGCAGACCTGTTAGGCGTGCCGCGAGATATGGCTAATGACTTGCGCCGATGGTCTCAGGACATCGTAAAGATGTATGAATACGGAAGATCGCGCGAACAAGAACTTGCTGCTCAAAAAGCTGGGCTGGAATTTAGTACTTACATTGCAGATTTGGCAGCCAAGCGCAAAGTTGATCCTAGGTCTGATTTGATTACCGCTTTAGTAGAAGTTGAAGAGCAGGGTGAAAAACTCAACGAACATGAATTGATCGCAATGTGCGTTCTGCTCTTAAATGCTGGCCATGAAGCGTCTGTTAATGGTTTTGGTAATGGAATGGTTGCAATGTTTCGCCACCAAGATCAATTGGATTTAATGAAGAGTTCGCCAAGAGAGCTCACTGAAACAGCACTTGAAGAAATGATGCGGTTTGATTCACCGCTTCACATGTTTGAGCGGACTGCTACAAGCGAAACTGTCATTGGTAACACAACGGTTCTCGAAGGACAAAAGGTTGTGGCAATGCTTGGTTCGGCAAATCGAGACGAAGAAGTTTTTGAAGATACTGATCGCTTCGACATAACTAGAAAGCACAATCCACATATTGCATTTGGTGCTGGAATTCATTTCTGCATCGGTGCTCCGTTAGCTCGTCTTGAAATGCAGAATTCGTTACCGATGATGTTTGAGAGATTTCCAAATCTGCGTTTAGCTGGAACTCCGGTCCAGCGACCAACATTTGTTTTACGCGGTTGGGAAACAATTCCAGCAACTAATAACTAGTTATTCCAAAGCGGATTTCATAGCGGCGAATTTAGCCTGAGATTCAGCAACTTCTGATTCACCGTCTGACCCAGCAACAATCCCACAACCGGCAAATAATCGCAGAGTCTTGCGATCTTCGGATTCAATAAGTGCACAGCGCAATGCAATTCCAAATTCACCATCCCCATTAGCTGCGATCCAACCAACTGGCGCGGAGTAACGACCACGATCCATGCCTTCTAATTCTTTTATGACATGAGTTGCGCGTTCAGTCGGTGTTCCGCAAACAGCTGCAGTTGGGTGCAGTGATGCGGCAAGCGCGAGAGCAGGAGCAGCGTCGACAAGTTCACCTGTTACATCTGTTGCTAAGTGCTGCACATTTGCCAGACGCAAAATAAATGGTCGCTCGGGAACATTTAGATCTGTGCAATGTGTTGCAAGTGCAGCAGCTACAGATTCGACGGCATAGGCATGCTCTTCTTGGTCCTTATCGGAATCAAGTAACTCCGCAGCCAGCTGCCCATCGCGATCAGTGTCACGACTTCGGCGCATAGTTCCAGCCAAAACTCGACTGGTCACATGCTCGCCATCGCGTCGAATCAATAGTTCAGGCGTGGCGCCAACAAGGCCGTCGACACAAAACGTCCAGCACTCAGGGAAAGCTTCATTCAAGCGAATCAAGAGGGAACCAATATGAATTGGCTCATCAAGTTGCGCCACAATGTCTCGAGCTAAAACGACCTTGTCTAACTCGCCCGAATTGATTCTTGAAACTGCAGTATCTACTGCTGACTGCCATTCGGATACCGGACGAGAACCTGGTAACCAAGTTACGTTGTTAATTCCTTGCACAACTTCTCGAGGCTTAGTTATCTCGCTAACAACTTCATTAAGTTGGAAATCAGTGATTGCGTCATTACTTATTAACGTCAGTCGAGTCCCTGTTGCATCTCGAGTAATTGCAATTTCAGGAATTACTAAAACTGACGACCCAGGATCTTTGTCGAACGCGAATGAAGCAAAGGCAATTGGTTCATCGCCATGTGAATTGGTGCACTGCTGTGACCACCAACGCTGGGCGCGACTGAATCTCTCTGGACCACTAAAGGACATTCTGGAAACTTCACCCCAACCGATAATTCCGGTTTGGTCGGTTGCCAATCCATGAACCCAAGAGAGTCCACCCGCGGCAGGCATGAGCGCCAGCAGGTTTGGAATATCAGGCAGGGCTACAGTTCGAACATATAAGTTCGAATCTTGAACCGACATCAATGAAGTCATAACCTGATAAGCCTACGGCGTCTTTGGAATCTCAGCATGTGCATGGAGTCTCCTTAGACTTAGCAGTGTGACCGAGTTAACTTCCGCGAATACCAGTTCGACATTCCGAGATTTACTACGGAATCTCGCCGGTCCCGACACCTTTAACTTGTTGTCTTTAAGTCTTGCTTCCTTAGTTTTTTCGTTAGGAAAACTCACGGTTTATGCCGCGGACGAAAGTGAGTTTTTCATTTATAGCCTCGGGGCAATTGCAATTTCTCAAATCTTGGTAGTGGTCTTGCTGTCAATTTTGGGAAAGGCATTGTGGCGAGCACCACTTGGAAAAATGCGTTCTTGGATTGTTGTTGGCTTGATCCTTGTCCTTAATGTTTTTGGAACAATCCTGTTTGAAGCAATCCTTCGAAGCTGGAACTTTGAGCCAATCACGCAGTCCCTTTTTCAACGAGCAATAAGTTTGGCTTTCACAACTTTTATCTACTTGGGATTCGGTTGGACGACTTTGGTTTTGGGGGGAAACTTTAAACAAGTAAGTCTTGGAAAAGATTTGCTTGTAAGTCTCACCAAACAGCAAGCGGATTTGATCTCAACAATTAGAGATGCCAGGACCTTTGCCATTCGTGAAGTTTCGCTCGAGATTCAAGCAACACGCGGCACACTAGAAAATCTCATCGCAACTAATATTCCGGTGCAAAAAGTAACGGGACAGATTGTTCAACTGCAGGAAACCCTCGATGAGGTGGAAATACGTGTTAACAAGATTTCTAACCGAACTCCAAGTGCATCAAGAATGTCAAAAGTGCATTCGCAAGCTAAGTATTCATTTGCTGACGTAATCGCAGCAAGCACAAATCCAAACAATGCTATGCCGGCATTAATTTCGATTTTCGCTTTCTTTGGATTTAGCAGTTGGCTTAGTTACTTCATGGATGCGATCCATGCTTTCTTTTGGGGTGCAACTTTAAGTGCGATTAGTTTTTTGATTTTCCGGATCTATGAAAGAAATCTAGTTCCACGACTTGGAGCGAAACCAGTTTTGTTTCGAGTAATGACATATGAGCTATTAGTACTCGCTTATCTTTTCTTTTGGCTATTAATCCTTGGATTTTTCGCAGGCGACAACTCTGGTTCATATGGTGCTGCTCTGGCGTATGCCGCTATTCCGTTCATTTTCTTTAACGGTGGGGCATTACTTGGTGGTGTGATTACCTCGTCTAAGAATTATCGCGACAGATTAACCAAACAAGCATCATCGCTTCGGAAAGATATGGGCGACTTGGAACAGATTCGTAGCGATGAGGATCAAGTTTGGAAAGCTCTTTTCGCTGGAGACATTGCGCTGTCGCCAACAACGGCAAGTGTGATTTTGCGCGACGCAGTCCTAACTAAAGATCACGAACGGGTGATCACTGCGATTCCAAACGTCTTAGCGCTGTGGAAATCCGTTTTGTTGAAGTTGCCTAATCCAAGCTAAGGACCTTGAAGTGCGTGCCCCGAAAAAGATGGCAGACTAGAGACATGTCACGCGCTTACTTAAACAAAGAGCCTCACGAGGTAGCTGCAATGTTTGATGCAGTGGCGAAAAAATACGACATCACGAACGATGTATTGAGCATGGGACAAACCCGCTCTTGGCGTAAAGCCGTAGTGGCAGCAGTAGCGCCAACTGTTGGCGAAGAAATTCTGGATCTAGCGGCCGGTACCGGAACCAGTACCCAGCCGTTCTATGAAGCAGGTGCCAATCCAACTGCCTGTGATTTCAGCGCAGGAATGATTGAAGTAGGTCGCAAGCAATTCCCGCACCTAACCTTCGTCCAAGGCGATGCCATGAATTTGCCTTTCGCAGACAACTCTTTTGATGCAGTCACAATCTCGTTTGGCCTGCGAAACGTGCAGGATCCGAAGAAGGCTCTGTCCGAAATGTCCAGAGTTACCAAGCCAGGTGGACGTCTAGTTGTTTGTGAATTCAGCCATCCAACTTGGTCACCATTTCGCACGGTTTATATGGAATACCTAATGAAGGCTTTGCCAGCCGTGGCTAACAAAATGTCCAGCAACCCAGATGCTTATGTTTATTTGGCTGAGTCAATCCGAGCTTGGCCAAATCAGGCCGAATTAAGTGAAGATATCTTGGCTTCCGGCTGGAAAACCTGCGAATATCGCGATTTAACTGGGGGAATTGTTGCCCTACATAGGGCAACTAAGTAAGTAAATCCCGCTAGCCTCAAGTTTTGAATCCTCGACCCAGAAGTGACCCCTTGTCTGCCATCAAATAAACTAAGGGCGCATTAGTGAATCTTTTCACAAACGCACAAATGCTGAATTTTAAAGGGGCTTTTCGCCTCTAGGATTGACTAGCGCAAGCGAAAGGTGGCCTAACCGTGGGACAGGGAAATGTATACCTACCCATTTTCTTCCTAGGTCTATTGGCATTCGGTTTTGCAGTTTTCTCGGTCGCTGCCGCTTCGTTCACCGGACCAAAAAGATACAACCGAGCCAAGGTTGATGCTTACGAATGTGGAATCCAGCCAGCACAAGCTCAGCTTGGCGGCGGTCGCTTCCCAGTGAAGTACTACATCACCGCGATGCTCTTCATTATTTTCGACATCGAAATTGTTTTTCTATATCCATGGGCAGTTTCATTTGATGCTCTTGGGCTATTCGGATTGATTGAAATGATCATTTTCATTCTCACAGTTCTAGTTGCGTACGCATTTGTTTGGCGTCGCGGTGGACTTGAGTGGGATTAAGAATTTTTAGAAGTTAGAGGAAAAAATGGGACTAGAAGAGAAGTTGCCAAGTGGTGTGCTCTTAACCACGGTTGAAGGCTTAGCAGGTTACGCACGCAAGAACTCTCTTTGGCCAGCAACATTCGGTCTTGCTTGCTGCGCAATCGAAATGATGGCATCCGGTGCAGGACGTTATGACTTAGCTCGATTCGGCATGGAAGTTTTCCGTGCATCACCACGTCAAGCAGATCTAATGATCGTTGCAGGTCGCGTTAGCCAAAAGATGGCTCCAGTACTTCGCCAAATTTATGATCAAATGCCAGAACCAAAGTGGGTTCTTGCAATGGGTGCTTGTGCATCTTCCGGTGGCATGTTCAACAACTATGCAATTGTGCAGGGCGTTGATCACGTTGTACCAGTAGACATTTATTTGCCAGGCTGCCCACCGCGCCCAGAAATGCTAATCGATGCATTGCTGAAGCTTCATGAGCAAATTGGCGACACCAAACTTGGTTCAAACCGTAAACGCGAAATTGTTGAACTTGAAAAAGAAGCGCTACTTGCAACACCAGTAACTGCGCAACGAGGTTTGTTGCGATGAGTAATGAAGTAGTACACAACGGGCAACCGTTGCTTGAAGTTACAAGTGCGAGCCAAGGAATGTTTGGTGCATCAGGATCCGGTGACACTTCCGGATTTGGCGGACTAACAACTGTGGTTCCAGTTCCAGCCCCAGCCGAGCGTCCATACGGAAACTACTTTGATGTGCTTGCTGATGAATTAACTGCAGCGCTTCCAGATTTTGATTCGTCTTGGGAAAAGGCAATTGAAAAAGTTGTAGTTGATCGCGATGAATTAACGCTTTATGTGCGCCCAAGTGAACTAGTTTCAGTAGCAAAGACACTTCGCGACGAACCAGGTCTACGTTTTGAACTTTGCCTTGGTGTTAGTGGCGTTCACTATCCAGAACATAAAGATCGTGAATTACACGCGGTTTATCATTTCCGTTCGCTAACTCACAATCGTCGAATCCGACTTGAAGTTTCAGTTCCAGATTCCAACCCACACATTCCTTCGATCATGTCGGTCTATCCAACAAACGACTGGCATGAGCGTGAAGCATATGACTTCTTCGGAATTATTTTTGATGGTCATCCACATTTGATCCGCATCATGATGCCGGATGATTGGCAAGGTCATCCGCAGCGCAAGGACTATCCACTTGGTGGTGTTCCCGTTGAATACAAGGGCGCAACAATTCCACCTCCCGATACTCGGAGGTCATACAGCTAATGTCAGATACTTACTCACCAACATATGAAACGACTGAAGGTCGCGTCCACACTGTTATGGGCCAAGATTGGGATTCAGTTCTTGGTGCTGCCGAAGGCGAGTACGAACGCATTGTCGTAAACATGGGTCCTCAGCACCCATCAACTCACGGCGTATTGCGTTTGATCCTGGAACTTGAAGGCGAATCTGTAACCGAAGCTCGTTGCGGAATTGGTTACCTACATACCGGTATCGAAAAGAATCTTGAATACCGCACTTGGACTCAGGGCGTAACTTTTGTTACTCGTATGGATTACTTGTCACCATTCTTTAACGAAACTGCTTACTGCTTAGGTGTTGAAAAACTTCTTGGCATAACTGACCAAATTCCAGAACGTGCGCAAATCATTCGCGTAATGATGATGGAACTTAACCGCGTTTCCTCCCACCTTGTTGCACTTGCAACTGGCGGTATGGAACTTGGCGCGCTTACCGCAATGATCTTTGGATTCCGTGAGCGTGAATCAGTTCTTGACTTGTTTGAACTTGTAACTGGTCTGCGCATGAACAGTGCTTACATCCGACCTGGTGGTGTGGCACAAGATTTGCCAGCAGGTGCTGAAAAGCAAATTCGAGACACAATCATGGCGCTACCTCGTCGCATGAAAGACACTGCAGACATGCTTGTCGATAACTCGATTTGGTTAGCCAGAACTCAAGGTATTGGAAAGCTTGATCTTGCAGGTTGTATGGCACTTGGTGTTACTGGTCCTGTTCTTCGTGCAACCGGTCTGCCTGAAGATCTTCGTAAGACAGCGCCATACAGCGGTTACGAAAACTATGAATTCGATGTCATGACCCAGACCACTTCCGATGCATACGGTCGTTTCCTGATCCGTCTAACGGAGATGGAACAGTCACTAAACATTGTTGAACAATGTCTAGATCGTTTGCAGCCTGGTGCAGTCATGGTTGAAGACAAGAAGATTGCATGGCCATCACAGCTATCAATCGGTTCTGACGGTCAGGGCAACTCGCTTGATCACATTCGTCACATCATGGGCGAATCAATGGAAGCTTTGATTCACCACTTTAAGTTAGTAACTGAAGGTTTCCAGGTTCCAGCCGGTCAGGTTTACAGCGCAGTTGAATCACCACGTGGCGAACTTGGTGTTCACATTGTTTCTGACGGTGGAACTCGTCCTTACCGAGTTCACTACCGCGATCCATCATTTACAAATCTTCAGGCAGTTGCCGCAATGTGTGAAGGTGGACAGATTGCAGACGTGATCGCAGCAGTTGCTTCGATTGATCCAGTTATGGGAGGCGTTGATCGTTAATGTCACTTTCTGAATCAACTCGAGTGCAGGCGCGCGAAATCATTTCGCGTTACCCGCAGGCTCGTTCAGCTCTGCTTCCGATGCTGCACTTGGTGCAGGCAGAAGAAGGTTACGTAAGTGCTGATGGCATTGCATTGTGTGCCGAAGAACTTTCATTGACAACTGCTGAAGTAGCAGCAGTTGCAACTTTTTACACGATGTATCACCGCAAGCCAGCTGGCGAATACCACGTAGGTGTTTGCATTAACCCTGGTTGTGGAATTCTTGGTGGCGACGCGATTTGGGAGAAGTTAAGTTCTCGCCTTGGCATTGGTCATGACGAAGTAACTCCAGACGGAAAAATTTCTCTTGAGCGCATTGAATGCCAAGCTGCTTGTACACACGCACCAGTAATGACAGCGAACTGGGAATTCCTAGACAACATGACTCCAGAATCTGCAATTGACGTTGTTGAAAAGCTCGTCAGTGGAAAAGAAGTTATGAGTACTCGCGGTCCAAGAATTCGCACCTTCAAGGAAAACGAATTAACGCTAGCTGGTTTTGACGACGGTCTAGTAGATGAAGGTGTTCAGGCTGATGAGCAAATGCTTGCTGGCTTGAAGCGCGCCAAGGAACTTGGCCAAAGTGCACCAGGAGTAAAGAAATGACATTAACTCCAGTACTTAGCGCACATTGGGATGAAGCAGATTCCTACAAAATCGCTGGCTATATGCGCAACGGTGGTTACACCGCATTCAAGAAGGCTTTTGCAACCGGGCCAGACGAAATCATTTCGCTTGTGAAGGACTCAGGTCTTCGCGGTCGCGGTGGCGCAGGTTTCCCAACAGGCCTGAAGTGGAGCTTTGTTCCGCAGGGTGACGACAAGCCACATTACTTAGTGATCAACGCTGATGAATCAGAACCAGGTGCCTGCAAAGACATCCCATTAATGATGGCGAACCCTCACGCACTTATTGAAGGCGTAATTATTGCGGCTTATGCAATGCGCGCTAACCATGCCTTCATCTATCTACGTGGTGAAGTCCCACACGTTTTCCGTCGAGTTAATAGTGCAATTCGCGAAGCGTACGCAGCTGGTTACCTTGGCAAGAACATCATGGGATCAGGATTTGATCTTGAAGTTGTTTTGCACGCGGGTGCCGGTGCATACATTTGTGGTGAAGAAACTGCATTGCTTGATTCATTGGAAGGTCGTCGCGGCCAGCCAAGACTAAAGCCACCGTTCCCAGCGGTCGCTGGTCTTTATGCCTCACCATCTTGTGTCAACAACGTTGAAACAATTGCAAACATTCCTTACATCGTTAACAACGGTGTTGATTGGTTCAAGTCATTCGGAACTGAAAAGTCTCCAGGCTTTAAGTTGTTCGCCGTTTCAGGTCACGTAAATCGCCCAGGTATTTATGAAGCTCCGCTTGGCATCACAATGCGCGAACTTCTTGAGCATGCTGGGGGAGTTCGCGATGGACACAAAGTTAAGTTCTGGCTACCAGGTGGATCTTCCGTTCCAATGTTGACTCCAGACTTACTTGATACGCCACTTACCTACGAAGACATTGCAGCAGCTGGTTCCATGCTTGGAACTGGTACCCCAATGATTTTTGATGAAACTACTTCTGTGGTTCGCGCCGTCACTGGCTGGTTGGCTTTCTACAAGCACGAATCTTGTGGCAAATGCACGCCATGTCGTGAAGGCACTTGGTGGTTAAGTGACGTGCTTCATCGTTTCGAAGATGGTCATGGCACTGAAGCAGATCTAGATAAGTTGATCGATATCTGTTCACAGATTGCCGGTCGTTCCTTCTGTGCACTTGGTGATGCAGCTGCGACTCCATTCCCAGCCGCACTTAAGTACTTCCGCGATGAATTCGTGCAGGCAACAAATGCGCCAGCGAATGAAAGCTTTGATCCAGTAGCCGCCACAGTATTTGCAGGAGCAACTCGATGACCGTAACTACCCAAACTGTTACCGTCACCGTTGATGGCGTAGTAGTTGAAGTTCCAGCTGGAACCTTGATTATTCGCGTTGCTGAAATGCTTGGTACGGCGATCCCACGCTTCTGCGATCACCCACTTCTTGATCCAGTAGCTGCATGTCGCATGTGTCTTGTTGAAATCGAAGGACAAGGCAAGCCACAACCTTCATGTGCAGTTACCGTTTCTGACGGCATGGTTATCAAGACTCAGCACACCAGCGAAATGGCCGAAAAAGCCCAAGCCGGCGTTATGGAATTCTTGTTGATCAACCACCCACTTGATTGCCCAATTTGCGACAAGGGCGGCGAATGCCCGTTGCAAAACCAGGCCATGACAAATGGTCAGGGTGAAACCAGATTCGAAGGCACCAAGCGAACTTTTCCTAAGCCAATCAATGTAAGCGCTCAAGTTCTGCTTGATCGCGAGCGTTGTGTTTCTTGTGCGCGTTGCACTCGATTCGCAGATCAAATTGCCGGCGACCCGTTCATTGAATTGCTAGAGCGCGGCGCAAAGCAGCAAGTTGGAACCTCTGAAGATCAGCCATTTGATTCATACTTCTCTGGCAACACAATTCAGATCTGTCCAGTTGGCGCATTGACGAGCGCGAAGTACCGCTTCCGTTCCCGCCCATTTGATTTGATCAGCACACCAACTGCATGTGAACACTGCGCAAGTGGTTGTGCACTTCGCACCGACGTTCGCCGCAGCACAGTTATGCGCCGTTTGGCATGGGACGCTCCAGAAGTTAACGAAGAGTGGAACTGCGACAAGGGAAGATTTGCATTCCCTTACACAAGCGAAGGCCGCTTAACTCATCCATTAGTTCGCGACGAAGCAGGCAACTTAGGGCCAGCATCATGGCCAGAGGCTCTACGCGTAGCAGCTGCTGGACTAGCTGGTATCGGTAAGTCAACCGCTGTATTAACTGGTGGCCGCGTAACTGTTGAGGATGCCAAAGCATATGCATCGTTTGCCAGAGAAGTACTTGGCACCAACGATGTGGACTTCCGTGCTCGCGCAGTTAGCAACGAAGAAACAGCTTTCCTTGCAAATCATGTAGCAAACAAGCCAATGGACGTTACTTATGGTGATTTGGAAGCAGCAAAGAGTGTGCTTTTAGTTTCATTTGAACCTGAAGATGAATCGCCAATTGTTTTCTTGCGTCTTCGTAAGGCTGCGTTAAGTGGCACAACGAAGGTCTTTGCGGTCGCACCATACACAAGTGCTGGACTTGCCAAGATGAAGGGAACTTTGCTGGCAGCAGGTCCGCGCGAAGAAGTTTCGGTAATCGCATCTGCAGCTAGCCACCTTTCTGGCGATAGCGTGATTTTGGTCGGAGAGCGTGCTGCCCAAACTCCAGGTGCACTTACTGCTGTAGCTGAACTGGCTGCCAAGACTGGTGCGAAGTTGGCTTGGATTCCAAGACGTGCGGGCGATCGTGGCGCACTTGATGCAGGTTTGCTTCCTATCGATGGCCGCAACACTTCTGAAATTGTTTCCGCAACTGGATCAGCAGTTAAGGGACTAGTTATCGGTGGCGTTTCTCCAGAAGATGTTGATGGCGACTTGTTGTCCGCAATCGATAAGGCACAGTTTGTCGTTTCGCTAGAAACTCGTCACACCGAAATCACAGCTGAAGCCGATGTTGTTTTGCCAGTTGCAGTTGTAACTGAAAAAGCTGGAACTTTCCGAAACTGGGAAGGCCGTGACCGCAGCTTCGCTGCAGTCATTCCAACTCCAGGTGCACTAAGTGACGCTGATGTACTCGGTGAGTTAGCTCGTGAACTTGGAAAGTCACTTTCAGTTTCCGATTTCTGGGCTTCTGCAACTAAGCCAGCACTAAAGGCAGATGCTGCGTCAACTGAATCAGTCGGCAACGGACAAGCGGTTCTTTCGACTTGGCGCCACTTGCTAGATAAGGGATCTTTACAAAGTGGAGAACCATATTTGGCAGCTACTGCACGAGTTGCTGTAGTTCGAGTCAGCCCAGCAACTGCACAGAAGCTGAACTTGGTTGATGGTGGCACTGCAACAGTTAGCTGCTGTGGCAATAGCGCAAGCGCACCATTGATTGTTACTGCTGGAATGACAGACGATGTTGTTTGGTTACCAGCAAACAGCGAAGGAAGTTCATTGAATTTGCCTTCTGGCTGCGTCGTAGAAGTTTCACAGGGAGGTAACTAATGTTTCACTCTCAAGCACAGGGAGATCTAGGAATCTTCGGAAATGATCCAGCTGCGGTAATCGCAGTTAAGGTTTTGGGCATTTTCGTAATCATGGTTTTGATGACTCTTCTTACTATTTGGGCAGAGCGTCGCGTTGTTGGTCGCATGCAAATGCGTATCGGACCAAACCGAGTTGGACCATTTGGCCTTTTGCAGTCTTTGATGGACGGAATCAAGCTGGCACTTAAGGAAGAAATCATTCCAAAGGGTGCACACTTAGCGGTTTACGTAATTGCTCCAGTTATTGCAGCAACCACCGCATTCTTAACCTTTGCCGTGATTCCACTTGGACCGCAGGTTTCTATTTTTGGAACTGTGACACCACTTCAGCTAACTGACTTCCCAGTTTCAGTTCTATATGTATTAGCAATCGCATCTGTCGGTATTTATGGCATCGTGCTTGCAGGTTGGTCATCCGGATCGATTTACCCACTTCTCGGTGGACTTCGCTCCTCAGCACAAATGATCAGCTACGAAATTGCGATGGGACTCTCGTTCGTTGCGGTATTCCTTTACGCACAGTCAATGTCGACTTCTCAAATTGTGGCTGCCCAAGAACCGATGTGGTACATCGTTTTGTTGCTGCCTTCATTCATCATTTACACAACTGCCATGGTTGGCGAAACTAACCGCGCACCTTTCGATTTGCCGGAAGCTGAAGGCGAACTCGTTGGTGGTTTCCATACTGAGTACTCATCTTTGAAGTTCGCACTGTTCTTCTTGGCTGAATACGTAAACATGGTTACCGTTTCCGCACTTGCAACCACACTTTTCCTTGGCGGCTGGCGTGCACCTTGGCCAATCTCACTTTGGGATCAGGCAAATGTGGGCTGGTGGCCAATGCTTTGGTTCTTTGGCAAGGTATTTGCATTCATCTTCGTATTCATCTGGCTTCGTGGCACGCTGCCGCGTCTGCGCTACGACCAATTCATGAAGTTCGGCTGGAAGGTTCTTATCCCAGTTTCGATCGTTTGGATTTTGATCGTTTCCGTAGCTCGCTACCTACGCAATGAAGGTGGACTGGAGTCGCGCAACTTGTTATTTGCTGCCAGCGCAGTTCTAGTTGTAGTTGTCTTAGTTTCTTACACACTTGATTTGCGACGTAAGAAATCTGATGAAGCTGAAGAACAGCGAATTGCGATTGAGGCAGAGCAAGAGTTCGATCCATTTGCTGGCGGCTTCCCAGTTCCACCAATGCCAGGTCAGGTTGCTCAACCGTCACGACGTATGAAGGCAACGATTTCAAGCGGTGCACCTGCATCCCACACCCCAGCGGAAACTACGGAGGGCAACTAATGTCTAAAGTTCCACAAGTCATCCGTGGATTCGGCGTTACTTTCTTGTCGATGTTCAAGAAGGTAACAACTGAGCAGTACCCAGAAGAGCGCGACAAGTATCCACCAAAGCCACGCTTCCATGGTCGCCATCAACTTAATCGGCATCCAGATGGCCTAGAAAAGTGCATCGGTTGTGAACTATGTGCTTGGGCTTGTCCAGCAGATGCAATTTATGTTGAAGGTGCGGACAACACTGAAGAAGAACGTTTTTCACCAGGTGAGCGTTACGGTCGCACTTACCAAATCAATTACTTGCGTTGCATTCTTTGCGGACTTTGCATCGAAGCGTGTCCAACACGTGCACTAACCATGACAAACGAATATGAATTAGCTGACGATAGTCGTGAGAAACTAATCTTCACAAAAGAAGATTTACTTGCTCCGCTTTTGTCAGGGATGGAACTTCCGCCACACGATATGGCACCGGGCACAACTGCAATCGATTATTACGAAGGCAAAGTTGGCAGCAGCCCAACACCTACGACAGTAAAAGTAGGTGACGATAAGTGAATGGCGAGAGCGTAGTTTTTTGGGTCTCGGGTACGTTCGCCGTAGTCGGTGCACTAGGCATGGTGGTTTCAAAGAAGGCTGTGCACAGCGCGCTATGGGTTGCATTTGCAATGGTCAATATTGCAGTTCTTTACTTTGCACTTGAAGCACCATTTCTAGGAACGACTCAGATCATTGTTTACACCGGAGCAGTAATGATGCTGTTCCTATTCGTGCTGATGATTGTTGGCGTTGATTCTTCGGATTCACTTCTAGAAACAATCAAGGGTCAACGACTGCTAGCAAGTCTCTTTGCCTTAACTTTTGGCGGAGTGATTGTGGCTTCAATTGCTAGCACTTTGTCTTCACCATCAGCTGGATTAGCGATTGCTAATGCTGGCTACGGTGGCCATCTGCAAGCAATCGGATTCCTGGTTTTTGGAACCTACCTTTTCGCTTTCGAAGCTTTGTCAGCACTATTGATCACCGCAGCTCTTGGTGCGATGGTTTTGGCTCACAACGAAAGATGGACACCTCGCAAGACTCAGGACCAATTGCAAAAGGAACGTACCTTTAGCAATCATGTGACTCCACTTCCAGCGCCTGGTGTTCTAGCAAGAAATAACTCGGTTGATACGCCTGCGCTGTTGCCAGATGGAACAACTTCAATTGAATCTCTGCCAAATGCATTCCGCGGCGAAGGCCAAGTGTCTAAGTCCAATTCAATTGAGGAGGCAGGCAAGTGAATCCAAACAATTATTTGATCCTGGCAGCCATCCTTTTCACAATTGGTGTCTATGGAGTTTTGGTTCGCCGAAACGCAATTATCGTTTTCATGAGCGTTGAGTTAATGCTTAATGCAGCAAACCTCGCATTCGTTGCCGCTGCTCGTAACACTGGAACTTTGGATGGCTTAGTAATCGCATTCTTCGTAATGGTGGTTGCTGCCGCAGAAGTGGTTGTTGGGCTAGCAATTATTGTCACAATTTTCCGAACTCGTAGATCAGCCTCGATCGACGAAGCAAGTCTGATGAAGTACTAAAGGAACTGAAATGATTGCCGCTCTTATTGGTCTGCCATTACTTGGCGCCACAGTGCTCTTACTCGGGGGCCGTCGTACTAATGCTTGGGGACATTTCCTAGCAGTTGCGATGTCTGCTGCGTCATTCCTTCTCGGCGCTTTCCTATTTCTTCAAATGGCAGGTAAGTCGGAGGAAGAGCGCGAAGTTGGACAGCACTTGTTCGATTGGATCTCAGTCGGCGCTTTTCAGGTTCCATTTGGTTTACATCTAGATCAACTATCAATTGTTTTCGTTCTCTTGATCACTGGCGTCGGCACGTTGATTCACATCTACTCAATTGGGTACATGGAACATGATCCAAATCGCCGTCGCTTCTTTGCGTATTTGAACCTATTCGTTGCTGCAATGCTGCTTTTGGTTCTAGCTGACAACTACTTCTTGCTTTACGTTGGCTGGGAAGGCGTTGGTCTTGCTTCCTACTTATTGATTAGCTTCTACCAACAAAAGCCAACTGCTGCTGCGGCAGGTAAGAAGGCATTTATCGTTAACCGTGTTGGTGACGTTGGTCTTTCCTTGGCAATTATGTTGATGTTCGTAACTTTTGGAACTGTAACTTTTGAAGGCGTTAATGCTGCCGCAGAATCAGGCTCCTCATCTGCAATCACTTGGATCGGTTTAGCATTGCTTTTGGCTGCATGTGGCAAGAGTGCCCAGTTCCCATTGCAGTCCTGGTTGCTTGACGCAATGGAAGGCCCAACTCCGGTTTCGGCACTTATTCACGCAGCAACCATGGTTACTGCTGGTGTCTACTTAATTGTTAGAGCACACGCAATCTTTGATCTATCTGAAACTGCCCGAACTGCGGTTGTCATTGTTGGAGCAATCACACTTCTTCTTGGTGCCTTCATTGGTACTGCAAAGGATGACATTAAGAAGGGTCTTGCTGGTTCGACCATGAGCCAAATTGGTTACATGATCCTGGCTGCTGGACTTGGACCAGTTGGTTACGTCTTTGCAATCTTCCACCTGCTTACTCACGGTATGTTCAAAGCCGGCTTGTTCCTTGGAGCGGGCTCGGTAATGCACGGTATGCATGACGATGTAAACATGCGTCATTACGGTGCACTTCGAACCATGATGAAAATTACCTATGCAACATTTGGTCTTGGATTCTTGGCAATTATCGGCGTACCGCCATTTGCAGGCTTCTGGTCTAAAGACGAAATCATCTATGTGGCATTTAGCCAGAGCATGGTGATTGGTTTGGCTACCTTAATCGGAGCTGGCGTAACTGCGTTCTACATGACTCGAATGATGGCTATGACTTTCTTTGGTGAAGCGCGTTGGGAAGATGATGTTCATCCACATGAATCTCCAGCCATCATGACGATTCCAATGATTGTTCTAGCTTTTGGTTCGGTCTTTGGCGGTATGGCGATGCTGTTTGTTGGCGACATCGAACACTGGTTAGAGCCAGTAACAGGATTCGCTAAACCAGAACACTCAGTTTCACATTCAGTTTTGATCCCAATCACACTTGCTGTTGTAGTTGGCGGCGCGCTATTTGCTTGGCTTCGCTACGGTCGCCGACCAGTTCCAGTCACAGCACCTACTGATGTTCGCTTCCTAACTAGAGCCGCAAGAGCAGACGCATACGGTGACGCACTAAACGAAGCAGTCTTCATGCGCCCAGGTCAGTACCTAACTCGCTCATTGATTTGGTTTGATTCCAAGGCAGTAGATGGTTTGGTTAGCGGATTGGCGGCAGCAACTGGCGGTCTTTCGGCTCGTGCTCGTCGACTACAAAACGGTTACGTTCGCTCCTACGCATTAACCATGCTTGGTGGCGCAGTTTTGATTGCACTCGTACTTCTATTAGTGAGGCTTTAATCATGTTGCTTACGACGCTGATGCTAATCCCACTAATTGGGTCGCTTGTTGTTTTCATGTTGCCTGCTGCAAAGCCAACTCTGGCTAAGCAGGTAGCACTTGGTTTTGGTGTTGCCACGTTGGTTGGTTCAGTACTTATGGTGATTGGCCTAGAAAATTCATCTGGGGGACTGCAACATGTTGAGTCCTATGACTGGATTCCAGCTTTTGGAATTTCTTGGACTTTAGGTGTTGACGGAATTTCTGCCTCATTAATCGTTATGGCAGCGATTTTGGTTCCAGTGGTAATTGTTGCTGGTTGGTGGGATGCCGAGAATGCTCGCCGTGGAACCGTCAAGGGATTCTTTGCCTTAATCCTGGCCTTAGAAGTATTAATCATCGGTGTATTTTCTGCGAATGATTTATTCCTGTTCTACGTTTTCTTTGAGGCAATGCTGTTTCCGATCTATTTCTTGATTGGAAGATTCGGTGGCCCACAACGTGCATATGCAGCTATGAAGTTCTTGCTGTATTCACTTGTCGGCGGATTGTTCATGCTTGCTTCCTTGATCGGTCTATACGTAGTTTCTGGACGTGAACTAGGTACGGGAACTTTTGATTTCGAAACTTTAACTACCTTGAACATGGATCCAGCAACTCAGAAAATGCTTTTCCTAGGTTTCTTCTTCGCGTTTGCAGTGAAGGCCCCGATGGTTCCATTCCATACTTGGTTGCCAGATGCCACAGCAGAAGCAACACCAGGTACTTCAACACTTTTGGTTGGTGTACTCGACAAAGTTGGAACATTCGGAATGTTGCACTTCTTGCTTCCGATTTTCCCTGAGGCAAGTAAGTTCTACGCTCCGGCAATTATCGTGCTTGCAGTTATCAGTATTTTCTATGGTGCACTTTTAGCCATTGGACAAACAGATGTCATGCGTCTTGTGGCATTCACTTCGATCTCGCACTTTGGCTTCATTGTTCTAGGCATCTTTGTAATGACCTCACAAGGCCTAAGTGGATCTTCGTTCTACATGGTTAACCATGGATTCTCCACGGGTGCTTTGTTCCTAGTTATGGGTTACTTAGTTTCTCGTCGAGGATCAAAGCGAATTGCTGATTTTGGTGGCGTCCAAAAGGTTGCGCCAATTCTTACTGGCGTATTCCTGATCTCAGGACTTTCCGGTTTAGCGCTTCCAGGTATGTCGAGCTTCATTTCTGAATTCTTGGTTCTAGCTGGAACTTACGCAGTTAATCCAATAGCAGCGATCATTGCGACTTTCGGAATTGTTTTAGCAGCCGTTTACATTCTTTGGCTCTACCAAAGAATGATGACTGGTGTTCCTAGTAAAGAAGTTGAAGAAACCGTGACGGAGATTTCACGTCGAGAATTGGTAGCCATCGCACCAGTTTTGGCGATCATCATCGCACTTGGTTTTGTTCCGCAGGTAGCACTTAATGTGATTAACCCTGCAGTTGAGCAAGTCCAGACATATGTAGGTGTGACTGATCCAGAAGCAGCAGTTGTAGTTGAAGGGAGCGGCTCATGAAGGTTTCCGTTGAATACCAAGCATTAGCTCCGATCATAATTTTGTTGGCGTCAGGTGTACTTTCAGTATTGGTCGAAGCCTTTATTCCACGCACATTGCGTCGTCCGATCCAATTGATGTTGGTCCTGGCCAGCATTGTTTTGGCGTTTGCCTATGTTGTTATTAATGCGACCGCTGAACTTGCTGGTGATCCGCTAGTTAATGGTGGCCAAGTTAAGGGACTTCGCGAACTTGCCGCAAGTGGATCAATTGCGATCGACGGTCCAGGCATGGTGATTCAGGGAATCATCCTTTTGATTTCATTCGTAGCTGCCTTGCTACTTGCGGAGCGTCAGATTGATCCACAGGGTGATGCATTTGCATCCCGATCGTCAACACTTCCAGGCAGTGAAGACGAACGCCAGTTCACCGCTCAAGGCTGGTTACAGACTGAAATTTGGCCGCTTTATTTATTCTGTGTTGGTGGCTTGCTGCTTTTCCCAGTTTCAAATGATTTCTTGACCATGTTCGTAGCACTTGAAGTGTTCTCACTTCCGCTTTACTTGATCGCCAGCATGGCCCGTCGCCGTAGATTGCTTAGCCAAGAGGCAGCTCTTAAGTACTTCATTCTTGGAGCGTTCTCGAGCGCATTCTTCCTATTCGGCGCAGCTTTGATTTATGCGGCAACGTCTTCAGTTAACTTCAGCACGGTTGCCGTGGCTATGGAGAACTCATCACAAGATGGCTTGATCATTCCGGGTATCGGCATGATTGCGGTTGGATTGCTCTTCAAGGTTGGAGCGGTTCCATTCCACCAGTGGGTTCCAGATGTTTACCAAGGTTCACCAACACCTTTAACGGCGTTCATGAGTGCGGCCACAAAGGTTGCAGCTTTTGGAGCATTGCTTCGAGTTTTCTATGTTGCATTCGGTGGCATGCGCTGGGATTGGCGCCCAATGATGTGGGTAGTCGCTGTGCTATCGATGGTTATCGGTTCATTGCTTGCTGTTACTCAAACTGACATGAAGCGAATGCTTGCTTTCTCGTCAGTTGCTCATACCGGCTTCATTTTGCTTGGCGTGATTTCAACTAGCGCAGCTGGACTTTCAAGCACGCTGTTCTACTTGCTGGCTTACGGCTTTACATCAGTTGGCGTGTTTGCAATCGTTGGTTTAGTACGAGATGCATCCGGTGAAGCCACTCACTTATCGCAATGGGCTGGCCTAGGTAAGAAGTCACCTTGGATCGCCACTATTTTTGCGCTATTCCTGTTGGCTCTAGCAGGCATACCTTTGACCAGTGGTTTCACCGGAAAGTTTGCAGTATTTACAGCTGCAATCGATGGTGGCGCAACCCCACTTGTAATCGTGGCCGTTGTCGCAAGCGCCGTCGCAGCTTTCTTCTACGCCCGAGTCATTGTGCTGATGTTCTTCACTGAGCCTCCAGTAGATGGACCAAGCGTAGTCGTACCAAGTGCTTTGACGACTGTGGCTATCGGAACCAGCGCTGCCTTCACAGTGCTTCTGGGTATCGCACCACAGCCAGTCCTTGATTTGGTAATCAATGCAGGGTTGTTCATCCGCTAGTTCTCAAGTCGCAACTTTGCCTGCAAAATGCAAAGATTGAGTCGTGAGCGTTTTATTCCCAGAAGAGCTAGCAGCACTCGAAGACGAGATGTTTGCTGGCCTTGCCGCGATTGAAGATCGCCTTCGGGAAGAAATCAAAAGCGACTACGAACTTGCGGACATCACTGCGCGACATTTAGTTGAAGCCGGTGGCAAGCGATTCCGCCCATTACTCGTTTTACTTGCTTCGCACTTTGGCGATCCTAAGTCCGAAGGCGTAGTTCCTTCGGCTGTGGTTGTAGAACTTACTCATCTAGCAACGCTGTATCACGATGACGTTATGGATGAAGCCGAAGTGCGACGTGGCGCAGAGTCTGCAAATAGCCGATGGGGAAATACTGTCGCGATTTTGAGCGGTGACTTTTTATTCGCTAGGTCTTCAAAGTTGCTTGCGGATTTAGGTCCAGAAGCAGTTCGCGTACAAGCTGAAACTTTTGAACGACTTGTTATTGGTCAACTACGCGAAAGCGTTGGACCACAAGGTGACGAAGATCCAATCGTTCATCACTTAGAAGTTCTTGCCGACAAGACCGGTTCATTAATCGCAGCCGCTGGAAGATATGGCGCAATGATGAGTGGAGTGTCACCAGAACTTACTGATCGAATCGCAGATTTTGGCGAAAGCATTGGTATCGCATTCCAGTTGAGTGATGACTTGCTAGATATTGAATCTGAAGTTTCTGGTAAAACACCAGGTAAAGATTTGCGCGAAGGCATCCGTACTTTGCCAGTGTTATTTGCACTAGCCGATCCGGACACACCACCGAGACTGCGCGAGCTGCTTAGCCGCGCAATTACAGACGATGCGGAGCATGCTGAAGCATTAGCAGCACTTCGCGTTCATCCTGCGATGGATCAGGCACGTGAAGTTCTTGAACAGTGGGCAGATCGCGCCCGAGAACGCCTAACCGCCTTGCCAGATTGCGATGCCAAATCTGCCATGGTCACACTTGTCGATAGCGTCGCTTACCGCACCGTTTAGTCACCCTAAGTTAGAACCAAATCTCTGATGCAATAGTTTTGAGTCATCATGAGTATGCAGGTTGAGAAAGAAAAGCGCTCCGAGCATTCCATTGGTTTGATCAACGGCTTTATCGCCTACATAATCTGGGGCGCTGTAATTCTCTATTGGCCTTACCTGGCGCCTGCAAAACCACTCGAAATTCTGGCACATCGGATTTTGTGGAGCTTGCTATTTGTAGCCGCAATCTTGATTTACCAAAAGCGAATTGTTTCGCTCAAAGTTGTGATGAAAAATGCACGACAAATGAAGCTTCTAACCGTTGCCGCGGTATTGATTGGATTTAACTGGGGTCTATTCATTTGGGCGAGTATGAATGGGCACGTCCTAGATTCATCTCTTGGTTATTACATAACTCCACTACTTAATGTTGCACTTGGTGTGTTTTTCTTCAAGGAAAGACTTCGCCCGATGCAGTGGCTGGCAATTGGCATTGCGGCATTTGCGGTTTTGTTCATCACTATTGCGCTGGGTGTTTTGCCATGGGTTGCCCTTTCCTTGGCGACTTCGTTTGCAATGTATGGGTATGTAAAGAAGCTTGCTAACGTGCAGTCTCTAGAAAGCCTGATGATTGAAACCCTGATTCTGACTCCGGTGGCTATCGGCTACCTGATCTGGTTGCAATTTAATGGTGGAAATACCTTCCTGGCTTATGGTCTAGACCACACACTTTGGATGGCTAGTGCCGGTGTAGTTACCGCTATCCCACTTCTAGCATTTGGCGTGGCAATTACCCGATTGCCATTAACGACTCTTGGAATGTTGCAATACATCGGTCCAACCATCCAGTTCTTCGTTGGAGTTTGGCTTACTCAAGAAGCGATGCCACGGGAGCGATTTATTGGCTTTGCTATCACTTGGGTGGCGCTAGTGATTCTTACTTTCGATGCGTTACGCAATCGTCGAAATGTCAGTAAGTCTTTCGTGCCAGATCCTGACTAGAGTCATACTGTGAGCAATGTTTCTGTGTTACAGGCCGGTTTGGCTTGTTGTGGTGTGGAATCAAGCTCAGTTGATTTAGTTGCCGATGCCTGGCAGCAAACAACATCGGTATCAAAATTAAGTGCGGCTCAGCACATTCTGGTTATTGCTGGAACTGTGACTCACGCCCTTGTCCCAACCGTGAAATCTGCATACGACGCTCTGCAGGAACCAAAAGTGGTCGTGGCATTTGGGGCATGTGCAATATCTGGTGGACCGTACTGGGATTCCTATTCGGTGATTTCTGGTGCTCACGAGTTGATTCCAGTTGACATACAAGTTCCTGGCTGTCCGCCTGGACCTGAGGAGTTAGCAGCAGCGCTAATGCAGGCAGTGGAGTTGGCTTCGACATGACAACTCAAGTAAAAGTTAATGAATCCGATTGGTTAAGTCAGGCTTCGCAAATGAAGCAAAGTGGCTTTGTCAGATGTGAATGGTTGACGGCAACTCACAATGGGGGAGATGCTTTCGAGATTTCGCTAATGCTTTCAAAGGAAGACTTATCGGAGAGCACAATTTTGAGTACAGATATTGATTCCGCAATTGATTCACTTGTTGGTGTATTTCCAAACGTTAGTTTTCATGAACGCGAAGTTTCTCAAATGTTTGGCGTAAAGTTCAACGGAAGCAAAGACGAGTCCCCAGCCTTTGAAATTGAGCTTCCTGGCCATCCGCTTCGCCGAGATTTTGCGCTTGCTACCAGGGCTGGTGCGGATTGGCCTGGAGCCGTTGAACCTGATGAAAATGCAAAGCGTCGACCATCGCTCCCGCCGGGAGTATTACCGGAGTGGACAGCATGAACCATTCAACAATTGCACTACATCCATCTTCATGTACTTCTTGCATGCTGTGTGTTCGCGAATGTCCAGACTGGTGCATCACGGTTCAAGCACACTCTGAGCCAGATCCAGATGCGCCGGCTTACAGTAATTCTCGTAGGCAAGCGACGAAAAATGTTCTTGACCAATTCACAATCGATTTTGGTCAATGCATGTGGTGTGGCATCTGCATTGATGTTTGCCCGTTCGATGCATTGTTCTGGTCGGACTCACCAATGCCAGCTGGGCAAGGCCGCGGAGAATTGATTTATGGAATTGAAGCCTTGGCAGCGTCATTGCCTAGTGCAAGAAGAAGTGACGGTTCGCCGGCACCTCAGATAGACGAACCACCAAGTGGTCGTCGCAAAAAGTAATTAGCGATAGTTCGTGTATTGAACTGCGAAATCTAGATCAGATTCACTAAGCAATTGTTGAACAGCCTGTAAATCATCGCGACTCTTGCCAGTTACGCGAAGTTCTTCACCTTGAACCTGAGTCTTGACATTCTTTGGGCCTTCATCACGAATGATTTTGCCAATCTTTTTAGCTTGCTCTTGGCTGATACCAGCCTTGAACTCGCCATTAATTTTGTAATCTTTGCCAGATACCCGGGGATCACCAGCATTAAATGACTTCAGGCTGACGCCACGTTTGATTAGTTTTTCCCGGAAAACTTCGAGCGCAGCCTTGGCGCGATCTTCCGTGCTGGAACTGATCTCAACACCAAGTTCACCTTTCCACTCAATAGTGGTTTCAGTTCCTTTGAAGTCAAAGCGAGTAGCAAGTTCTTTGGCAGCCTGGCCGAGGGCATTGTCGGCTTCCTGACGATCTACTTTGCTCACAATGTCCATACTGGAATCAGCCATTTTTACCTCACTAGAAACTGGATATTTCACCCCACTTTACTGGGCTGAATAAATCAGTTTGGTTGAGGTGGCTGCCAGATCTAAAGATTTTCCGAAAGGCCTTGACCCATGAGCGGAGTCTGCGTATTGTTCAGAATTGTAGATTGTTGACAATTTAGGAGTATTCATGGGAACAGCAGTGATAACAGGTGCTGGCAGTGGAATGGGTCGAGCTACCGCTGAGCTGTACCTCGAGCGGGACTGGCAAGTGATAGCCGTCGATGTTTCCGATAACCCTGGAATTGAATCTGCAAACTTGCATTGGGTTAAGGCCGATGTGCGAAACCGAGAATCACTCGAAGCCGCTTTAGCTTCAGCCGTTAAAGCTGCTGGTGGGAACATCGATGCCGTGGCAAACGTTGCGGGTGTTTTTCCACCAACAACACTTGAAACATTTACTGAAGAAAACTTCCGCTTCATTTTTGATGTAAATGTGCTGGGGGTCTTGAATGTCACTGCAGCCTGTGTTCCTCACATGAAACCTGGATCTGCAGTAGTTAATTTCGCATCGGTTGATGGTTTTACAGTTTCGCGTGGCCAACTTCTATATGGCGCTTCAAAGTCAGCAGTCATCATGATCACTAAATCTCTTGCACTTGAACTGGCACCAAAAGGTATTCGCGTTAACGGAATCGCACCTGGCTGGGTAGCTACACCAGGCAATGCCGCAACAGGTCGCATGGAAGAGGCTGCAAAATCAATTCCAGTTGGTCGCGTAGCTCAGCCATCAGAAATTGCTGAGTGGGTGTGGTTGCTTTCCGATCCAACTAAAGCTGGGTTCGTAGATGGAGAAACCATCGTGATTTCTGGCGCGGATGTAATGAGATGACATTTCAAGCCTTAGAAAGCCAGAGCACAGCAGAGCTCCTTGCTGAACAAATCCGAGATGCGATTCTGGTGGGCAAACTTCACCCTGGAGATCGGTTAATCGAACAAGAGCTATCAGAATCTTTCAAAACTTCGCGTGGTCCAATTCGCGAAGCCATAAGAATTTTGGCAACTGAAGGTTTAGTGGAGCTTCGAAAAAATCGCGGTGCCATCGTTTCGGCGCCGAATTTTGATGACGTACTTGAGGTTTATGCGATGCGAATGTCAATGGGTTCGATCGCGGTAACGCATGCATCTCAATTGAGTTTGGAATCCGAACTGGATCTGGGAAAAGTCACCAAGAAATTGGAAGCAATGCGGACTGCTGTGGGCGGAAATGCAAATCGTATGATTTCACTCGATTTAGATTTTCAGTCAGCTCTAATTGCCTTGGGCGCCCTGCCCCGGATTACCGAAATGTTTGAGCAGACTGCAGTAGACATTGGTGTCTTTGTGCGATTCTTGGGAATTAAATACGACGACTCAGATCATAAAGCGTTGATTTCAAGACATGAAAAGTTGCTCAAGGCAATAAAAGTAGGAAACGCCAGCCAAGCGATTGAAATCTGGAATGGCCATATTCAAACCTCAGTTCGGGAGTTTATGAAGCCGTTTAGTGAAGTTGAAGTTAATGAACTATTCGAAAGACCTTTAATGAATAACTTATTCGAAATGGAGAATGTGCGATGAGTAAGTACTGTGTGATTGGCGCTGGACCAGCCGGCTTGGCATCCATGAAAACCTTGGTTGATGCCGGCCTTGAGTTTGATTGCTTCGAGCGCACTCAGGCCGTAGGTGGACACTGGAACACAGACTACGAAGCATTGCACCTAATTACATCGAGCAAAGTAACTGGTTATGACGGACACCCAATGCCAGAAGATTGGCCGGTCTTCCCAAGTCGCAAATTGATGCTTAAGTACTTCGAAGACTTTGCTGAAGAGTTTGATTTAAAAAAGCATGTATCGTTTGGTGTTTCGGTTGATCGAGTAGAACCATTGCCAACTGATGGACCGACCGGGTCAGCCGGTTGGAGCGTAACTACTAGTGATGGCAAGACCAATAACTACGACGGTGTATTCGTAGCCAACGGTCACTTGTGGGATGAAAAGCGACCAGAATTCCCAGGTGAATTTACGGGCAAGACAGTTCACTCCGGAAGCTACACAAACACTAAAGATATCGACGGCACACGCGTTTTAGTTATCGGTTCTGGTAACTCAGGCTGTGACTTGGCTGTTGATGCCGCGCAAAATCATTTCGAGACTGACATCGTGATTCGTCGTGGCCACTTCTTCCAACCTAAAACTTTCTTTGGTGTGCCTCGTGCCGAGCTTGGCTGGATGCAGGAATTCACTTTTGAAGAACAAGATCTGATTGCTCGATTGATGATTCGGTTATCTGTTGGTACCCATGAGAACTACCCAGGTATGCCAGCACCAGATCATCGAACTTTGGCCGATGGCCCACCGGTAGTGAATCAGCTACTGCTCTATTGGATCCATCATGGCCGCATCGCTGTAAAGCCAGGAATTGAAAGATTCGAAGGCAAGACTGTGCACTTCAGTGACGGAACTTCGAAAGAGTACGACACTATTTTGTACGCAACTGGCTTCCATGCTTCGCTTCCGTTCTTGTCTGAGGAGTATCTGGAAAGACAAGAAGGTGTCCCACTTCGGGTTGGAGCAGCAATCGTTCCACTGGGTCTTGAGAAGTTTTACTTAATTGGAATGATCGGCGCACGTGGACCACAACCACCTATCTATTTGATTCAGGCAAAGATTGCCCTTGAAATGGTTCGCCTCCATGAACAAGCTGGCGGATACCGAAGTATTGCTGGACCGCTTGAAAAGCTGCAAGAAAAGGAGTGGCGCATTGACATCTTGCGGCCAATTTGGCTCGATCAAGTTGAGCACACAAAAACAGCGCTGAGCATCATGGCCGAAGTTAAGCCGGAAACCATTTCGTCATGAGTGACTGGTTAGGGCTTTCGGGTCGTACCGCTGTTATCACTGGAGCTGGTGGTGGCATAGGTAAAGCCATTGCACTCGAACTATCGGTAAATGGCGTGCATTGCAATGTCCTGGACAGGGCAAGTGAATTAGTTGATGCAACTGTCGCTGAAATTAAAGCAAGTGGTGGCAGTGCGAGCGGATATGTATGTGACGTAACCGATGAAGCAGCTATTAATTCTGTTGCAACCTCAATTAAGAACTGTGACATTTTGGTTAACGCAGCCGGTTTAGTCCGACCGGGTGCATTGGCTGACTTAACAACTGTCGAATGGAACGACTTGTTAGGAGTTAATCTGACCGGCTACTTCTTGATGGCCCGCAGCTTTACTCCGCACCTTGTCGCTTCTGGAAATGGCGCAATGATCCACGTTGCTTCGATTTCCAGTACTAACCCACAGGGATCTAGCGGTGCATACAGTGTCAGTAAAGCAGGCGTAGTAATCATGTCTAAACAACTAGCGTTTGAACTTGGCCCAAAGGGTGTTCGCAGTAATACCGTTAGTCCAGGTTTAGTTCGCACTCCGATGACAGAGGCTTATTACCAAGTAGGAGACGTTGCCCAGCGTCGCGATGCGGCCGTTCCAGTTGGGCGAGTAGCTAAGCCGGATGATATTGCTGACATCGTTACGTTCTTGGCAAGTGATCGTGCCCGTTACATAACGGGTGCAGATCTGGTCGCAGATGGCGGATTTAGCCAGACATTAATGAGTTCGGTGCCACGACCTGGTTTTGGGGACTAGTCTTAGCGTTCTAGCCTCTCGGGGATCGAGGTAAACATGGCAACACCCAAAGTAGTAATTCTTGGTGCCGGTTTTGGTGGACTCACTGCAGCCCGAGCGCTTTCTAAGCATGCGCAAGTTACATTGATTGATCGCCACAACTTTCAAACTTTCTTGCCACTTTTGTATCAAGTTTCAACAGCAGGTTTAGCGGCTGACCATGTTGCGTATCCAATTCGTGGCGCATTGCGTAAAACCGATGTTCAGTTCCGCATGGGCACCCCAAAGAACCTAAACGCTTCAGCAAACGAACTCATTCTGGCTGATGGCGAAGTCGTTAAGTATGACCACCTAGTCATTGCAATGGGTTCAACCACAGCTGACTTTGGAATCGCGGGCGTTAAAGAAAATGCCCTAGGTATGAAAACAGTTGGCGAAGCACTAACTATTCGTTCTGAAGTTATGCGCTCCTATGAAGAGATGTGCATCCAAGGAAATAAAGATGAACTTGACATCGCCATTGTTGGTGGCGGACCGACTGGCGTAGAGATGGCAGGTGCCTTTGCTGAACTCGTGAGAGGTCCACTTCGCTCAGATTACGCAGATGCAGCCGACCGAGTTCGGGTATCGATTATTGAAGCTGGCCCAAGATTGGTTCCATCATTTTCTGAATCACTTTCAAACAAGACTCAAAAAGATTTAGAAAAACTCGGCGTGAAAGTTCTTACCAACACATCCGTTAAAGAAGTCTTGCCTGATTCGATCCTCACTCTTGATGGAAACTCGATTCCCGCAAACACAACTGTTTGGGCAGCCGGCGTAAAGGGCGTTCCTGCCATGGATCTCTTGCACCTTCCAATTACGCGAGGTCGTATCGATGTTTCGAGCACACTTCAAGTAACTGGTTATGAAAACGTTTGGGCTATCGGAGATATTGCCGGCGCAGTTGGAGCTAACGGTGTTCCGCTTCCGATGGTTGCTCCAGTTGCAATGCAGCAAGGCAGATTCCTTGCAAAACAAATTCAGGCATTGAATTTAGGTAAGGCATTAGAGAACTTTAAATACAAAGACAAAGGTTCGATGGCAACTATTGGTCGCCATAAAGCAATTGTTGAAGTTAAGGGCATTCGAATCTCTGGACCGATTGCCTGGCTTGCTTGGCTCTGGCTTCACCTGTTTTACATCCTTGGTGGCCGAAACAAGATTGGCACTATGGCCGACTGGACTTGGAACTACTTGACCTTTGATCGTGGAAATCGCCATATTATGGACTCGTTTTAACCAATTTCCGATTGGCATTTATAGCCTTCTGCTCGGTATCCTTACTAAGTTGCCTTCGGGCGACAAATGGCAGATTGCCCGAGCGGCCAATGGGAGCGGACTGTAAATCCGTCGCGAAAGCTACAGTGGTTCGAACCCACTATCTGCCACCAGAAAGCGCCAGGTTCCGACGGGGACTGGCGCTTTCTTTGTTTTACAGATCTATTTCGAATCGAAAGTTAAAACCGTCTCGACTAAAACTTGGGCACCGTCAGCAGCCCATTCTTGGGTAATGGCTTCGTTCTCAGCGTGACTAATGCCCTTGTCGCAAGGGATGAAAATCATCGTGGTTGGCATGACTGCAGAAAGCTGGCAGGCATCATGGCCAGCACCAGAAATCATGCGCTTGGAAGTCTTGCCACAGGCAGCAGCCGCTTGCTCAACTAGGTCTACAAGTTCCTGAGTGAAGTTGATGGTGGCCGAATCAAGCTCCTGCTTACTGACAACTTCGACACCGTACCTATCGACGGTTTCTTTCAGAGCCTGATTAAGCGAAGTTGTCATCACATCGAGAACAGCAACTTCAGGATTTCGGAATTCGACCATCAACTCGACATGCCCCGGAATTACATTGGGGGAGTTTGGCGTGACAACAATGTGTCCAACAGTTGCCCGACCCGTGAGTGGTTGATCTAAGCCAATTTGCTGCACAGCTTTAATCAAGTGTGATGCTGCAACTAGCGCATCGCGACGAGTCTCCATTGGGTAAGTTCCAGTATGACCGGCCTGGCCAGTGATGCCCACGCGGAACCATCGCATACCTTGCACCAAGGTCACCACACCGATTTGAAGATTCTCATCTTGCAGGATCGGACCTTGTTCAATGTGAATTTCAAAATATGCTTCGTGCTCAACTGGAGAAACTTCGTCCGTTCCGGCGTAACCGATTTCGGTAAGTGACTTGCCTAGTTGAACGCCGTCAACATCCTTTCGAACCAAAAGTTCGTCAGCAGTAAATTTGCCAGCGAAATAGGCTGCGCCCATCATGGCTGGAGCGAATCGGGCGCCTTCTTCATTCGTCCAGACCGCAACTTCAACCGCATGCTTTGTTTCGATTTTGGATTCGTGCAGAACTCGAAGTAATTCCAACCCAGCCATTACGCCATAGATACCGTCGTATTTTCCACCAAGTGGTTGGGAATCTAAATGTGAACCAATCAAGATTGTTCTTTCACTTGCATCGGTGCCAGCCCGACGCATGAATGTATTGCCAAGTGCATCGATACGAATTGTGCAGCCAAGTTCGCGAGCTGCGGCAACTACGTAGTCGCGTGCTTGACCATCTTCTTTAGACGCAGCTAATCGATGAAGTCCACCTGCTGGCGTTTCACCAAAGACAGAAATTTCCTCAAGAGATTTCCAGAGTCGAGCAGAGTTGATTAGTGGAGTTGTCATGCCTGGGCTTTACGGACGTAATGGAAATCGCAATGTGAATCGCCACCCATGATGGTTTTAGTCCGAGTGATTTCGATTGTTGGATCGTAGCCAACAATGAATTCAAAATCGCGAGTGCATGAAAGCAGGTTGCCAATCTCGGCCAATCCCATTTCTTTGTACATTTCGGCGTACGCGCAGCGCTTCACTTCGTAGGTGTAAACCTCTTCGGATTCCTCAACGACTTCAGTGACCAACGCATCATCTTTTTTCCAAAGATCTTGGATTGCGATAAAAGTTAATAGGTTTGCGCCATTTGGTTCATTGGCTGCGAACCGCGCACCAGCTTTGTGTGCATCCTCAGTGATCGCTTCCCGAATGATTTCGGAGGCGCGTTCCTGACCCAACTCACGCTTCATGATTTGGTAAATCGGCGAGATGATGTTTGCCTCGATCCGGCGGCGCTGCAAAATGCCCAATTGATCGTCCTGGTCTTGGACCGAGACGCTCAAATTTTCCGCTGAAGTTGACATTAATTTCTCCCGATTTCCTAGGGTTTTAATAATCGTAGTATTCATGCGGAAAATAGCTATGCCAAGATTTTGCAGTTAGCCCCTAATCGGTGCCATTTAGGCTCAATTTCCCTGTAACGGCAGGTATTCGATACGCTAACGGGGCGCAGAAATGCGTTTCTAGAAGAAAAGACTGGCCCCCTTGGCACAGTGGTAGCGCACTTCCTTGGTAAGGAAGAGGTCGTCAGTTCGATTCTGACAGGGGGCTCGAAGGCCGTGTTTACGCACGGTTTTAAGCCGGGGTAGCTCAGCTTGGTAGAGCAAGCGGCTCATAATCGCTGTGTCGCCGGTTCAAGTCCGGCCCTCGGTACTAAAAAGGCAAGACCAGTTACACACCATGTGTAGCTGCTCAAACGAAAGGCAAGACCATGGCACGTAACGACGTTCGTCCAAAGATCACTTTGGCATGCGAAGACTGCAAAGACCGCAACTACATCTCACGCAAGAATCGTCGTAACGATCCTGATCGCCTAGAGATCAAGAAGCATTGCCCTAAGTGCAACAAGCACACCGTACACAAGGAAACCCGTTAATTAGTTAACGTTTGTTTTCAAACGTACGTTGATTGTTTAGGGGAATCCCATGGGCATGAACCACGACATGATTGGTCATGTCTATCCACCTTCAAAGCCTTACTTGGTGACTTCAGAAAACATTTCTGCATTTGTTAAAGCACTAGGTGAAACAAACCCTGCATATGCAGACGGGACCGTTGCGCCACCAACTTTTCCAATCGTTGTAACTATGAATGCTATGGATACGGCATTCCATGACCCAGCGCTGCAGCTAGATTATGCACGCTTGGTTCATAGCGATCAGAAGTTCGAGTACCTTCGCCCAATTCGCGTTGGCGACGAGCTAACAGTTAGTGCCTCAGTTGAAGAGATCAAGCCACTTGGCACAAATGAAATCGCAACCTTCAAAACGGATGTTTACTCCGGTGACGAACTAGTTGTAACGGGCTGGTCAAAAATAGTTGTGCGAGGACCTGAAGCATGACAATTAAACTTTCCGATGTTTCCGTCGGCATGGAACTTCCCGCTTTAGATTTAGCATTCACTCGCGCTGACCTAGTTGCTTACGCAAATGCTTCCGGTGACCAAAACCCAATTCACCAGGACGAAGAGTTTGCTAAGTCTGTGGGACTGCCAGATGTAATTGCGCACGGCATGCTGACCATGGGACGCGCGATTCAGGTTGTGACGAATTGGGTTGGCGATCCAACTGCAGTTATCGACTACTCAGTTCGAATGACGCGACCAGTTGTTGTGCCAAATACTGCCGAGGGTTCAATCGTTAGCTTTACCGGAAAAGTTGCACAGATTAATGACGACGGCACCGTTCAGATCGATCTTGGCGCCGTCTTTGGTGAAACAAAAGTTCTGGGTTTAGCAAAAGCGACTGTGCGACTAGCACAATAGGAACATGATGCGCAGCCTTGCGGAACTGACTACTTTGCGCGTTGGTGGCACGCCAAACTCGCTAGTAATCGCGACGTCTGAATCAGAAATAATCGAAGCAGTTTCCGCTCATCCTGATGCTTTAATTCTTGGCGGCGGCAGCAACGTAATTGTTAGCGATGACTTCAACGGTGACGTAATCAAGATCGAGTCGCAAGGTTTTGTTAACGATGAATCGGCTTGCGCTGGTGCTTGGGTAACTGTGGCGGCTGGACATAACTGGAATGATTTCGTAGCAACCGCAGTTGCCAATGGTTGGACTGGGATTGAAGGACTAGCCGGCATCCCAGGAACTGTTGGTGCAACCCCAATCCAAAATGTGGGCGCTTACGGACAAAGTGTGAGTGAAACTATTGCCCAGGTTCGCGCCTGGAATCGTAAGACCAAATCTGTTGACACAATTTTTGCAGCGGATTGCGAGTTCGGGTATCGCTCTTCAGTTTTCAAAACAAATCCTGACACTTGGGTTATCTTGAGTGTCACGTTCCAATTACCGCTTGGAACGATGTCCGCGCCGATTGCTTATAACGAACTCGCCGCAAAACTTAAGGTTGCACTTGGTGATCGAGTTAGCACTTCCGATTTGCAAGCAGCCGTCTTAGAACTTCGTGCTGGTAAAGGTATGGTGCTTGATTCAGCGGATCATGACACTTGGAGTGTTGGTTCGTTCTTTATGAATCCAAGAGTTTCGGTTGTACCAGAAAACGCACCGCATTGGCCTGAGCCAGATGGCTCATTCAAAGTGAGTGCTGCTTGGTTGATAGAGCAGGCGGGTTTCAGTAAAGGATTTACTTTGAATGGTCGCGCTTCGCTATCAAGTAAGCACACTTTGGCAATAACAAATCGAGGCAATGCAACCAGTGCAGATATTTCTGAACTTGCCGAGCACATTGTTAAGGGCGTTAAAGCGAAGTTTGAAATCGAACTAAAGCCCGAAGCTAAGTTCATCAACTAAACGAAGCGGCTAAAGAACTTTCGATTGTTTGCAACTACGCGATACATGCCCGCCGCAATCCAAGAAGTTGGCGGAATAAAAGTCAGCCAACCGAGTGCGCCCCAGAGGCCACCTCGAATTCGCAAAACTTTTCCGACGGCTTTAGCCCCGCTGTAATGCACTGGATCTGAATCTGGATTCTCAATTAGCCAAACGGAATGTTCTAGCTCTTCCTCAGTTAAGCCATAGTTATTAGTCAGCTCAGTACTTGGAACATTCACCCAACCCGTTGGGACAATCCCAGCAAGTTTCTTAGCGCTGCGCTGACAAAAGCCGCAGTTGCCATCAGTGATCAGGATTGCCGGCAAGGACTAACCCATAAATGGGTATGAGTAATGCTGCGCCGGAACCATAGTTTCCTTGATGCTGCGATCACTCGTCCAGCGCTGCAAGTTAAGTGCTGCACCAGCTTTGTCGTTAGTGCCAGATGCACGAGCGCCACCAAATGGCTGCTGACCAACTACTGCGCCAGTTGGCTTGTCATTGACATAGAAGTTACCTGCTGCGAATCGAAGCGCATGTGACATTTCATTGATGGCATCACGATCTTGCGCAATGATTGCACCGGTCAGTGCATACTTTGCAATGCCTTCCATTTGCGTCAAAGCATCGCGCCAGTTGTTGTCCTCGTAGACATAAACAGCAAGCACTGGTCCAAAGTATTCGTCAGTAAAGAATTCAGCAGTTGGATCAGATCCAACCAAAACTGTTGGGCGAATAAACCAACCTTCACTGCTGTCATAAGTTCCACCGGCTGCAACTTCGATTGACTTGTCAGCATGGGCGCGATCGATTGCACCGCTAACTCGCTTGAACGCCTTCTCATCAATAACTGCAGTCATGAAGTTGCTGAAGTCAGATGCATGACCTTGCTTGATACCTTCAACTTCGGCCAAGAAATCATCCTTGATTGCATTCCAAATACTGCGTGGAATGTATGCACGTGATGCTGCTGAACATTTCTGTCCCTGGAATTCAAAGGCACCACGGATCATTGCAGTGATTAGGGTGCGATGTTCAGCTGATGGGTGAGCAAAGATGAAGTCCTTGCCGCCGGTTTCACCAACAAGACGAGGGTAGGAACGGTAGTTAGAAATATTGTTTCCAACTGTCTTCCATAGATGCTGGAACACAGGTGTTGAACCGGTGAAGTGGATGCCAGCTAAATCTGGATCCGCAAGTGCGACATCCGATACCGCAATGCCATCTCCAGTAACCATGTTGATTACACCGGGCGGTAAACCAGCTGCCATCAAAAGATCCATCGTGATCGATGCAGCGACTTGCTGAGTAGGGGATGGCTTCCAGATAACGGTGTTACCCATCAAGGCTGGAGCTGTTGGAAGATTGCCCGCAATCGCAGTGAAGTTGAACGGTGTGATTGCGTAAACGAAACCTTCAAGTGGACGATGATCAGTTCGATTCCAAACTCCAGGTGACGACACTGGTTGTTCTTGCAAGATTTGGCGTGCGAAGTGAACGTTAAAGCGCCAGAAGTCGATTAACTCACATGTTGAATCAATTTCAGCTTGGTATGCAGTCTTGGACTGACCCCAAACGGTTGCAGCCAAAACTTTGTTGCGCCAAGGACCAGAAAGTAAATCAGCAGCGCGCAAGATAACAGCAGCGCGCTCATCGAATGGAAGGTCGCGCCACATCGGTGCTGCAGCTTTGGCTGCGGCAATTGCACTGGTGGCATCAGCCTGAGTTGAGTTGGCGGTTACGCCAAGTACGCGAGAGTGCTCGTGTGGGCTTCGCACTTCAATCTTTTCGCCAGATGCCATAACTTTCTTGCCACCAATTACGTTAGGTAATTCGTGAGTGGTAGCAACAAGATCCTTAAGACCTTGTTCTAGGCCAGCACGTTCAGGTGTGCCTGGGGCAAATGTGCCAATTGGCTCGTTGTAAGGGGCGGGAACATGTGTGATTGCATCCATAGGTACATCCTGACACCTACCTATCTATAGGCAAGAATGGACCCATGCGCGTTTGGATTCCGGTTTCAGTTCTTCAGGTCAGCGAATTCAAAGATTCAAAAGTCTTGTCAGCCTCCAACGGGTATGCCGTCACTGATGGCTGGGCCCAATCTTGGGATGAAACGGATCCAGAAGTTTTGGAAGCTGAAATTTTGCAGGTGGCTGGCTCCGATAGCCGTCTAGTTATGGTGGCCGAATGTACTGCCGAAATTGCAGATTCTGAAACTGGCCAGATTTCGCTTCCTAACCCAATTGCTAAAGCCCAAATCCAGGCGATTTTCGCGGCCAAAGCCTCTGAACCTGAGGATTTCCTATGGTTTGGGCCTACTGAGCCGGATGAGGCTCTGGTCTGGCACTCAAGTTGACCGAGTGCCAAAACCTGCTTACATTTGGATTAGCACTCTAAAGCCTCGGGTGCTAATTCAAATCGAGTAATAACAGGAGACACGACGTGTCGGTCAACATTAAGCCACTTGAGGATCGCATCCTCGTTCAGTCACTAGAAGCCGAGCAGACCACCGCTTCGGGTTTGGTAATCCCAGATACCGCTAAGGAAAAGCCACAAGAAGGCAAGGTCGTCGCAGTAGGACCAGGTCGTTTCGATGAAGACGGCGAAAAGCGTATTCCGCTTGACGTTAAAGTCGGCGACTTAGTTATCTACTCCAAGTACGGCGGCACCGAAGTTAAGTACGACGGTGTTGAATACCTACTTCTTGGCGCACGCGACATTCTCGCAATCGTCGAAAAATAAGAACCTCAAGCTAACGCCCCGATCGTTTACATCGGGGCGTTAGCAACTTTTTGAACTATTAGTTTTGGAGAAATACAAATGGCAAAGACCGTTGAATTCGACGAAGATGCTCGTCGCGCATTAGAGCGTGGCGTTAATGCCCTTGCTGATGCAGTGAAGGTAACCCTTGGACCAAAGGGACGCAACGTAGTCATTAGCAAAGCATGGGGCGCTCCGACCATCACTAACGATGGCGTAACCATTGCACGCGAAATCGAACTTGAAGACTCATACGAAAACCTTGGCGCACAACTTGCCAAGGAAGTTGCAACCAAGACAAACGATGTTGCCGGTGACGGAACAACTACAGCAACTGTTCTTGCGCAAGCTTTCGTACGCGAAGGCCTAAAGGTTGTTGCCGCAGGTGGCGCACCAGTAGAACTTAAGCGCGGTATCGAAGCAGCCGTTGCAGCCATGAAGGAAGAACTTCTAAAGCAGGCTCGTCCAGTAGATGGCAAAGAAGGTATCTCACAGGTTGGCGCAATTAGCTCCCGCGACAAGGTAATTGGCGACATGATCGCTGAAGCCTTCGACAAGGTTGGCAAAGATGGCGTTATCTCAGTTGAAGAGTCCAGCACCACTGCAATGGAATTGGAATTCACCGAAGGTATGCAGTTCGATAAGGGCTACATCTCGCCTTACTTCGTAACTGATGCAGATCGCATGGAAGCTGTGATTGAAAACCCAGCAATCCTTTTGGTGCAGGGCAAGATTTCCAGCGTTGCCGAACTTCTTCCTATCTTGGAAAAGGTTTCAGCCGCTAGTAAGCCACTTGTAATCATTGCTGAAGATGTTGATGGCGAAGCGCTTTCAACTCTTGTGGTTAACCGCATTCGTGGAACTTTCCCAAGCGTGGCAATTAAGGCTCCAGCTTTCGGAGATCGTCGTAAGGCGATCTTGGAAGACATCGCAATCCTTACTGGCGCTCAAGTTATCTCTGCAGACATTGGTCTAAAGATTGATCAGGTTGGCCTAGAAGTTTTGGGAACTGCGCGTCGCGTTGTTGCCACTAAGGACAACACCACGATTGTTGATGGTGGCGGCGAAGCATCTGCAGTTAATGATCGTGTTGCGCAGATCAAGCGTGAGATTGAAAATTCTGATTCCGATTGGGATAAGGAAAAGCTATCCGAGCGTTTGGCAAAGCTTTCCGGTGGCGTTTGCGTTATCAAGGTTGGCGCACACACCGAAGTTGAACTTAAGGAAAAGAAGCACCGCATTGAAGATGCAGTATCTGCAACACGTGCGGCAATCGAAGAAGGCATCGTCTCTGGCGGTGGCTCAGCTTTGATTCACGCATCTGCAGTGCTTAATGGCGACCTAGGACTAACTGGCGATCAAGCAATTGGTGTTCAGATTGTTCGTCGCGGTGTCGTAGAGCCACTTCGTTGGATTGCTGAGAATGCTGGACTTGAAGGTTACGTAGTTGTTGACCGCGTTCGCGAACTTGGACAAGGTCAAGGCATCAATGCTGCAACTGGTGAGTATGGCGATCTTGTTGCACAGGGCGTTATCGATCCAGTGAAGGTAACTCGCTCCGCACTTGAGAACGCAGCTTCAATCGCAGGCATGTTGCTTACTACTGAAGCACTTGTTGTTGAGAAGAAGGAAAAGGCTCCAGAAGATGGCGGTGGCCACGGCCATAGCCATGCCGGACATACGCACTAA
>JAOATY010000038.1:0-51325 GCA_030157865.1 Candidatus Nanopelagicales bacterium | reverse complement strand
TTCCAAATACAAAACCCCCGGACAATGTCCGGGGGTTTTGTATTTAATTCTTTAACTTAAGAAGTGATTCGGTTTGCGCGAGCCTGACGTGCATAGTGCGCTTCACGATCTTCTTCGCTCATGCCGCCCCATACTCCGTATGGTTCACGAGTCTTAAGCGCATGCTCACGGCATTGCGCAAGGACTGGACATGCGGCACAAATAGCTTTGGCAGTTGATACTCGACGTTCCCGAGCAGATCCACGTTCGCCATCTGGGTGGTAGAAAATATCTGAATCTAAGCCACGGCAAGCTGAGTGCAGCTGCCAATCCCAGAAGTCTGCATTTGGACCAGGCAATCTAGATAGATCAGCCATTTGGTTCCTCCCGATAGGTTGTTGCGTTATACCCCCACTCTAGAACCGCTTCATAAGTTGGTCAAGCAAATTAATCGAATTAGTTTTGGCGCGTTTTCGGAGATTCCTCCCAAAATCCTCATTATTCAATGGATTTCTAGGCCCCCAAGGTGCAGGATCCCGAAAGTGGCGAAAGAATGAGTGACATGTCACAGAGCGCATCCAAGGTCGAAATCGGCCTAACCGTTGCAGCCGTGGCCCGTCGTATTGGAATTGCGCCAGCCACCCTGCGAACCTGGGATCGCCGCTATGGCCTTGGCCCAAGTGTTCACGTAGCTGGGTCCCACCGCAGATACTCCGCAATTGACGTGGCTCGCATTGATTTGATGCGCAAGCTCATGCTTAATGGTGTGTTGCCAAGTGAGGCAGCAAAAACCGCATTAGCTCAAGATGTAATCCCAGCTAACTTGGCACCAGAAACCACCACCGCTCCAGCGTTGCACGTCGTCACAGATGCTGATGCAGAAGTAAACAACGTAATTGCTCTGGATAGCCCAAAGGCAATTATTCGGTCCTTAAATCGCGCCGCATCAACCTTGGATGCCAGCGGCTGCGATCAAATTATTTCAAACTCACTTGAAAGTCACGGTGTGGTTTGGACTTGGGAAAACGTATTGATTCCTGTCCTAGTAGCGCTGGGTGAAAAATGGGAACAAACCGGTGAAGGTGTTGAGCAAGAGCACTTAATTGCCGAATCGATAACTGGACTTTTCCGCAATCGTGCAAACGCAATTACTGAACCAGAAAATGCTCGCCCCGTTTTACTTGCTTGCGCGCCACATGAACTTCACACAATTCCAATGTTCGCAATTGCTGCCGGCCTTGCTGAACAAAACATTGCAAGTCGAATCCTTGGGGCACGAATGCCAGCGGACGCCTTGGCAGCTGCGGCTAAGAAAATCGGCCCAAGTGCAATCGTGGTTTGGTCCCAATCCCAGGGAACCGCTGACCTAACTATTTGGGACGCTGTAGAGCCGATGCGCCCAGCCCCATTGCTAATGTCCGCGGGACCTGGTTGGCAATCAGACCTGCCTGAAGGTGTCGTTAAATCACATGATTTCACCAGCACACTTATTGCTCTTGCCGCAGCCTCTGGGCGTTAGTTAGCAAGGCCCTTGGGCTTTTTGGCCGCGGGCCGTTAAGCGGTAACCTTAAGCAATTCACCTTTTATTAGGTGCATCGTTAGATCCGCATCTTCAGTAAGGGGACTCCATGACACAGGGCCTTCCTGACAAGTTTGCGATGCTTGGACTCACTTACGACGATGTGCTTTTGTTGCCTGATGCAAGCGATGTCATCCCAAGCGAAGTAGATACCAGTTCAAAATTAACTCGTGAAATCTCGCTAAAAATTCCATTGCTGTCTTCGGCCATGGATACCGTTACCGAAGCACGCATGGCAATAGCTATGGCTCGCCAAGGTGGCCTAGGAATTCTGCACCGTAATCTTTCGATTGAAGATCAAGCTGCTCAAGTCGATCTAGTTAAGCGCAGTGAAGCAGGCATGATCACGAATCCAGTTACCTGCAGCGCAACCGATACTTTGGCTGAAGTTGATCGACTTTGTGCGCACTACCGAATCAGCGGCGTTCCTGTTGTCGATGCGCAAGGAATTTTGGTTGGCATCGTAACGAACCGCGACATGTGTTTTGAAGATGACAAGAATCGCAAAGTTGGCGATGTCATGACAAAGATGCCACTCATCACTGGAACACCAGGAATGAATGGTGACGATGCGCTTGAGTTATTGCGCATCAACAAGATTGAAAAGCTTCCATTGGTGGATTCATCAGGTCGATTAACTGGTTTGATCACCGTTAAGGATTACGTAAAGAGCGATCGTTACCCGCTAGCAACAAAAGATTCAGCAGGGCGATTAATGGTTGGTGCTGCCGTTGGTGTTGGCGAAGATTCGTACACCCGCGCACTTGCATTAGTTGAAGCCGGCGTTGATGTCGTAATTGTTGACACCGCACACGGTCATCAAAAAGCTGTTCTCGATATGGTTTCTCGAATTAAGAAATCAGTTAACGTTCAAGTCATCGGTGGCAACGTTGCAACTCGCGGTGGAGCTCAGGCTTTAATTGACGCTGGCGCAGACGCAGTAAAAGTTGGCGTTGGCCCAGGCTCGATTTGTACCACTCGCGTTGTAGCCGGCGTTGGCGTTCCGCAGGTAACTGCAATTTATGAAGCCTCACTTGCAGCAGGACCAGCAGGCGTTCCGGTAATTGGTGATGGTGGCTTGCAGTACTCCGGTGACATCGCCAAGGCAATTGTTGCAGGCGCAGACACCGTGATGTTGGGCTCGCTACTAGCCGGTTGTGAAGAAGCACCAGGACAATTGGTGTTCGTTAATGGGAAACAGTTCAAGCAGTACCGTGGCATGGGTTCACTTGGTGCGATGCAATCTCGAGGCAATGCAAAGTCTTATTCAAAGGATCGCTACTTCCAAGATGACGTGCTTTCCGAAGACAAGTTAGTTCCTGAAGGCATTGAAGGCCAGGTACCATATCGCGGCAATTTAGCCGGTGTTGCACACCAATTGATTGGTGGCCTGCGCGCTTCGATGGGTTACGCCGGAGCAGCAACAATTGCTGACTTAAAGAACAATGGCCGACTAATCCGCATTACTTCAGCAGGTCTAAAAGAAAGCCATCCACACGATGTCCAGCTAACGGTAGAAGCACCTAACTACCACGTGCGATAGGGGAGAAAAATGTCAGACGTGGAAATTGGAAGAAGTAAGCGCGCTCGTTCGGCTTACTCCTTTGATGATGTTTCATTAGTACCTAGTCGTCGTACTCGTGATGATGAACTAGTTTCACTTGGCTGGAAAATCGACGCGTATTCATTCGATCACCCAATCATTGCCGCTCCAATGGACTCAGTAGTTTCGCCTGCAACAGCGGCTACATTTTCCGAAAATGGCGGCTTGGCAATTCTGAATCTTGAAGGTGTCTGGACCAGATACGAAGATCCAACTGGTGTGCTAAATGACATTGCAGCGCTAGACCCTAAAGGTGCAACTGCAAAGCTTCAGGAAATTTACGCAAAGCCGATTCAACCGGAATTGATTGCCGCTCGAATTCAAGAAATGCGAGCATCAGGAATCACCGTCGCTGGCTCACTAAGCCCACAACGCACGGCGCAATTCGCCAAGCAGGTAGTTGACGCGGGTGTTGACATCTTTGTTATTCGTGGAACAACAGTTAGTGCCGAGCACGTAAGCAATGGTGGCGAAGCACTAAACCTGAAGGAATTCATTTACCAGCTTGATGTCCCAGTCATTGTTGGAGGCTGTGCAACTTACACAGCAGCATTGCATTTAATGCGCACAGGTGCTGCGGGTGTACTCGTTGGATTTGGCGGCGGTGCTGCACACACAACACTTGATGTACTTGGAGTTCGCGTACCAATGGCAAGCGCGGTTGCAGATGTTGCTGCTGCTCGTCGTGATTACCTAGATGAGTCAGGCGGCCGATACGTTTCCGTTATTGCTGATGGCTCAATGGGTCGCAGTGGCGATGTTTCCAAGGCAATTGCATTAGGTGCTGACGCAGTTGTAGTTGGCTCGACATTTGCTCGCGCAACAGACGCACCTGGTCGCGGTAAGCACTGGGGAATTGAAGCAACTCACTTAGAGCTTCCACGTGGTGAACTTGTAGATCTTGGAACAACTGGATCTTTGAGCGAAATCATTTCTGGTCCTTCACACACTGCTGATGGAACCATGAACATGATTGGCGCGCTTCGCCGTGCGATGGCAACCTGTGGTTACTCAGACCTGAAGGAATTCCAGCGCTGCGAAGTTGTTGTAACTCCTAATTAGTCACAACTGGTTTGTCGTTAACGGTGCAATCGCACAATTAGGCTCCTAGGCTTAGATAGTGCACAGTTCTTCAAAAGATCAGTTACTTCATAACCTGGTAGCTACTAGTGGTTCATCGATCACTCCAGTTAGTCCATTTCCAGGTGTAACCATCGATTCAGTTCCGAAATCTTCTAAAGCCGACGTAGTTAAAGCAGTAACTGATGCACGCACCGCACAACGTGCTTGGGCAAATACCGAAATTTCACATCGCGTAAAGATTTTGGATCGCTTTCATAATCTTTTGATTGAAAATCAAGATGAGCTACTAACTGCAATTCAAGCTGAGACTGGAAAATCTAGATTCCACGCAGCTGATGAAGTTTTTGGCTTAGCGATGATTACTGCACATTACGCAAAAATTGGAAAGCGGGCACTAGCTCCAAAACGTAGAGCAGGAACGCTTCCAATCTTCACGAAGACTTATATGCATTCGCAGCCTAAAGGTGTAATTGGAATCATTTCGCCTTGGAACTACCCATTAGTGCTTTCTATTTGCGATGCGCTCCCAGCAATCTTGGCTGGCAACACTGTCGTTGTTCGTCCAGATAATCAAACACCTTGGTCTGCAATTCGTGGCTTGAATTTACTTCGTCAGGCCGGGCTGCCTGAGGGAGTGGTAACGATTGTTACCGGTGATGGTCACACAACCGGAACCGCACTAATCGATGAAGTGGATTACGTGTGCTTCACGGGATCCACTAACACCGGAAAGATTGTGGCTGCCCAAGCCGGAGCCAGACTTATCGGAGCATCTTTGGAACTCGGTGGAAAGAATCCGATGATTGTTTGCGCGGACGCCAACCTGGATACTTTCCTCGAAGTAGCCATTCGAGGTTGCTTCACATCTGCTGGACAGCTTTGTGTCTCGATTGAACGCATGTACATCCACGATTCAATATATGAAAAGTTCTTGGCCGCCTTTGTAGCAAAAGTTAAGGAATTAAAATTAGGTGCTCAACTTGGCTGGGGTTACGATGTTGGCTCACTTGCCACAGATGCCTTGGCTAATCGAGTCACCGAAGCCATTACAACAGCGGTAGCGCAAGGTGCAAAAGTTGAAACTGGCGGAACGCGTCGCACTGACATTGGGCCGAATGTCTTTGAGCCAACGGTTCTTACTGGCGTTACAAGAGATATGAAGATTTCAACAGAAGAAGTTTTTGGACCTTGCGTTTATGTTCAACCTTTCTCGAACGTCGATGAAGCCATTTCCTTGGCCAACGACTCAATTTATGGACTATCCGCTTCGGTTATTACTTCGAATCCTCGCAGTGGTCGAAGAATTGCCGAACAGCTCAGGTCAGGCTCGGTAAACATTAATGAAGGTTTCGCTGCGGCATATGGTTCTGTTGCTGCTCCTATGGGTGGAATGGGTCAATCAGGACTTGGTCGTCGACATGGCATCGAGGGTTTGCTTCGATTTACCCAACCGCAGACGATTGCCCGACAGCGCTGGATTTCAATCGGTCCTAAGTTTGGACTAACTGAAGAACAGTGGACAAAACTTCTTGGGAAATCCTTGCTAGTTCTGAAACGGTTAAGAATTCGCTAAGCATCCCTAAGAAATTACAGTGCCAAGTAAGGCAACGCCTGACTACCAATAGGCTAAGGATGTGACTGACGCCCGACCGGTACTCGTAGTTGATTTTGGCGCGCAGTATGCCCAACTAATTGCTCGCAGAGTTCGGGAAGCCCGGATTTATTCGGAAGTCGTTCCCAGCACAATGTCAGCCAAAGAAATGTTGGCTAAAAATCCATTAGCAATTGTGCTCTCGGGTGGACCTTCAAGTGTTTATGCCGAAGGTGCGCCGCAAGTTGATGCTGCACTATTCGATGCAAACCTTCCGGTGTTTGGAATTTGTTACGGCTTTCAGGCAATGGCAGCGACCCTTGGCGGCACGGTTGCTCAAACTGGTTTGTCTGAATTTGGATCGACCGAACTGAAAACAGTTTCCGGTAGCTGCTTATTTGATGGCTTGCCACAAGTTCAAAATGTTTGGATGAGTCATGGTGATTCCGTTCAAGAAGCGCCAGCGGGATTTACCGTAACCGCATCAAGTGCAGGAGCGGCTGTTGCTGCGTTTGAAGACTTATCTCGCAGCTTGGCTGGAGTTCAATTCCATCCTGAGGTTATGCACTCAGAACATGGGCAAAAAGTTTTAGAACATTTCTTGTATGACATTGCCAAAATTGAACCAACGTGGACACCAGCAAGCATCGTCGATGAACAGGTTGCCCGCATCAAAGCTCAAGTTGGCGATTCCAAAGTTATTTGTGGATTGTCTGGTGGAGTTGATTCAGCGGTTGCTGCCGCATTGGTGCACAAAGCAGTTGGCGACAATCTAACTTGTGTTTTCGTTGACCACGGGTTACTTCGTGCCGGCGAACGCGAGCAAGTCGAACGTGATTATGTTGCTGCAACTGGTATCAGACTTGTCGTCGTTGATGCAGCTGACCGCTTCTTAAGCGAACTTGCTGATGTTACAGATCCGGAAACTAAACGAAAAATTATTGGTCGTATCTTTATTCGAGTCTTTGAAGATGCGCAAAAGCAATTGATTACTGAAGCTGGGGAATCTGGAGCTTCTATCGATTTCCTAGTTCAGGGAACCTTGTATCCAGACGTAGTTGAAAGCGGTGGGGGAACGGGCGCTGCCACCATCAAGAGTCATCACAACGTTGGTGGTCTTCCTGACGATATTGAATTCCAACTTTGTGAGCCACTGCGGGAACTATTCAAAGATGAAGTTCGTGCAGTTGGTCGAGAACTCGGACTTCCGGATGCGATGGTTATGCGCCATCCATTCCCAGGCCCAGGACTTGGCATTCGCATCGTTGGTGCAGTCAGTAAAGAGCGCTTAGATATCCTTCGCGCGGCTGATGCGATTGTCCGTGAAGAAACCACGCTGGCTGGTTTGGATTCTTCGATTTGGCAGTTCCCTGTGGTCTTACTGGCCGATGTTCGTAGCGTTGGCGTGCAAGGCGATGGCAGAACTTATGGCCATCCAATAGTGTTGCGCCCCGTTTCAAGTGAAGACGCGATGACGGCTGACTGGACGCGATTGCCTTACGACGTACTTGCAAAAATTTCTAATCGCATAACTAACGAAGTTCGCGAAGTTAACCGCGTAGTGTTGGATGTAACGTCAAAGCCTCCGGGCACTATTGAATGGGAATAGATTATGGAGTTCGTTTACACCGCTCTTTTAGTACTTCACTTTGTTGGAATTGTTGCAATCGGTTACGGCTTCTTCAAAGAACTTGCTAAGAAAACCTTTGGTGTAAATGTTGCAATGCTTCATGGCGCAAGCACGCAGCTATTAACTGGCGTTTTACTTGTAGGACTTCATGAATCGGGATCACTAGATAGTGATTACGTTGTGGATCACACCAAGATCGCAATCAAGCTAATCGTTGCGATCGCTGTCATTGCAATGTATTCAATTGGTAAGCGCAAGGCAGAGCAAAAGCTTTACTGGGCACTCATCGGTGCATTAACGCTTACAAATATCGTTATTGCTTACGCACTTTAATTCTTAGTCAGGAAGTTTGATCTGGCGGAAAGCTTCAGCAAGCTTTCCTGTTTCAAATCCAGCAGCCTGAGCTTGCATTTCACCCCAAGTGCGAAGCATTCCTTCTAGATCTTCCATGTGAGAAGTTTGGCTGGCGTGTGCTTCAAGCGCAGTTACTTTGCGTGCAAAGAATTCGGTTGTATCAACCCAGTGATTTGGTTCGGTGTGACCTTGTAGCCAGAGCCAATTGACAGTCCAGGCTTCCAAGCCTTCGTTAGTTCGCAATTCTGGGTAGGCATAGGGATTCCGCACTGCCGGATAAAGCGCACGTGATGTGGCTTCACCAGCGGCCATATGGTCTGGGTGACTTGCTGGCAGGCGTTCCCAGTTTCGCTCGGGGGACTGGGTCAAAACTAGCTGTGGTTTAACCTGACGCATTACCCGAACAATATCGCGCTGCACATCGTGACTTGGTTCTAGATACCCATCCTTGTAACCAAGAAAACGAACATCAGTGACACCATAAACAGCTGCTGCAGCTACCTGCTCAGCACGGCGGATTGCAGGAATTTCCGAACGATCTGTTGCATCATCAAACCCACCGGCATCGCCATCGGTGCAAATGCAGAATGTGACCTGAATTCCAGCTTTGATTAGAGCCATCACAGTTCCACCGGCACCAAAGTCGACGTCATCAGGATGCGCAGTTACTACGAGGGCTCGGGTGACGCCTTCAGGGATTTCAATTCGTTCCACAGATTCATTACTCACGACGACCACTCTATTTCTTTTATGCCACGACATTCCATGTCAGGGTGCATACGTAGACTGTCGGTGTGCCTTCACAACTTTTGGATGATTTAAATGAACCACAACGCCAAGCAGTGGTTCATTCAGGATCTCCATTACTAGTGGTCGCAGGCGCAGGCTCCGGCAAAACTCGAGTGCTAACTCGGCGAATCGCGTATCTGATGGCAGAGCGAAATGCAGCTCCCACGGAAATCTTGGCAATCACTTTTACCAATAAGGCCGCAAATGAAATGAAAGAACGTGTGGCTCACATGGTTGGCCCCAAGGCCAGAAGTATGTGGGTTTCAACTTTTCACTCGGCTTGCGTCCGCATTCTGCGTAATGAAGCCAAGCGCCTCAACTTAAAGCCATCATTTACGATTTATGACACGCAAGATTCAGTTCGAATGCTGTCCCTAGTATCAAAAGACTTAGGTATCGATCCGAAGTCATACAGCCCGAAATACTTGCTCGGTCAAATCAGTAACTTAAAGAACGAACTCATTGATTATGAAGATGCCATTAGCAAGGCAGTTACTGCGCAAGAACAAACGGTTGCTCAGGCATATGGCGAGTATCAACGTCGATTGATGCTAGCTAGCGCTGTTGACTTCGATGATTTGATTGGTCACACCGTCGCACTGCTTCAAGCATTTCCAGATGTTGCTGAGCACTACCATCGTCGATTCCGACATGTTTTGGTTGATGAATACCAAGATACGAACCATGCGCAATATGTTTTGATTCGGGAACTCGTTGGTAATGGCAAGGACGGCATCGCTCCAGCTGAACTTTGTGTAGTGGGTGACGCAGATCAAAGTATTTACGCGTTCCGCGGCGCGAACATTCGAAACATTGTTGAATTCGAGCGCGATTATTCAAATGCCGAGACAGTTGTTCTGGAACAGAACTATCGATCGACTCAAAATATTCTGACTAGTGCTAACTCAGTTATTGAAAAAAATTCCGGCCGACCGGCTAAGCGTCTTTGGACCGCTGAAGGTAGCGGCGAAAAGATTGTTATCTACACCGCTAATGACGAACATCATGAAGCCGATTTCATTGTCAATAACGTTGCAGACTTGATCGACAATCACGGATTCGAATACAAAGATGTAGCGGTTTTCTATCGCACCAACAATCAATCGCGAAGCGTTGAAGAAGTTTTCATACGTCGTGGTGTGCCTTACAAGGTGGTTGGTGGAACCAGGTTCTACGAGCGCAAAGAAATTAAGGATGCACTGGCTTACTTGCGTGCAGTTTCTAATCCCGAAGATGATGTTTCAGTTCGCAGAATTCTTAATACTCCGCGTCGTGGAATCGGCGACAAAGCCGAAGAGGCAGTTGAAGGTTTTGCTCGTCGCGAGAAAATTACCTTCAGTGCTGCATTAAATAGGTTGTCAGAAATTCACACTTTGCCAACCCGGTCAGCAACTGCACTCAACGAATTCAATCGTCTCCTTGGAAACTTGCGAACTCTAGATGAATCAGGTGCTGGACCGAGTGCGATTTTGGCTGCGGCCATGGAAGCGTCGGGCTACCTTAAAGAATTAACTGCCAGTAAAGATCCGCAAGATGAAGTTCGCGTTGAGAATATCGCCGAACTAGAAAACGTAACTCGCGAATATGAAGAGCAGTTTGCCGAGGACAGTGAATCAGATGAAGTTGCCACGCTTTCAAATTTCCTGGAGCGGGTCTCGTTAGTAGCCGACTCCGATCAGATTCCTACTGGTGAAGAGCATAGCGGAGTTGTTACCTTGATGACTTTGCACACTGCAAAGGGTCTTGAATTCCCAGTTGTGTTCTTGACTGGAATGGAAGACGGAGTTTTCCCTCACCAACGGGCCTTAGGTTCGGCCACAGAACTCGAAGAAGAACGGCGCTTGGCATATGTAGGTATGACACGTGCCATGAAGCGACTGTTCCTTTCCCGCGCTGTAGCTCGCTCAACTTGGGGTCAGCCAAATTACAACCCAGAATCTAGATTCCTATCTGAAATTCCTGCTGAGCTTGTTGATCGACAAGGCGAAGAACCAGGACCGCTCGGACTATCGGGATCTGGGTACTCAAAGCCGCAAAAGCGAGAAGCTCCGGTAATGGTTTTGGAAGTTGGCGACCGCGTTTTGCATGACAAGTTTGGAATGGGAACCGTTACAGCAGTTGTTGGTCAGAATGAAAAAGCTGAAGCAACGATTGATTTCAAGAGTGCGGGAGAGAAGCGCTTACTGTTGCGTTACGCGCCAGTTGAAAAACTTTAGGTTTACTTACCCCAAAGCCAAGAAGATGGATTCATGAATTCGCCATCTTTAGTAACTTCAAAGTGCAAGTGTGGGCCTGTGGTATTTCCAGTTGATCCGGATTTTCCAATTTCTTGACCGGCAGCAACTTTGCCTTCGGTAACTTCAATCTTTGATAAGTGGTTGTAAGCGGTGATGTAACCATTACCGTGATCAACTTCGATGCGGTAGCCATAAGCGCCGCCCCAACCAGAGGCAATTACGGTTCCGTTAGCTGCGGCTACAACTGAAGTTCCACTCTTAACGCGGAAATCTAAACCGGTGTGCCAACCAGCAGACCAGATTCCACCGCGCTGACCGTAGCGAGCACTTAAGGTGTAGTTCGCCTGAATTGGAACTGCGATAACACCGATCTGACGAAGACGTTCGGCTTCAATCAATGCAGCTTGCTGTTCTGCTTCAGCCTGGGCCTTTGCATTTGCAGCAGCCTGCTGTTCACTTAACAAAATCTGAGCTTGCTGATTCTTTTGATCCTGTGCTTGAGCAATCAAGGAATCTAATTGGTCTGTGGTTGCAGCAAGTGCTTGAAGAGATTTACGTTCCGTAGTTGAAACTGTTGGAGTGGTGTCAATAACCGCATTTGGGTCACTGGTTGGATCATCAACTGTTGCGGCTGCAGCGACAACTTCAGCCTCGGCAAGAGTCTGTCGGTCTTCAGAACGGCTAGCAGCTTGTGCTCGGGAAGTGCTGGTTTGAATTGAAGCGTCGTTAACTTCAGGTCCGGAAGCAGTGATAGTTGCAGCCGGGTATTCCAAAACGCTGGTATCGCCGGTCTGAACTACGCCAGCCACGGTAGATCCTGAGGTCACAACCACAGAACTCATTCCCGCTAGGCCAACCAGCGCACCTACGTGCTTGCCAGAAACAACCTTCTTCTTCGGGGCAGCATGGCGAGCAGCGCGATGACGACCGCGTGGTGCTGAGCTCATGGTTAGACCCTATCGAAGGAAAAATGCTTAAGTTATAAGTCTTTTCTACCTGACTTCGGGCCCTTTGGGAAATGAAAATGTGGTGTCAGGGGCAAAAGTGACATAACCCACCCTTTAAATCAGGGGTTATCCGAGGATTCACAAACGAATTAGGGAAATTCGGACAAAAAGTGGCAAATTGCGGGTACCCCTGATTAGAGCTGTATGAATTCGTGGCAAATTGCGGGCACCCTGAATTTGCCTGTATGAATAAGGCATGAGTCCAATCCGCATCGTCATCGCTAAGCCTGGCTTAGATGGACATGATCGTGGCGCCAAGGTTATTGCCCGAGCCCTGCGTGATGCTGGGTTTGAAGTCATTTACACCGGACTGCACCAAACGCCTGAACAAATTGTTCAAACCGCGATCCAAGAAGATGCCGATGCAATCGGAATGTCGATTCTTTCGGGCGCGCATCTAACTTTGTTCCCTGCAGTTATCGAACTACTGGCGGCGAAGGGCGCTTCCGACATTGTGGTCTTTGGCGGCGGCGTAATTCCAACTGATGACGTAACCCAGTTACAGGATTCTGGTGTTGCACATGTGTTCACCCCAGGCACACCAATCGGTGACGTAGTCGAATGGGTTAGCGCCAACGTCGGTGTCGCAAGCGTTCGCTAAGGTTGAGTCACAAGCTAGCGAGAGAGTGACCCGCAAACCGTGGATCTATACGAATACCAAGCCAAAGAATTGTTCGCCAAGCATGGCGTAGCCGTAGTACCCGGCAAAGTTTGTTTCACACCTGAAGAAGCGCAAGCCGTTGCTTCAGACATCGGGACGACTGTTGTTGTTAAGGCGCAGGTCAAAACTGGCGGCCGCGGTAAAGCAGGCGGTGTAAAGCTTGCTGATAACGCAAGTGACGCCAAGGATCGTGCCCAAGACATTCTTGGACTCGACATCAAGGGACACATCGTCCACAAAGTTTTGGTAGCTGAAGCTGCAGACATTGCCGAAGAGTATTACGTTTCATTTTTGCTTGATCGCACCAATCGCACATTCCTTGCGATGGCCAGTGTTGAAGGCGGCGTTGAGATCGAAGAGGTTGCAGTAAACAACCCTGACGCATTAGCAATGATTCGCGTTGATGCACTTGAAGGTTGCACACTCGAAAAAGCAACTGAGATCGCAGACGCTGCAAAGTTCCCAGCGGAAGTTCGCGAACAAGTAATTGAAATGCTGCAGAGCCTTTGGAAAGTACTTGTTGAAGAAGACGCAACTCTGGTTGAAGTTAATCCACTTGCAAAGATCACTGACGGCCGAGTACTAGCCCTTGATGGCAAAGTTTCACTTGATGACAATGCGCAGTACCGTCATGAATCACACCTTGCTCTGATTGATAACGCGCAAACCGATCCAATTGAATTGCGTGCTAAAGAATTCGATTTGAACTACGTAAAGCTTCAAGGTGAAGTTGGCATCATCGGCAATGGTGCCGGTCTTGTGATGTCTACCTTGGACGTTGTTGCTTATGCTGGTGAAGAGTTTGGTGGAGTTAAGCCAGCAAACTTCCTTGACATTGGTGGTGGCGCTAGCGCTCAAGTAATGGCTAATGGTTTGGACATTGTTTTAGGTGACCCTGAAGTGAAGGCAGTTTTCGTAAACGTATTCGGTGGAATCACAGCTTGCGACGCAGTTGCTAACGGAATTGTCCAGGCAGTTGGAATGCTTGCTGAACGTGGCGAACCAATTACTAAGCCAATCGTGTGCCGAATTGATGGCAACAATGCAGTCGAAGGTCGTCGCATCCTTGATGAGTCAGGCATTGCATTAATTGAACGTGTTGAAACCATGGATGATGCGGCTCGTCGCGTTGCCCAACTAGCTGCAGGTAAGTAGGACTTCTGATGGCAATTTTTCTGAATGCAGATAGCAAAGTATTAGTTCAGGGCATGACTGGCTCTGAAGGCACAAAGCACACTCGTCGTATGGTGGCTAGTGGCACCAACGTTGTCGCTGGCGTAACACCTGGCAAGGGTGGCCAAGAAGTAGATGGCATTCCAGTGTTCAACAACGTTGGCGAAGCAATGGCAGCAACTGGTGCAAATGTTTCAGTCGTTTTCGTTCCACCTAAGTTTGCAAAAGCTGCAGTAATCGAAGCTGTAGATGCAGCAATTCCACTGTGTGTAGTGATTACTGAAGGTATCCCTGTTCATGACACGGCAGCATTTTTCCAATACGCGGAAAACTCAGGCAAGACTCGACTAGTTGGACCTAACTGCCCAGGCTTGATCAGCCCAGGACTTTCCAACGCTGGAATCATTCCAGGTGACATCACCCAAAAGGGCCGCATCGGATTGGTTAGCAAGTCGGGAACCTTGACTTATCAAATGATGTTCGAGTTGAGAGATCTCGGTTTTTCAAGTTGCGTAGGTATCGGTGGCGATCCAATTATTGGAACTACACACATCGATTGCCTTGCAGCTTTCGAAGCAGATCCTGAAACAGAAGTAATCGTGATGATTGGTGAAATTGGTGGCGACGCAGAAGAGCGTGCAGCCGCATTCATTAAAGACAATGTGACTAAGCCAGTTATCGGATACGTTGCAGGCTTCACTGCGCCTGAAGGAAAAACCATGGGTCACGCTGGCGCGATTGTTTCTGGTTCATCAGGAACTGCAGCAGCAAAGAAGGACGCACTTGAAGCAGTCGGCGTTCGTGTTGGAAAAACTCCAAGCGAAGCAGCCAGACTTGTGAGAGAAGTTCTAGCCAGTCGTTAATTCGTGTCGAATCAGCTTTTTTAAGGTTGAACTGGGACGATTTTAAGTGTGACTAACGAACTTCCTCGCAAGCGACCAAGTGGTGCTCCACAGCGTCAATGGCGTCGCCCGATTCCGGAAGCTCACATCAATCACTATCCGCCATTAATTGCGGGCGCGATTGCTGCCGGCGTTGCTGTAGTCATTGGCTACATATTTACCTTGGGTTTCATCATGGCTGCTTGGCTATTTGCAGCCCATGGAAGTGAATCAACGATCCAAGTTCTGCGCGCCGCCGGTATTGCATGGCAAGTTCTGCATTTAGTTCCGTTGGTAATCGGCACAACTACCATCGGGGTTTTACCTTGGGGCTTCTTAGTTGTTCCCGTTTTGATTTTGTGGAAAGCAACTCACTGGGCCTTCAAGAGCGCACAGCCTAAGTCGGCAGTTGATTTTGTTCGCATCGCAATCTCAATCAGCCTTATCTATTCGTTGCTTGCAGGACTAATTGGATTGATCTCTTCTACCAACGAACTTTACACCGGAGTATTTTCGGCAATTTTCCACTCACTATTTGTTAGTGCTGCAGCAACCACAGCTTGTGTTGTTTCTTATGCACCTTCGCGCACAATCCTGACGGACGCACTTCCTAAATTGTTTGTGGACGGAATCAGACCTGCCGTTATTTCATTCGGAATGTTGTTTGTTGCCGGATCATTACTCACATCAGTTTCACTTGTTTTGAATTGGGCACAAGTTCGCGCGGTTACAACTTTGATGGCACCAGGATTCATCGATGGATTCTTTATGACATTGCTTGGCATTGGATATTTACCGACGGTAAATGTTTGGGCGATGTCATATCTATTGGGACCAGGAATCATGTTGGGTGGGGGAGTAGTAACTCCGGAAAACGCCAGCCCAGGTGCATTGCCAGCATTCCCATTGCTTTCAATTTTGCCGAGCGAGTCTGCAGCGTTGGCAACGTATTTCATTTTGATTCCAATACTTATCGGAATCGCTATCTATTTCTTGATGCCCCGGGAACGTTGGGCAGCACAAGGTGACTCAGTTGCGATTGCACTTTCCTTTGTAGTGCGCTGGCGTGAAGTTGTCACTTTGTTGGTTTCAGTTGGCTTGCTGTCAGCCTTTGTGTGGATCGCAGCTAGCGCATCAAGTGGGTCATTAGGAACCGGATACTTGAAGTTCGTTGGACCTGTTCCATCCCAGGTCGCATTTGCCGCTATCTCGGTTTGTGGGATTTCTGCATTGTTAACCCTTGTTTTACCGCGCACAGTAATGTCACTTCTGCACTGTTGGTCTAATCGAGAGTCAATTCCAAAATAGACTTAAACAGTGCCGAATTTCCGCGTAGTTGTATTGGCCTCAGGAACTGGCACGCTGTTTACCGCCTTGGCAAAACAAGCGGATCAAATCGGAATTCAAATCGTTGGACTGGTAACTGATGCTGAGGTTCCAGCCTGTGATCGAGCTCGCGAATTGGGTATTCCGGTTTCAATCGTTCCGTTATTAGAAGATCGCGTTAAGTGGGATCAGAATTTAGCAACTGAAATTAGCCGACTAAAGCCTTCGCTAATAGTTTCGGCGGGCTTTATGAAAATCCTTGGCCCAGTCGTGCTGCGTTTTTATCAAGGAAAAATTATCAACACCCATCCAGCGCTCCTTCCTAATTTCCCGGGTGCGCATGCAGTTCGTGATGCACTGGCTGCTGGTGTTTCCGAAACTGGTTCCACCATTCACTTCGTGGATAAAGGCGTAGATACCGGTGAAGTTATTGCCCAGGCCAGAGTTAAAGTTGAGCCAAGTGACACCGAAGAATCACTTCACGAAAGAATTAAAGAAGTAGAACGAGAACTGCTCGTCGCAACTGTTAGCGATATTGCTCAAGGGAAAGTGACTCTGAAATGACGCAAACCCGAAAAATCACTCGAGCACTTATTAGCGTCTATGACAAAACAGGGTTGACCGAGCTTGCACAAGGACTTCATAACGCTGGCGTAAAAATCGTTTCAACTGGAAGTACTGCAGCAAATATTGCGGCACTTGGAATTCCGGTAACTGAAGTTAAAGATGTAACAGGTTTTCCAGAATCACTAGATGGTCGTGTGAAAACTTTGCATCCAAAGATTCATGGCGGACTTTTGGCTGATGTGCGTAAGCCTGACCATGTGGCTCAACTTTCGGAACTTGGTATCGAAGCCTTCGAATTAGTAGTCGTTAACCTTTACCCATTTGCCGAGACTGTGGCTTCCGGCGCCAGCATTGAAGAGTGCATTGAGCAAATTGATATTGGTGGACCCGCCATGGTTCGTGCTAGTGCCAAGAATCATGCCAACGTTGCCGTAGTTGTTGATCCAGCTTCATACGAAAGCGTGCTCGCGGCGGTTAACAATGACGGATTCACAAAATCTCAACGCGTAGCTCTGGCGACTTTGGCATTTCAACACGTAGCTCAATATGACGTAGCTGTTTCAAGTTGGCTGGCATCCGTAGTTTTATCTGATGCCGATCCATCGCAAGTTGGTTTCCCGGCTTGGTTTGGTGGAGTGTGGGAACGAGCTCAGACACTTAGATACGGCGAAAATCCACATCAAGAAGCTGCGCTGTATGTCGCAAAGTTTGGCAATCCTGGAATCGCTCAGGCCGAACAACTTCATGGCAAAGAAATGTCTTACAACAATTTTGTTGATGCAGATGCTGCATATCGTGCTGCCTACGATCACGTAGCGCCAACGGTTGCAATTATTAAGCATGCCAACCCATGTGGCGTAGCTAGCGACAAGAACATCGCTGATGCATATAAGAAAGCCAATGAAACTGATCCGGTTTCGGCTTTCGGCGGAGTGATTGCCGCGAATCAAACCGTTACGAAAGAAATGGCTTTGGCAGTTTCTGAAGTATTCACCGAAGTGATTGTCGCTCCAGATTTCGATGCTGATGCACTTACCGTTCTTATGGAAAAAGCAAGTATTCGAATCCTCAAAGTTTCCGCTCCAAGTCAACAAATCCATTCTGAAATGCGACCGATATCGGGTGGCATGCTTTTGCAGTCACAAGATCGATTCCAAAGTTCTGGCGATGAAGTTTCAAATTGGGAATTGGTTTCAGGAACTGCAGCAAACTCGAGCATGCTGGCCGACCTTGAATTTGCCTGGCGCGCATCGCGATGCGTTAAATCAAATGGAATCTTGCTTGCTAAAGATCAAGCTGCAGTTGGCATTGGCATGGGACAAGTAAACCGTGTGGACTCAGCACGACTTGCCGTTTCTAGAGCTGGTGCCGATCGCGCAAAAAATAGCGTGGCAGCAAGTGATGCATTTTTCCCATTTGCCGATGGATTAGAAGTTCTATTGCAAGCGGGTGTTACTGCGGTCGTTCAACCTGGTGGATCTGTGCGCGATGAAGAAGTAATAGCCGCAGCAAATGCAGCAGGCATCACGATGTATTTCACGGGAACTAGACATTTCTTCCATTAATTACAAGCATTTATCTGCGTCCCACAGTGAAACGTTAATCAATGGCAAGATGGGCAAGTTATGAAAACATTCGTTAAACAGCAGTGGCCAATCCTGAGTGTGTATCTCGGAATTCTGGCATCACTAATTGTTGTGGTTTATGTAGATTTTCGATTTGGTGCAATCTTGCTTTCCTTAAGTGTGTTACTTGCATTTGTATTGCGATTGCGGTTATCAGATTCAGCAGCGGGGCTACTTAAGATTCGTCGACGACGAGTAGACCTAACAGTATTGGCAACACTAGGAACGTTTCTATTTATTTTGGCTCTTGTAGTACCTCAGGGAAGTAAGTAAAAAATGTCACAGTCTGCAAGCACCCAAGAAAAAGTAAAAATTTCACACATTGTTATTACGTTTATTGCGTCCGTGATTATTACTGCGCAATCAACCGTGAATAGTGAACTCAATACCTATACCGAGAACGCTTTAATTACCGCGCTAATCAACTTCACGTCCGGACTTTTCATCTTGGCGCTGATGATGATCTTTAGTCGCCCGATTCGACAAGGATTCGTTAGCATTCCAAGTTTAGTGCGAGAAGGTAAGTTAAAGCGCTGGCAATTGTTTGGCGGACTTTCCGGTGCATTCTTTGTTGCCAGTCAGAGCAGCTTGGTTCAAGTTATTGGTGTTGCAATCTTCACCGTCGCTGCAGTTGCCGGACAAACCTCCGCTGCGCTATTAGTTGATAAAGCAGGAATTGGTCCAGCGGGAAAGCAACCAGTAACTATTGCGCGAGTTGGCGCAGCCATCTTGGGCATCGTCGGGGTTTTAGTTTCTGTTCTTGGGCAAGATTCAGCTGGCCAGTTCGCAATTGGCGCAGTATTAGTTTCATTTGCAGCAGGTGGGCTTGTTGCAACTCAGCCTGCTCTCAATGGTCAGATTGCAAATCAAACTGGTCAACCGGCTGCCGCAACGCTGGTTAACTTCATCGTTGGATTTATAACGCTTGTGGTCGTTTACCTAGTGAAGCAGCAGGTTAGTCCGCAGGGCTTTAATGTTCCACCGATGCCTTGGGAGAATCCGGTGCTCTGGCTAGGTGGACCATTTGGTGTGCTGTTCGTATTGACGGCTGCCTTCATGGCGAAAACTCTTGGTGTTTTCTTGTTTACTTTGACCTCGGTTGTGGGTCAGCTTTCCGGAGCAATTTTGATGGAAGTACTTTTCCCAACTGCTGCAACAAACATCACGTGGCAACTATTGCTTGGCATTTCTATTACGGGTGCGGCCGTAGTTCTCGCCAGCGGTAAAAAGAAAACTAAGACCCAGTAACTGAGAAATCTGCCAAGTTCTGCCAGCCCACATCCAGATACGCGCGATATCCGCGAGGGGAGTAGAATTAAAGTGTCTTGACGTCAAGATACTTTCACACAAAGGAATTTCTCATGGCTGGCAAAGTTACCGTCGTAGGTGCTGGTTTCTACGGATCAACAACTGCACAACGTATTGCTGAATACAACATCGTTGACACCGTTGTCTTAACAGACATCCTCGAAGGAAAGCCTGAAGGCTTAGCCCTTGATATGAATCAGTCACGTTCGATTGAAGGATTTGAAACCAAAATTGTTGGCCAGACCACAACTGTTGATGGTGGTGGCTACGAAGCTATCGCTGGTTCTGACGTCGTAATCATTACTGCCGGTCTTCCGCGCAAGCCGGGCATGAGCCGCATGGACTTGATCGAAACTAACGCCAAGATTGTTCGCGGTGTTGCTGAAAATATTGCAAAGCATGCACCAAGTGCAGTCATCATTGTGGTTTCAAATCCACTTGATGAAATGACTGCACTAACTCAACTTGCCAGTGGATTCCCTAAGGAGCGCGTACTTGGCCAAGCAGGAATGCTAGACACTGCACGCTTCACTCACTTTGTTGCTGAAGAACTTAAGGTTCCAGTTGCATCTGTACAGACTCTAACTCTTGGTTCACATGGCGACACCATGGTTCCGGTTCCATCACGATGCACAGTAGATGGCAAGCCACTTGCTGATCTATTGCCTGCAGACAAGATCGAAGAACTTGTAGTTCGCACTCGTAACGGTGGCGCTGAAGTTGTTGCACTTCTAAAGACAGGTTCTGCTTACTACGCACCTTCTGCAGCTGCAGCTCGAATGGCAAAAGCAGTAATCGAAGATTCAGGTGCAGTTATGCCAGTGTGTGCCTGGGTTGATGGCGAATACGGCATCGAAGGTGTTTACCTTGGCGTTGAAGCTCAAATTGGTAAGGGCGGCGTAACGAAGGTTGTTGAAACCAAGCTAACTGATTCCGAACTTGCTGAATTGAAGGCTGCATCCGAAGCCGTTCGCGAAAAGCAAGCTGACGTAGCAGGACTCTAAGTTTCACCAGACATCCATTAAGGAAAATCAAATGTCAAAAATTAAAGTACAAGGAACTGTTGTCGATCTAGATGGCGACGAGATGACTCGAATCATCTGGTCATTTATCAAAGAGCAACTGATTTTGCCTTACTTGGATGTCAACATCGAGTACTACGACTTGGGCATGGAAAATCGTGATGCAACGGATGATCAGGTAACGATTGACGCTGCAAATGCAATCAAAAAGCATGGCGTCGGAATCAAGTGCGCAACCATTACGCCAGATGAAGCTCGCGTAGAAGAGTTTGGTCTAAAGAAAATGTGGAAGTCTCCAAACGGAACTATCCGCAACATTCTTGGTGGCGTAATCTTCCGCGAACCAATCATCATCAGCAATATTCCACGTTTGGTACCTGGTTGGACTAAGCCAATCATCGTTGGACGTCACGCTTTTGGTGACCAGTACAAAGCAACAGACGTCAAAATTCCAGGTGCAGGTTCACTAACAATGACCTTTACCCCTGCCGATGGCGGCGAACCGATGGAATTGAACATCTTTGATTTCCCAGCATCGGGTGTTGCAATGGGTATGTACAACTTGGATGAATCAATCCGTGAGTTTGCTCGTGCCTCACTTCGTTACGGCTTGTCGCGTAATTACCCGGTTTACCTTTCAACCAAGAACACGATCTTGAAGGCTTATGACGGACAGTTCAAAGACATATTCCAAGAAGTATTCGAGAAGGAATTCAAAGCAGAGTTCGATGCTGCTGGTCTGACTTACGAACACCGCTTAATCGATGACATGGTTGCTTCTGCACTTAAGTGGGAAGGTGGCTACGTCTGGGCTTGCAAGAACTACGACGGTGACGTGCAATCAGATACCGTGGCCCAGGGCTTCGGATCGCTTGGACTTATGACATCGGTTTTGATGACTCCAGATGGCAAGACTGTTGAAGCTGAAGCAGCTCATGGCACAGTGACTCGTCACTACCGCCAACATCAACAGGGAAAGCCAACCTCCACTAATCCAATTGCATCAATCTTTGCTTGGACTCAAGGTCTGGCACATCGCGGCAAGCTTGATGGCACACCAGAAGTAACTAAGTTTGCTGAGACTCTAGAACGCGTCTGCATTGAAACTGTTGAGAGCGGAAAGATGACTAAGGACCTTGCGCTATTGATTAGCAAGGAACAGTCGTACCTAACTACCGAAGAGTTCTTGGCTGCGATCAATGAAAATCTACAGAAAGCCATGTCGGCCTAATTCATGCTCGGCGTAATTTCGGCAAATGCAAATGGTGTTCGCGCTGCGCTAAAACGTGGTGGGTTCGACTGGATCAAGAGTCAGCTTGATGCTGGAAACGCGGATGTAGTTTGTCTGCAAGAAGTTCGCGCAACAACCGATCAACTACATGAAGTATTAGCTTCCGCCGGATTATCAGATCTGCATGTTGCACATGATTCAAGTGCTCGTCTTGGTCATGCTGGTGTTGCAATCCTAAGCACGAAAAAATTAAGCAAAATCAAAACTGGCGTTGGGCCTAAAGAATTTGCAGATACCGGTCGTTGGGTTCAAGCAGAAATCGAAACCAAAAAAGGTCCGATGACTGTTGCCTCGGTTTATGTTCACTCCGGTGATGCGGAAAAACCGGTTCAGCAAGAGAAGTATCGCTTCTTGGAAGCCATGACCAAGAAGTTTCAAGCTGCGCAAAAAGCCGATGAACTATTCCTAGCTTCCGGCGACTTCAATGTTGGTCACCGCGAACTTGACATTAAGAATTGGAAAGGCAACTTAACAAAAGCTGGTTTCCTTCCAGAAGAGCGTGCTTACTTCGACAAATGGTTCGACAAAGTTGGCGTCGTTGACTTAGGTCGCAAGCACGCTGGAGAAGTTGAAGGCCCTTACACCTGGTGGTCTTGGCGTGGTCAAGCATTTGATAACAATGCTGGTTGGAGAATCGATTATCACGTTGCGAATTCTGCACTTGCACCACATTGCAAAGAGATTGTGGTCGGCAGAGCCGAAAGTTATGCGCAGCGATGGAGCGATCACGCCCCAGTTACGGCGAAATTTAACTTATAGACTGTCCCCATGGGGATTTTTTGGCAGACGATGGCAATTGTTCTGCTCTTCACCATTGTTGGTGGCGTTTTTGCTGCAGCAGAAACCGCGTTAATCACTCTTCGCGACAGCCAGGTTAAAAAACTTGCGGGGAGTGGACGCCGAGGTCGCAGACTTGAAAAATTGATGCTGAACCCTAATCGATTTTTGGGCGCAGTTCAGGTTGGCGTTACCTTGGCTGGATTCCTTTCGGCAGGCTATGGCGCATCCCGAATCGTGCCAGTTTTCTCACCAACTTTGGTTGGTTGGGGACTCAGCGCAAGTGCGGCCGAAACTCTGGCGTTTATTTCAGCCACTGTTTTAATTGCTTACCTTTCACTAGTGGTTGGCGAGCTAACTCCAAAGCGATTGGCAATTCAGCATGCTGAAAGATATGCACTGCTACTTGTAACCCCAGTTGATTTCATCGCCAGAATTACTTCGCCTTTTATTTGGTTGCTATCTAAATCTTCCGATGCACTACTTCGAATTCTTGGTGGCGATCCAAGAGCAGGTAAAGAACAAATTTCAGGTGAAGAACTTCGTGGCATGGTTGCTATGCACGAAGATTTAACGCATGCCGAACGCGAACTAATTGATGACGTATTTGAAGCAGGTGATCGAGAGATTCGCGAGATTATGATTCCTCGAACTGAAGTTGCTTTTCTTGATGCTGACTTACCAGTTTTCAAAGCAGTAAAGATTGTTGCCGACAAGCCGCACTCGCGTTACCCAGTTTCTGATGATTCAGAAGATGACGTACTTGGCTTCGTGCACGTCCGAGACTTACTTGATCCAGAAATTCGCGAACGTTCCATTCGCGTTGGTGACTTGGTTCGCGATGTTGCACGTTTGCCGGGAACTAAGAGAGTAATTCCAGCACTTACGGATATGCGAGCCACAAATGCTCACATGGCAATTGTTGTAGATGAGTACGGTGGCACCGCTGGAATCATCACTATGGAAGATCTTGTTGAAGAACTTATTGGTGATATTCGCGATGAGTATGACACCGATGCCTCTGAAGGTGTGATTCCTCCAGGCAAAGACGTTGTGGTGGATGGCCTGCTTAACCTTGACGATTTCCTTGAGGAAACTCTGATGGAGCTGCCAGAGGGACCATATGACACTGCAGCCGGATTCATGGCGGCTCAGCTTGGTCGAATCCCTATGGTTGGCGACGAGATTGTGATTGAAGCAGGAACAATGTCAGTGCTGGAAATGGACGGCCGAAGGGTGTCCCGAATTCGCGTAGTTCGTTCTGCCACAATAGGGGAATGACACCGCGCGTTTTATCAGGCATCCAGCCAACATCTGACAGTTTCCATGTCGGTAACCATTTAGGCGCGCTACAAAATTGGGTCGCTATGCAAGAGACCCATGACTGTGTTTATTTCATTGCAGACATGCATGCCATCACTGTTGAACAGGATCCAAAGACGCTTCGGAACCGAACGCTTCTGTCTTATGCACAACTATTAGCACTTGGAATTGATCCAAATAAATCAACTTTGATTGTTCAGAGTCATGTGCCAGAGCACGCACAGTTGATGTGGGTTATGTCTTCGATCACTGGTTTAGGTGAAGCAAACCGAATGACTCAGTTCAAGGACAAGTCTGCAAAAGGTGGCGCAGCAACCGCAAGCGTTGGATTGTTAACTTATCCAATCTTGCAAGCAGCTGACATCTTGCTTTATCAAGCAAATGCAGTTCCAGTTGGTGAAGATCAGCGTCAGCATCTAGAACTAACTCGCGATCTTGCAATTAGATTCAACGGCCGCTTTGGTGAGACTTTCACAGTTCCAGAAGCACACATCGTCAAGGGCACTGCCAAGATTCAAGACTTGCAAGATCCAACAGCAAAAATGAGTAAGTCCTCGCCATCAGGATGCATCAATTTATTAGATCCGTTAAAGACCACTGAGAAGAAAATTAAGTCTGCAGTAACGGATTCCGATTCAGTGGTTGCTTTTGACCCAGTTAACAAAGCCGGAGTTTCAAACTTGTTGACGATCATGTCGGCTTACACCGGAACAGCAATTCCTGAATTAGTAAAAGGCTTTGAAGGTCGGATGTATGGCGACCTTAAGAAAGAAACAGCTGCAGCCGTATTGAGTTTTGTTGAACCGCTACAGGCCAAAGTTGATTCGTATATGACAGACCCTGCAGAACTAGAGAACTTAATGCGAAAGAGTTCAACTCGCGCTCGAGAGATCGCATCAAAAACTTTGGCTGATGTTCACGACAAACTCGGATTCGTTCATCCATGAGTTGGGATGTTGTTCTTTTCGATCTTGACGGCACATTAACTGACAGTGGACTTGGTGTTGGTAACGGAGTTTTATACACCCTGGAAAAAATGGGTTACCCAAAACCAAATGAAGCTGAATTAAAGAAGTACCTAGGTCCACCGCTTTGGACTTCGTTTCAGGACTATGCAGGGATGCCAGAGTCTGACACTCCTGAAGCCGTGCGCTTGTATCGCGAGTACTACAACGAAACCGGCGCTTATGAGAATTCGGTTTACCCGGGAATTCCAGAGCTGCTTAAGAAGCTGAATGACGATGGAAAACGCTTGGCAGTTGCCACTTCAAAAGTTGATTATGCAGCCTTAACGATTTTGCGCCACTTCAATTTGGACCACCACTTCGATGTGATTGCAGGTTCGGATGAAACTGGCGAGCTTCGCGGCACCAAAGCCCTGGTCATCGAGCACGCTCTGGCGGAATTGAAAATGTGTGACGGTACCTCCGTAGTAATGATCGGGGACCGTGAGCACGACATCCTGGGCGCCAAAGAGCATGGAATTCCTGGGATCGGAGTGCTTTACGGGTACGGCGATCGCGAGGAACTCGAGGCTGCCGGTGCCATGGATATAGCGGGCGAAGTTTCGGATCTAGAGCTGGCTTTGTACCGCTAGATTCGGTCCGAGAATTCGGGCATTTGTGGTGTGCGGTACATCACAGCGGATTTTCCTAGGCACCACTGCAGGCGTGAGCCCTAGACCCTAAACTTCTGGCTATGGCTGTTAAATCAATGGAAAATGGTGTCTCGGCGCCGGGACGTGCAAAAATCGCATTTAGACATTTACGAACTGACAAATGGTGGGTAGAGCCACTAATTTCTGTCATTGTTCTTTTGTCATTCATTGCATATTCAACATGGCGTGCATTTGAAAATGCGTACTACTACGTTGACCACTTAGTGTCACCGTTCTACTCACCATGTCTTGCAACATCGTGTCCACCAGAAGCAGCCATTTTTGGTACACCGTTCGGTGATTGGTGGACATTGTCACCAGCACTTTTGATTTTGGTTTTCCCACTTGGTTTCCGTTTGACTTGCTACTACTACCGCAAGACTTACTACCGTGCGTTTTGGATGTCACCACCTGCTTGTTCAGTAGCTGAACCACACAAAACTTACACAGGTGAAACTCGTCAGCCTTTGTTACTTCAGAATTCACACCGCTACTTCTTCTTCGCTGGCCTAATCTTCAACGTCATTTTGACTTACGATGCGATCTTGGCATTCCATGGAAAAGATGGCGGCTTTGGAATGAGCGTTGGAACTTTAGTTCTAGTAGCTAACGCAACTTTCCTTTGGATGTATTCGCTGTCTTGCCACTCTTGCCGTCACGCAATTGGTGGACGCTTGAAGCACTTCAGCAAGCATCCATTCCGTTACAAGGCTTGGACCTTCGTTTCAAATCTAAATCCACATCATCCAAAGTTTGCCTGGGTTTCGCTGATTGGCGTTGCTCTGTGTGACCTGTACGTACGCAGTGTCGCAACAGGCCAAATCACAAACATCTACTTCTTCTAAGGGGACTTGAACACTCATGGCTGAATTTGAGCGTCACGAATACGACGTTGTAATCATCGGTGCCGGTGGCGCAGGACTTCGCGCTGCTATCGAGGCACGTGCAAGTGGTCTGCGTACTGCAATCATCTGTAAGTCCTTGTTTGGTAAAGCACACACCGTTATGGCTGAAGGTGGCATTGCCGCCAGCATGGGTAACGTAAACAGCAAAGACAACTGGATGGTTCACTTCCGCGACACAATGCGTGGCGGTAAGTTCCAGAACAACTGGCGTATGGCAGAACTGCATGCCAAGGAATCTCCAGATCGCGTTTGGGAACTTGAAACTTATGGTGCACTTTTCGATCGCACGCCAGAAGGAAAGATCAGCCAACGTAACTTCGGTGGCCACGAATACCCACGCCTAGCTCACGTTGGTGACCGCACTGGCTTGGAATTGATTCGTACCATGCAGCAAAAGATTGTTTCATTGCAGCAGGAAGACTTCGCTGAAACTGGCGATTACGAATCGCGCATCAAGGTTTTTGCAGAACTAACCATCACTGAAATTCTTAAGACAGATGGCAAGGTTTCTGGCGTACTTGGTTACTGGCGTGAGTCAGGTGAGTTCGTTGTATTCGAAGCCCCAGCTGTTGTACTAGCAACCGGTGGTATCGGTAAGTCTTTCAAGGTGACTTCCAATTCATGGGAAGGCACTGGCGACGGTCACGCATTAGCTCTAAAGGCTGGCGGAAACCTAATGCACATGGAATTCATTCAGTTCCATCCAACCGGCATGGTTTGGCCACTTAGCGTTAAAGGCATCTTGGTTACTGAATCAGTTCGTGGTGACGGTGGTGTTCTTCGTAACTCTGAAGGCCGCCGCTTCATGTTCGATTACATTCCACCTGTGTTTGCGAAGCAGTACGCAGACACTGAAGAGGAAGCCGATCGTTGGTACACCGATCCAGACAACAATCGTCGTCCGCCAGAACTTCTACCTCGCGATGAAGTTGCTCGTGCAATTAACTCTGAAGTTAAAGCCGGTCGTGGTTCCCCGCATGGTGGCGTATTCCTAGATGTTTCAACTCGTCTAGCCCCAGAGGTAATCAAGGCACGCCTACCGTCCATGTGGCATCAGTTCAAGGAACTTGCTGACGTGGACATCACAAAGCAAGCCATGGAAGTTGGACCAACCTGTCACTACGTAATGGGTGGCGTTCAGGTTGATCCAGACACGGGCGCTGCAACTGGCGTACCTGGTCTGTTTGCTGCTGGTGAAGTTGCTGGCGGTATGCATGGTTCAAACCGTCTAGGTGGTAACTCACTATCTGACCTTTTGGTATTCGGTCGTCGCGCTGGTGTTGGTGCAAGTGAGTACGTAAGTGCTCTTGGCTCCAAGCCAAAGTTGGAACAGGCTGAAATCGATCGCGCATTAGCTTCAGCACTTGCCCCATTCAAGGGCGACAGCAAGGAAAATGCTTACGCAGTTCATTACGAACTACAACAGATGATGAATGACCTTGTTGGCATCATTCGCGTCGGCGCAGAAATGCGAGAAGCGATTGAAAAGCTTGAGGTTATGAAGGAGCGCGCAAAGCATGTAAGCGTTTCAGGTGATACAAAGTTCAATCCAGGTTGGCATATTGCGCTTGACCTAATGAACATGCTGCTTGTCAGTGAAGCTGTCGCCAAGTCCGCCATGGAACGTGAAGAATCACGCGGTGGTCACACTCGCGATGACTTCCCAACTATGGATCCAAAGTGGCGCGCAATTCACGTCATTACGTCATGGGATGGTTCAAAGGTAAGCACTGAGCGCCAGACCCTACCGCCAATGCCAAAAGAACTGGCTGAACTATTTGACGGCGAAGAATTGAAGAAGTACCTGCTGCCTGAAGAACTGGCGCAGCTTGGAATGGGAGGCAACTAATGGGTTACTTAGCATCGATGCGAATCTGGCGCGGTAACAGCGAAGCCGGTCAGCTTGAAGAACACAAAGTTGAAGTTGGCGAAGGCGAAGTTGTACTTGACGTCATCCACCGCCTACAGGCCACAGATGCACCAGACCTAGCTGTTCGTTGGAACTGCAAGGCTGGCAAGTGTGGTTCATGCAGCGCTGAAATCAACGGCAAGCCAAGTCTTATGTGCATGACTCGCATGAATACTTTTGCTGAAGACGAAGAGATCACCGTAACTCCACTTCGTGCATTCCCAGTTATCAAGGATCTTGTCGCTGACGTTTCCTTCAACTACAAGAAGGCTCGTGAGATCCCAGCATTCAAGGGACCTGACAACCTAAAGCCAGGCGAATACCGCATGGAACAGGTCGACGTGCAGCGAAGCCAAGAGTTCCGCAAGTGCATTGAGTGCTTCTTGTGTCAGGACACTTGCCACGTTATTCGCGACCACGAAGAAAACAAGGAAGCATTTGCTGGACCTCGTTTCTTCATTCGCCTTGCTGAACTAGACATGCACCCACTTGATCAACTTGATCGCAAGCGGGAAGCTCAAGAAGAGCACGGTCTTGGTATGTGTAACATCACCAAGTGCTGTACCGCAGTCTGCCCAGAGCACATCAAGATCACTGACAATGCGATCATTCCGATGAAGGAACGCGTTGTTGATGAGAAGTATGATCCGCTGGTTTGGCTAGGACGCACAATCGGTCGCCGTAAATCGGACTAATCTCTACTCATGGGGATTACACAGTCAGGGCTACCTATTGATCCGGTCTATGGACCGGCTTCACGCGATGGCTGGGATCCAAAGGTTGAGTTAGGCGAGCCGGGTGAATTTCCATTCACTCGCGGTGTTTATCCAAGCATGTACACCGGACGTCCTTGGACGATGCGTCAATACGCAGGCTTTGGTACTGCTGCAGAATCCAACGAGCGATACCACCAACTTCTAGCAGCTGGAACAACTGGCCTTAGCGTTGCCTTCGACTTACCAACCCAAATGGGTTACGACTCGGATCACCAACTAGCCCAAGGCGAAGTTGGCAAAGTCGGTGTCGCTATCGACACTGTCGAAGACATGAAGATTTTGTTTGATCGAATTCCGTTAGATCAAGTTTCAACTTCGATGACAATCAATTCACCAGCCTCAACTCTGTTGCTGATGTATCAGTTGGTTGCTGAAGGTGAAGGAATTCCTGGTACTGCGCTTAATGGCACAATCCAGAACGATGTTCTAAAGGAATACATTTCCCGCGGAACTTACATTTATCCGCCTGCAGCATCATTACGCCTGACGACAGATATCTTCGCCTACTGTGCGAAAGAAATCCCACGCTGGAACACAATTTCAATTTCTGGATATCACATGGGTGAAGCTGGAGCTACGCCTGCGCAAGAAATTGCGTTCACGCTTTCCAATGGCATCGAATACGTTAGAGCAGCTATCAACGCTGGAATGAACGTCGATGACTTTGCACCACGTCTAGCTTTCTTCTTTGTTTCCCGAACCACCATTTTGGAAGAGATTGCAAAGTTCCGCGCCGCTCGCAGGATTTGGGCACGAATCATGAAAGATGAATTCAAAGCTACAAATCCAAAGAGCCAGATGCTTCGCTTCCACACCCAGACTGCTGGTGTGCAATTAACCGCTCAACAACCAGAAGTGAATCTGGTTCGTGTGGCAATTCAAGGCTTAGCCGCAGTACTAGGTGGCACTCAGTCACTTCACACCAACTCATTTGATGAAGCAATTGCGCTCCCAACTGAGAAGGCAGCCCGTTTGGCACTGCGCACTCAACAGGTACTGGCTTACGAAACAGATGTAACCGCCACTGTGGATCCATTTGCTGGCTCCTACGTTGTTGAGGCTATGACTGATGAGTTAGAAGCAGAGATCCTGCGCCTGATGGGCAAGGTAGAAGACTTTGGCGGGGCTGCAAAGGCAATCGAAGTTGGTTTCCAAAAGAACGAAATTGAAACCAGTGCTTATGACTATGCCTTGCAAATCGATAAGGGCGAACGAACTGTCGTTGGCGTCAACAAGTTCGCAATTGATGTTGAAGAAAAATATGAACCACTTCGCGTAGATCCGGCCATCGGGGAACAGCAAGTGGCTCGTCTGCAAGCAATTAGAGATTCTCGTAATAATGCAGACGTCACTCGTGCGCTTGATTCCTTAAAGCGAGCAGCTGAATCATCAGAAAACGTAATGTACCCAATGAAGGAAGCCTTGGCTGCAAAAGCAAGCGGTGGCGAAGTCGCCGATGCTTTGCGCGAAGTTTGGGGCCGTTACAACCCACCAGATATTTTCTAGTCGCCCAGCCGATAACATAGTGGTGGTCATGAAAACCCTGCTGGCTAATGTGAGATCGGCGGTTCATGCACCTAGTCATTGGTGGTTTCAATGTCTGGTTCAAATGCAACAAATCCGAACTCAATGCATCAATTTGATTCTGAGTTAACTGACCAAGTTTTTGAGTACATGCGGGATCGACTTTCGATGCCCGAAGTACCGCTTGATTTTCCTGGTGATCCGAAGGTTTTGGCAGAAGCCATCTCTGGATTGATAAAGCCCGAAGGCAATCCAGCAGCAGATGTTCTCAAGCTCTACGACGAAGTAATCTCACGGACTGTCGTTTCCGGCGACAGCCCTCGCTTTATGGCATTTATTCCAACGGCTCCTACCAAGGCAGCATTGTTATTCGACATGATCGTTTCGTGTGCTTCGATTCAAGGAATCTCATGGCTAGAAGCAGCTGGAGCTATTTCGGCCGAGAACCAAGTTTTGCGCTGGATGTCGGATGTTGCCGGCCTGCCAGAATCTGCTGGTGGCACATTTGTTTCCGGGGGATCTGCCGCAAACTTAGCTGCGCTTACTGTGGCTCGTGATTCTGGTCGACAACGCCTGCATGGTGGCAAGAGGTTGCCAGTAAGAATTGCATTAAGTGAACAAGCACATTCTTCAATTGGTAACTCCTTGGGAATTTTGGATGTGGAACCACTCATAGTTAAGACTTCTGGCTTTGCTATGACAAAAGCAGATTTAGAGCGGGCGCTTTCGCAATTAACTGAGAACGACGCACCCGTAGTTGGCGTAGTTGCTACCGCTGGCACAACAAATGCCGGAATCATCGATGATCTAGTTGGGATCAGTGAAGTGGCTCGTGCAAACGATATGTGGTTCCATGTTGACGCTGCTTACGGTGGCGCTGGATTGCTCGCTCCTTCGGTACGTAGTCAATTCAACGGAATTGAGAATGCAGATTCCATCACGATGGATCCACATAAATGGTGGTTCTCGCCGTTTGATGTTGCCGCAATCCTTTACAAGAATCCAAAATTGGCCGCTTCAGTACATACCCAAGATGCTTCCTACCTTGATGTTTTGCACGAAGATGACTCGCTTATCAATCCAACGGACCTGGCTTACCATTTGACCCGACGGGCCAGAGGCTTACCGTTGTGGTTCTCGGTAGTTGTCAATGGAACCAAGGCATACAGTGACGCGGTAGAAGCTTCAATTTCACTTACTAACGAAGTAGCGGAGTTAATCAGGGCGCACGATGAGTTGGAACTCGTAATTGAGCCTTCACTTTCCGTAGTTTTGTGGCGTCGAAAGGGTTGGGAAGCAAAGGATTATCGAGACCTGCAAGACCGTTTGATTGAATCCCAGACTGCATTTGTAACGCCAACTTCTTGGCAAGGCGAGACAGTGGGGCGCTTTGCATTTGTGCACCCAGGAACAACACTTGAAATGGTTAAGGAAGTTTTCGCGAACATTTAATTGCGAGAGAATAGATCTGTGACGAATGTTGTAATTATTGGCGGCGGCCCTGGTGGTTACGAGGCAGCTCTTGTTGCTTCGCAATTGGGTGCTGATGTTACCTTGATTGAGCGCGACGGTATCGGTGGCGCAGCAGTGCTAACCGATGTTGTGCCAAGCAAGGCCTTGATCGCCGTAGCTGAAGCCGCGATAGACACCAAGGGAAGTTCCGCTATTGGTGTGCATGCAACAAATGTCACAATCGACATTGCTGACGTTAATTCCAGGTTAAAGAAATGGGCTGCAACTCAAAGTTCAGATATTCATCAGCGTTTAACTTCGCAAGGCGTGACGGTCTTGTCCGGAACCGCAGAAGTGATTGATGCTGGTACTGTAAGCGCCAAGCTTACGGATGGCACAGAAGTCACTTTGACGGCTGAGGTTGTTTTACTGGCAACTGGAGCCCGCCCTCGAGAGTTGCCAAGTGCGGTTATTGATGGCGAGCGAATCCTTAACTGGAAACAACTCTATGGATTTACTGAATTACCTTCAGAGTTAATTGTTGTTGGCTCGGGTGTCACGGGTGCGGAATTTGCCGGCGCATACCAAGCCCTGGGTTCACAGGTGACTTTAGTTTCATCCCGTGATCAAGTTTTGCCGGGTGAAGATTCGGATGCTGCTCGAGTTGTGCAAGATGTATTTGCTAAACGAGGCATGAAAGTACTTTCCCAAAGTCGAGCAGTTCAAGTCACTCGAACAGATTCTGGAGTTTCCGTTGAATTGTCATCGGGCGAAGTAATCACAGGTTCGCATTGCTTAATGGCAGTTGGTTCACTGCCAAATACCGAAGACATTGGGTTGGCCAAAGTTGGCATCAAGACCAACGATGCAGGGTTTATTGAAGTCGATAAAGTTTCTCGAACCAGCGTTCGAGGAGTTTATGCGGCAGGAGATTGCACTGGCGTAATGATGCTAGCTTCAGTTGCAGCTATGCAGGGTCGGATCGCTATGTGGCACGCACTTGGGGATGCTGTTCACCCATTAAATCTAGAAACAGTTTCGAGCAACGTTTTTACCGATCCAGAAATCGCCACAGTCGGCGTTAGCCAGGCCGATGTAGATTCAGGTGCTGAGACGGCTGATGTATTTAATTTGCCACTTGCAACTAATGCTCGAGCAAAAATGCAGGGTATCTCAGAAGGATTTGTAAAGATTTTTTGTCGCCCAGACACCGGTGTCATTGTTGGCGGCGTTGTTGTGGCACCTAAGGCAAGTGAACTTATCTTTTCAATCGCACTGGCAGTTGAAAATCGCTTAACCGTTGATCAGATGTCACAAACCATAACGGTTTACCCGTCACTGTCCGGCTCAATTGCTGAAGCAGCCAGGCAGTTACACCAAACGCAAAACTTGAATTAAGTTTTACTTGATCTCAGTGGGTATTGATCAAGTTTTACTTGATCTCCATGAGCTCAGTGCCAGTTGGAACTGTGGTTCCAACTTCAGCGTTAAGGCCAGTAATAATTCCAGCCTTATGAGCTGTTAGCGGCTGTTCCATCTTCATGGCCTCTAGGACTACAACTAGGTCGCCTTGAGCAACTTCTTGACCCTCAGTAACTGCAATCTTGACGATAGTGCCCTGCATTGGAGCTACAACCGCGTCGCCACTACCGGCAGCGCCAGACTTCTTGCCAATCTTGCGAGCCGACTTCTTAGCTCCGCCACCAGACCCAATCGACATATCGCCCGGTAGAACGACTTCGATGCGACGACCGTTAACTTCTACAGTGATTGGATTTCGAGCTTCTGGTTCGGCAAGTTCACCTGCACCACCGGAGAATGCAGGAATTGTGTTGTTAAATTCAGTTTCAATCCAGCGGGTGTGAACGGAAAATGGGGTAGCAGCATCAGCTGGGGCGAATGCTGGATCACTAACGACGGCACGGTGGAAAGTTAGTGCAGTAGCAATGCCGTCAATTTCAAACTCAGCTAGCGCTCGGCGGGAACGCTCAAGAGCTTCTTGGCGGTCGCGACCAGTAACAATCAGCTTGGCCAAAAGTGAATCGAAGTTGCCACCGATTACATCACCCTTAGTAAAGCCGGAATCAAGACGAATACCAGGGCCACTTGGAGGATTCCAAACAGTTAGCGAACCTGGAGCCGGCAAGAAGCCACGACCCGGATCTTCACCATTAATACGGAATTCAATTGAGTGTCCCCGTAGTTCAGGATCGCCATAGCCAAGTGCTTCACCTTGAGCGATTCGGAATTGTTCGCGAACTAAGTCAATTCCAGCAACCTCTTCGGAAACTGGATGTTCTACCTGAAGTCGGGTATTCACTTCTAGGAATGAAATCGTGCCATCAAGGCCGATTAAGAATTCACAAGTTCCAGCACCAACATATTTCGCTTCCTTCATGATGGCCTTACTGGAGTTGTAAAGTTCATCAATTTGAGCTTGGGACAAGAATGGTGCTGGAGCTTCTTCAACAAGTTTTTGGTGACGACGCTGTAGTGAGCAGTCGCGAGTTGAAACGATTACTACGTTTCCATGTTCGTCAGCTAGGCACTGAGTTTCAACGTGACGAGGATTATCAAGATAACGCTCAACGAAACATTCGCCACGACCAAAGGCAGCTACCGCTTCGCGGACTGCGGAATCAAATAACTCTGGAATTTCTTCTAAGTTGCGAGCAACCTTAAGTCCGCGTCCGCCGCCACCGAATGCAGCCTTGATAGCAATTGGCAGGCCATGCTTCTTTGCGAACTCAACAACTTCTTTGCTGTCCTTAACTGGGTCTGGTGTTCCTTGTACCTGTGGTGCACCAGCACGTGAGGCAATGTGACGAGCGGAAACTTTATCGCCCAAATCGCGAATGGCTTGTGGTGGTGGACCAATCCAAATCAATCCTGCATCAATTACGGCTTGAGCGAATTCAGCATTTTCAGATAGGAATCCATAGCCAGGGTGAACTGCGTTAGCACCAGACTTCTTCGCAGCATCGATAAGTTTTTCAATTACCAAGTAGCTTTCAGCTGCACTGCTACCACCAAGCGCGAAAGCTTCATCAGCAGCCTTTACGTGCTGGGCATCGCGGTCAGGATCAGCGTAAACAGCAACACTGGCAATACCGGAATCGGCACAAGCGCGTGCAACGCGAATGGCAATTTCACCACGGTTAGCGATCAGAACTTTTTCAATCTTGCGACTGGTGGCCACTTGAACTCCTACGAATGCCTTTGGTCCCTTAAGTCTATTAGTCCCAAAGATCGGTCCACTCAATGCTCATTTCCTTGGCAAATTCTCGAAGTAGCGCCAAGGAAATCCCGCCAACCGCTGGACTGTCTCCAGTCATTTTGGTTATGAACGCAGCGGACTTACCTTCGTGAGTGAAGCCTCCAGCTACCGAAAGCGGTTCACCGCTATTTACATAGGCCGTGATTTCAGAATCTGAGATATCAGCAAATTCCACTTTGGCACCGGCAACACCGCTTCTAACTTGGCCACTGACCAAATCCATAACCCAGTGCCCAGTGTGAAGGTATCCAGACTTGCCACGCATTGCTTTCCAACGATCGATTGCAACATCTGGGCTGCCAGGTTTGCCGAAAGACTTGCCATCGAATTCCAGCATCGAATCAGCAGCGATGACCAATAGATTTCGATTATCCGTAATGGTGATGTCTTGCACTACCGCTTCACCTTTTGCAGTAGCTAACGCAACACATAAATCTGCTGTATTGATCGGACTTAGTTTTTCGGCAATCGCATCTTCGTCTACATGACTAACTTGAACCAGCGGTGTGATGCCAGCGTTTATCAAAAGTGAATAGCGAGATGTCGATGCTGAAGCAAGTAATACAGTGCGAGACATTGATCTACTGACTCTGCGATTTAGTACGGATGAGGAAGTGCAGAACGGCGCCAAGTTCCGGCACCATGCTCAAATGATTTACGCACACCGCGGTGTGCAGCATTCCATTCAGGGCGTAACTGAGAGCGCTTGCTAGCTAAGTTTGCAGCTGCTGCCTGCGCAGTAATCACCATGAGTACTGCAGCCAACTCTTCATCTGTTGGCTGACCATGTACGACGCGAATTTCCTGACTCACAGTGGAATGTTTCCATGCTTCTTAGGAGGCAAAATCTGACGCTTGCCACGCAACGAGCGAAGTGCGCGAATTACCATTACGCGAGTTTCGCTTGGAACAATTACTCTGTCGATGTATCCGCGTTCTGCGGCAATGTATGGATTAGCAAACTTGTCATCATATTCTTGAAGCAGCTTTGCGCGCTCCGCCTCAGGATCTTTGGCGTCAGCTAATTCCTTGCGGTAAAGCACGTTGACTGCGCCTTGCGCTCCCATAACGGCAATCTGAGCACTTGGCCATGCCAAGTTAATGTCTGCACCTAAGTGCTTTGAACCCATAACGTCGTAAGCGCCGCCGTAAGCCTTGCGAGTAATGATGGTTACCAATGGAACAGTTGCTTCGGCATAGGCATAAAGCAGCTTTGCACCACGGCGAATGATTCCTTGCCATTCTTGATCAGTACCAGGCAAGAATCCTGGAACGTCAACCAAAGTTATAACTGGCACATTGAATGAGTCACAGGTTCGTACGAATCGAGCAGCCTTTTCGCTGGCGTCGATGTCCAGGGTTCCAGCGAATTGCATTGGCTGGCTGGCCACGACACCAACAGGACGACCTTCAACGCGGCCGTAACCACAAATAATGTTTGGTGCGAACAATGCCTGGGTTTCCAGGAATTCACCATCATCAACAATGGTTTCAATCACCTTGTGCATGTCATAAGGCTGGTTAGGAGAATCCGGAATGATCGTGTCGAGCATTAAATCTGCTTCGGAGATTTCTAAGTCAACTTCAACGTCCAAGTATGGAACTTCATCCATGTTGTTACTTGGTAGGAATGACAAAAGGTTCTTTACATATTCAAGTGCGTCATCTTCGTCCGATGCCATGTAGTGAGCCACACCAGACTTGGTGTTGTGAGTGCGAGCGCCGCCTAAGTCTTCGAAGGCAACTTCTTCGCCAGTAACGGTTTTGATAACTTCTGGTCCAGTAATGAACATGTGGGAAGTCTGATCAACCATGACGATGAAGTCAGTTAAAGCAGGGGAGTAGACCGCGCCACCAGCACATGGTCCAAGCACTAATGAAATCTGTGGGATTACACCGGAGGCATGTGCATTGCGCTTAAAGATTTCGCCATATAGACCAAGCGAAACGACGCCTTCTTGAATTCGAGCACCACCGGAATCGTTAATTCCAATCATTGGTACGCCAGTCTTAAGCGCCAAGTCCATTACCTTGCAAATTTTTTCGCCGAAGACTTCACCAAGCGAGCCACCAAAAACTGTGAAGTCTTGAGCAAATACACAGACCTGGCGACCGTCGATAGTTCCATAACCAGTGATTACGCCGTCGCCATAAGGGCGAGACTTTTCCATGCCAAAGTTGTGGGAGCGGTGCCGAGCTAAGCCATCGATCTGCTGAAATGAGCCTTCATCCAATAGGCGTTCGATTCGCTCCATTGCAGTTAGCTTGCCGCGGGCATGCTGCTTGTCTACGGCCTCAGAGCGACGATTAGCTGCATCATTACGACGCTGTTCGAGATCTGCGATCTTTCCAGCAGTTGTATGGATGTCGATCCCATTATTGGCTGTTTCGGCGCTCACTTGTTCCTCCGTACTAGTCCTTCGCCTACCCTAGCGATGTGGATATAAAAGATGTGAAACGCGGGCGTCCAGCGCTTGATCCTGATCTCATATTAAGTGAGTTAGCCAAGACTTCGTCGAAATGGCTCGATATCAAGGTCTTTGCCCAAGTTGAATCAACTAATGACCTCGCAGTTCAGCGGTTATCTGAGAAACCTAGCGCTGAGGTTTTTGCAATTACAGCTGATGAACAAATAAAAGGTCGAGGCCGTTTACAGCGCGAATGGCAAAGTCCTTTTGGCGCCGGTATTGCACTTAGCGTTGCTGTCCCAATAAAACTGTTTAGTTGTGAAGTTTCGGCAATCCCACTTCTCGTTGGAATTGCAGCAAACAATGTCCTAAAGAATTTGGGTGCTAACGCCAAGTTGAAGTGGCCAAACGATTTGATGATTGAAACCGATTCGGAAGAACTTAAAAAAATCGGCGGAATCCTGGTTCAACGCCAAAGCGAGCACGTTGTTATTGGAATCGGACTAAACACCGATCTTCAAATTGATGAATTACCAACGCAAATCGCGACCTCGCTTTCGCTTATCAATATCGATGCGTCACGCGAGTCCTTGATTGCAGCCTTGTTGGTTCAACTCGAAGCCGTAACTAAGTTGGGCACAAATGAGTGGGTACCGCTTTACTTGGCCGTCAGCTCGACTGTTGGTACACAAGTTTCAGTTACGCGGCAATCTCAATCCGTTGTAACGGGCAAAGCAGTAAATGTCTTGGAGTCAGGTGAGTTACTTCTTGATACGGAAACTGGGCCAATTGAGATTACTTCAGGTGATGTACTGCAGGTAAGACCTAGCCAGCCTTAGGACACTAAACTGCGAAGTGTGACGCGCATTTTGGTAGCTGAGGATGATCTAGAGATCGCCGGTCCACTTGTGCGCACATTGCAAGGCGGCGGGTATTCCGTTGCACTTGTTGGCGATGGAGTCAGCGCACTCGAAAAAGCAAAATCCACAAAGCCAGACATGATTGTGCTCGACCTTGGATTACCTAACATGGATGGCCTCGATGTTTGTCGAAATCTAAGAGCGCAAAAGTTAGACATGCCAATTCTGATTCTTACGGCTAGAACTTCCGAACTTGATTTAGTTGTCGGATTGGATGCCGGAGCTGATGACTACATCATGAAGCCATTTAAGTCTTCAGAGCTGTTAGCTCGCTTGCGCGCATTGATGCGACGAGTTGAAGGCCAAGATGTAACTGAACTAATCGGTAATGGAATCGTTTTAAACACTGAAGCGCGAACCTGTAAGTGCCATGACATTGAGGTAGCTCTAACTTCAACGGAATATCAATTGCTTGAACTTCTTATGCGAAACTCTGGGCGAGTAATTAGTCGCCAACAAATTCTGCGCGATGTTTGGAATACGGATTGGTCCGGATCGACTAAGAATTTAGACATGCATGTGTCTGCATTGCGTCGAAAACTTGGGGAAGATGGCGAACACATTTCCACTGTCCGTGGACTTGGGTTTCGATTCGATCGGGCCTAGTAATGCAACAAAGACTGTTTAGGTTCTTTATTGTTGCAATCCTGCCTTGGGTAATTTTGTTGGCCGTAGTAGTGAACCTGTGGTTTCGAGATACATTCCAAAGTTCTAACGCAGGTACCTTAATTACTAACTCCTCACCAATTAGTTGGGGTATTCAAGCCATCGTTGGCTTAACCGCAACGCTTGTTGTGTTCGTTTCGCAAGTACTAGCCAAAGCAACGGTTCGACCTTTCGAAACATTATTGAGTCAGATTAACCTGATCACCACTCGTCGTTCAATTTCTCCACCAGAAGAAACTGGCATGCCAGAAGTGGACACAACAATCAACAATCTTTATCTCGCGGCAACGGATGCGCAACGTCGCCTAGATGCTGAACGCACACTAGCTGCTGACGTTTCGCATCAGTTGCGTTCACCGCTTACGGCACTGTCGCTTCGCTTGGAGCAAATATCTCAAGACACAAAAGATTCAAACGTTCACGAAGATTCAACTGCAGCTCTTGGACAGGTTGATCGCCTAGTGAAATTAGTTGAAGGCCTCTTGACTACCTGGAGATCAACTACGGACCGAGACCTAACAGAAATAAATGTTTCGGAACTGCTGGCAAATGTTAAAGATAGATGGCAAGCAAAAGTTTTGGCGTCTGGGCGAAAGATTTCGGTTGAATGTGACCCAACTCTGGTGGCTCTGGGAACTCCAGAAGTTCAAGAACTTGTCTTATCGGTTCTAATTGAAAATTCACTACAGCACGGAGCTGGACCGATTCAAATATCAGCCCGAGATTTTCAGTCTTGGATCTTGATTGAAATCAAAGACGAAGGTGACGGCATTTCGCAGGATATTGAAAGCACTTTAATGACGCAGGGTGCCACTACTGGTGGAACTGGACTGGGATTGGCTTGGGCTAGAAATCAAGTTGCTTCTGATGGCGGTCGTCTTGAATTAAGAAATCTAAAGCCTGCAGTGTTTGGAATTTTTCTAATGTCTGTTGGCACAAACTCAAATAAAAAGTTTTAACTGTTCTGTTCGACACTAGAAACATCATTTGGAAAAACCCAAGTGTGGTATCCCCAAAATCTAAAGATTGTTCCAAGCACGAGGCCGATGACATTTGCACTGATGTTGTCAGCTAATGCACTTTCAAAACCAAGTAGGTAGTGACTTACCCACAAACAGGAAAGTGAAATTATCATTCCGACTGCATTGAAAACAAAAAACAATGCATATTCGCGTCGAAATGATGATCTGGATCGATCTTTGAAAGTCCAGTTCCGATTTCCAAAGTACGCGAATGTAGTTGCAGCTAGCACGCTGATCACTTTGGCAGTTAGTGGCTTATCGTAGAGCGGACCTTCGCCACCTGCGAATCGAAGTAAGTTGAAAACGGTCAAGTCAATTACATATGCAATTAAGCCGATGACCCCAAATTTGCCAAGCTCTTTGCGCATCTTGGAAACGAAATCTTTAGCCGGCACCCCCTTAGATTAGCCAACGTTTATGGGCATTACTTCAATCGGTACCGAGGTTTCTATTTAGTGAGGTAAATTTGGCATCTAAATAGCGTTAATAGGGAGTGCCGAAATGAGTCAGCGCATCTTGGTCATTGAAGATGACCAATCAATTGCTGAGATCGTTGGCATTTTGCTACGCGCTGAAGGTTTTGACGTTTCCTATTGTGCAGATGGAAACCAAGCTTTAAATGCGTTTCAAGTTGTAAATCCAGACTTGGTGCTTCTTGACCTAATGCTCCCTGGCAGAGATGGAATTGAAATCTGTCGAGCAATTCGTGAATCCAGTGGTGTTCCTATCGTGATGCTGACTGCGCGAAGCGATACCAGTGATGTCGTAACCGGATTAGAAGCTGGCGCTGACGATTACATTGTTAAGCCAATCAAGAACGAAGAGTTAATCGCCCGAATTCGTGCGCGACTAAGAGGTATCGAAGCTCCTTCCGTCAATGAAATTACCGTCGGTGATTTGGTGATTGATGTTGCGGGGCATGGTGTTAAGCGCGGTGACGTTAACATTCCACTTACCGTTCTGGAATTTAAGTTACTTCTAACTCTTGCAAAGCGCCCTTGGCAAGTTTTCTCACGAGAAGCGTTACTAGAAGACGTTTGGGAATACCAGCATGCAGCAGATACACGATTAGTAAATGTGCACGTTCAGCGTCTTCGCGCAAAAATTGAGTTAGATCCTGAGCATCCTGAAATTGTTGTTACGGTGCGTGGCGTTGGTTACAAAGCAGGACAAAGTTAAGCAGTGAGCACAATAGCTCCAGAAAAAACTTCGCTCATAAGTCATTGGCGAAGAAATTTACAACTTCGGTTGCTGATTTTGACGTTCTTGATTTCTGCCTCAGTCTTAAGCATTGTTGGAGTGCTTTTAGTAAATCAAGTAACTGCGGGATTGCTGGAAGCAAAACAACAGAGCGCGCTCACTGAAGCGACAGCGGCACGTCTTGAGGTTCAGCGACTTTTGGATGCCTCTGACATTGGACTAGTAGCTCCTAACAACACTCGACTTGTAGATTCCGTCATTACGGCGCTTGCAGTACGAGCAGGCTCACCGGGAATTTATGATGCATTGTTCTTGAGTGACCCTGACTTAGTTGGTGTTCCGGAACGCGGAACCAAGTTGATTTCGGAAGCTTCAATTCCAGAAGAACTAAGAACTGCAATTCGTGAGCGAGATCGTCAGGCCTGGGCATATTCAACATTGTTTTATGAAGGGGGCGTCACCGCTCAAGGTTTAGTGGTTGGATCCCCAGTCACTATTCCTAGAGTTGGAGCCTACGAGCTCTACTTACTTTTCCCACTTGATAGCGAACAGCGAACCATAGATCTGGTTAAGCAAGGCGTTGCGGCTACCGGCATTGTGCTCTTAGTGAGCTTGATGGTTCTGGCTTGGTTTGTTACCGCCCGGGTAACAGATCCTGTTAGAGAGGCAGCAGAGATTGCCGTCCAAATTGCATCCGGTGATTTAGATCGACGAATGAAAGTTACCGGCGAAGACGATATCGCCAGATTGGCTGGTTCATTCAATGAAATGGCCACCAGTTTGCAAAGCCAGATCATTCGCCTGGAATCTCTTTCCCAGATTCAACAACAGTTTGTGTCTGATGTCTCTCATGAACTTCGCACGCCATTAACCACCGTGCGAATGGCTAGCGAGATGATTTACAACGCTCGCGCGGACTTTGATCCAGATATGGCCAGATCTGCTGAGCTACTAAGAAATCAAGTAGATCGATTTGATTTGCTATTGAGCGATCTACTTGAGATGAGCAAAATTGATGCTGGGGCGTCACCACTTGAAAGTGCACCGGTTGACTTGTCTCAAATCACGCAAACAATCTTGCGTGACAATAATGAAATCGCAGCTGAACACTCAACTACTTTTGAATTCTTAAGCAACGGCGACACAACCGTGGTAGCAGATAAGCGAAGAGTTTCGCGCATCATTAGAAACTTGGTCGTTAATGCAATTGAACACTGTGATGGAAGTGCGGTAGAGGTAGAAATCGCTGGGAATGAATCTTGTGTGTCTATTTCAGTTCGAGACCACGGTCAAGGAATTGCAGTAGAAGATTTATCCAGAGTGTTTGGTCGCTTTTGGCGAGCGGACCCAGCGCGTCAACGCACGCTTGGTGGCACTGGTCTTGGGCTTTCAATCTCGGCTGAAGATGCAGCCTTGCATGGCGGCATTATTGATGTGTGGGGAGCGCCAAACCAAGGTGCTCAATTTGTCCTAACTTTGCCGCGCCTTGAGATGGGCGAAATAACTAGTGTGGCAATTTCGGCGGGTGCGCCATGAAGTTAAGGAATGCCAAGCTTCGTCTCACCGGGGGATTTCTAGCGCTAACTTTCTTATTGACTGGCTGCGCCGGCATTCCAACTTCGAGTCAGGTTTATTACGGAGAAGAGATTTCCGAAGACACTTCAACGCAATTCGTTCGAGTTATTGCTAGGCCGCCAAGTGAAGGTATGGGTCCCGAGGAAATTGTGCGGGGGTTCTTGGATGCATCGGCTGATCCATCGGAAAACTACGGAATCGCTCGGCAATACTTAGCAGTTGAAATTGCAGGTAAGTGGAACCCACTAACTGGAATTGAGATTTATGAAAGCTCGACAGTCGAAGTTACGGGCGATTCTGCAGCGTTAAACGTTACTGCTGGCAAAATCGGAACGATTTCGGATCTTGGAAGATATCAAAGCGGTGACCCTGGAGCTGAAGTTTCTAAGTCATTTGACCTTGAACAAGATTCCGCTGGGCAATGGCGAATTGGAAACTTGAGTGACGGAATTCTGCTTTCAAGTGGTGACGTTGATCGCTCCTTTAGAAGTTTCCCAATCTATTTCTTCAACACGGCTCTCACTTCGCTAGTGACTGACACGGTTCTAGTTCCGGTAAGCAACTCGGGAGCTGCTACTTCGTTGGTGCGTTCGCTACTTGACGGACCATCACCTTATTTATCGCCAGTAGCGACAAGTGCATTCCCAGTTGGCACCGCACTTACCTATGGGTCCGTACCAATTACAAATGGGGTAGCCCAAGTCGATCTTTCAAATGAAGTTTTGGGAGCAGATGAACAAACGCGTAGAGCGCTTTCGGCGCAATTGGTTTGGACTTTGAGCACGCTTTCGAATGTATCTGCGGTACAGATTTCGGTTTCGGGTCAGCCATTGGCACTGGACAATGTCGGGTCGTTGCAGACCATGCAAGATTGGCAAAGTTTGTCGACCTCACCAAATCAAGATCAGACAGTTTTGAATGTTATTCGCAATGAAAAGATCTTCTCAGTGATTAATGAAGCAGAAAATCTAAAGTACATTTCGCAAACACCGTTAGTTTTTGCATCACCGGATTTAACTGACACTCAAATTGCAACCGTTACTGCGGATCGTAAGTCGATTCAAGTCACCAATTCGGCAGAATCAAATTTCAAATTAGTTGCGCAGGGTGACCAGATATCTAAACCGACTTGGGATCGTGATGGAAATATCTACTTCTCTGACTTCGGGCAAGGGGTTCGGGAAGTTATGCCGGATGGTGCGATAAGAGTTGTTTCAGTCGATGCATCAACACTGGGCACGAGTAACCAAGTGAAGTCGGTCGCGGTTTCTTCAGACGGAGTTCGAGTAGCAGTAGTGCTATCAAATGGTACGCAAGATGTAATTGCCGTTGGAGCCATCTTCAAAACAGATTCGGAAACCAGAATTATTGGCTTACATCGAATTGAACGATCAATTACTTCAGTTCGAGACATCGTTTGGAGTTCGCCAACATCAATTGCTGCTATTGGTTCGGATGAATCAAAGAGTGACCTACTCTTTGATGTGTCGTTATTGGATGGAAAAACAAAGCTATTTAGTACGCCAGTTGGGGCGCAACAAGTTTCGGTCGACGGAACCGGAAAACTTTACATTTCTGCAGTTGATGGAACTAACCAACTCGTCTACCAACAGAGTTTTGGCTCATGGGCGCAGATTGCTTCAGGTATTGGTGGATTCTTCACAAATTAAATTCACAGCGTGAATTTATCGACACCCAATCTTCGGATGCGGCAAAGTACGAAAAAATATCTCATTCTGAAATGTGTCAGTTTTAAAGCAATTGGTCTTTACCCCGAGTTGTGTGATTTGCAAAAGGCTGGGTGTGGATTTTTGTCAAACGTGTACCGAAAAGGTTCGCCCGTTTAGAGCCAGAGACTTAAGCGAACTCGATGCCTGTTTCTGCGCTGGAGAATATTCAGGTTGGTTACGCGAAGCGATAATCGGATTCAAAAATGGCGACCCTAGGTACTTTGAATTGCTTTCAAGTTTGCTTCATAAAACTTTAAAGAAATTTGAGATCGAGGAGTATTGGACTTTGATTCCAATCCCAAGCTCACACCAGAAAATCAAGGAACGAGGATTTGATTCGATATCGCGACTTTGCGAGGGCATAAATCGACAAGGTAGCTCCCTAAAACTGGATACCTCGAATCTTTATCTAAGGAAGACGGTCATTGACCAAGTGGGATTGTCGGCGGTGCAACGTCAAGAAAACTTGAATGGTGCATTTGGAGTTCGCAGAACCATGTTCGGAAAAGCAATCATCGTGGATGACGTTGTTACTACTGGTGCAACTTTGAATAGTGCAGCTAGGGCATTGAAATATGCAGGAGTACAGCCAGTGATTGCAGTGACTTTGTGTGGTTCTCCAAAAACGAGATAACCTAAAGGCCGGCACCCACCCGGGTCCGTGATTGCGTTGCAAACCAGTTCTTCGAAGTTGGTTTGCAGCAAGCCGAAGCCAGCCGCAGGCAAAGCGGTCCACGTAAGACGACTTTTGGTCGTTGAGCACGGTGCGGTTTAGAAGTAAGTCCTGCCTGTTCTTTGATCCAGATGGTCAAAATCAACAGCGAGGGTTAGTAGTGGCGATTGACGCTGCAAAAGCTCCAGCAGGCGAATGTGGGGTCGAAAATCAGGTCGGACGGGTGGGTGTCACTTTATTTCTTTAACGAATTCATTCCCAATCCCAATAACACCAGAGATGACATGCCCACTAGGTTGGTACTAGTTGGGAGTTCTTAATGGCACAGGTTAATGACCTAGAAAAGCAAGATTTCATAATCAAAGCTCTTCCACTTTTCTTTGTTGCAATGACGCTACGGCCACTGACAACTTCAGTTGGGCCAGTTCTGCCCGAGATTCGTGAAGACTTCGGATTGTCAGCAACAGCTGGATCACTTTTAAGCACGCTGCCAATTCTTATGTTTGGACTTGGCGCATTGCTAGTTCCGAGATTGCTGCATCGCATTAGTCCAAATAAAGCCATCTCGTTGAGTTTGCTTGCCCTTGCGTTAGGTGGACACCTGCGACTTCTACCTTTTGTAGTTGTGCTTTATTTAGGAACCATCATCATTGGACTAGGTGTTGCCGTGGGCAACGTCGTGCCATCGCTTATTACACGACGAGATTTCCCTACGCGCATTGGTGGCGTTATGGGAATGATTGCTGGCGCAATTTCATTATCGGCAGCAGTTGCAGCGCTGGTAACTTATCCGATTGCGCATCGCCTAGGTTCGTGGCGTGAAGCGCTTGAGTTATGGGCGCTGCTCCCACTCGTAGTTTTTATCATCTGGCAGTTTTACCGACACCCAGGCACTAAAGATGTGCGTCTGGATACGCCTCACAACATGAAGGCGTTAGTTCGTAATCCATTGGCGTGGAGCTTGACCTTGTATTTTGGATTCCAGTCCATCAACTTTCATTCGATGAATACTTGGCTACCCACAATTCTGCGCGAGGCAGGAACTGATCCAGTAACTGCGGGCAATCAACTTGCACTCTTGGTCCTGATCGGTCTTCCAACAGGATTATTCGTGCCACCATTAGCCGCCAAGTTCACCTCTCAAGTTGGATTATGCGTCGGCTTTGTAGTTGTATTTGCAGTCGGGTTGATTGGTATTTATAGCTTTGCGGTTTATGGGTTATGGCCAGCTGCCACATGGCTTTGGGTTTTCTTGCTGGGAGTTGGACTAGGTTCATCTTTCCCACTTGCGTTGACGCTCGTTTTGTTGAGATCAGCAACACCAGAAACCGCCAGAGATCTTGGATCGTTCATGCAAGGCGGGGGATACGTGATTTCAGCTTTGGGTCCATTGACTCTGGGATTTTTGCGAGATGTAACCAACTCGTGGTCCGCGGCATTTTTTGCCCTGGCAGTTGCACTAGTGGTGCAGCTGGTCTCTGGCGTGATTGTTTCACGGCCAGTTTTGATCAGTGAATAGTAATGAAACAATGAGATGTGCCTAATCGCTTAAAAGATTCAACATCGCCATATCTTCTGCAGCATGCCGACAATCCGGTCGATTGGTATCCCTGGTCTGAAGAGGCCTTTGAGCTAGCTCGTACGCGCGATGTCCCAATCTTTCTCAGTGTCGGGTACAGCGCATGTCATTGGTGTCACGTTATGGCGCACGAAAGTTTTGAGAATCCATCTGTTGCCGCATTGATGAATGAATATTTTGTGAACATAAAAGTTGATCGCGAAGAACTTCCCGCAGTGGATTCGCTTTACATGGAAGCAACTCAAGCGATGACTGGTCAAGGTGGTTGGCCAAATTCAGTTTGGCTAGATCATGATCGCCGGCCTTGGTATGCAGGAACTTATTTTCCACCTCGGCCTTCGCATGGAATGCCGTCATTTACTCAAGTGCTTTTGGCGTTAAATGACACATGGACAGGTGAACGCGAAAGAGTCAGCGATTCCTCAGCTCGAATTATGGAACATATCGGATCTCGCAATGACCTAATTGTTAGAGCGAAGTCGGACTTCACTAAAGATGAAATTTCATTCGCAGTTACATCTGGCGTTGAATCACTTGCATCGTCATATGATCCGATCAATGGCGGATTTGGCGGCGCTCCTAAATTCCCACCTTCGTTAACTTTGGAATTTCTACTTAGGTACGAAGCGATTCAAAAGTTGAACGAAAAAGAATCCGATCCCCGCGTCATGCAAATGATCGAGCACACTTGCAATCAGATGGCACGAGGTGGAATGTATGACCAGCTTGCCGGTGGCTTTGCCCGATACAGCGTTGATGCAACTTGGACTGTGCCGCACTTTGAAAAAATGCTTTACGACAACGCACAACTACTTTCGATTTATGCGCATCTATATCGATTAACAGGTGACGAGCAGGCACTTCGAATAACCCGTGAAACTGCTGACTTCATGATTCGCGAAATGCTCACTACGGAAGGTGGTTTCGCAGCAGCTCTTGATGCAGACAGTCTCGATCCAGTTACTGGGCACTCTGAAGAAGGTGCGTTCTACGCCTGGACTCAAGATGAGATCACTCAAGTCCTAGGACAAGAAGATGGTGATTGGGTAATTCAGCTTTGCAATGTGACGACTGAAGGAACATTTGAAGCTGGAAAATCAGTCCTTACGCTTCATCAGGATCCAGACGACTGGACTAGATGGCATTCCTTGCAAACGAAACTGTTGAAAGCACGAGAGACTCGACCACGTCCGGGCAGAGACGACAAAATCGTAGCTAGTTGGAATGGCCTCGCAATTCGCGCTCTAGTTGATGCGGGAAGCATTTGCGGTCGCCAAGACTGGATTGATTGTGCTACTCGCGCTGGTGACTTATTGGTAAGCACCCATCTTGGTGCGGACCCAACGCACCCTGGTCGATTGGTAAGAGTTTCGCGCGATGGCAAACCAGGACTGCATGCTCTTGGCGTTCTTGAGGATCAGGCATTAGTAGCGAGTGCTTTCTTAGCGCTGGCACAAGCAAATGGTGATGATGCTTGGCGCGAATTGGCTGGGACACTACTCAATGACATCAAATTACATTTCCAGCAAGACTCTGGATTGACCGATACTGCTTCTGATGTTGAACCAGTTGCGAAAGATGTAGCAACTAGACAGGTTGACCCAACTGACAACGTCACGCCTTCTGGCTGGGCTGCAACGATTGACGCTGCCTTGACTTACTCTGCGCTATCTGGAGATGTTGAGATGCGAAGCTGGGCGGAAAAGTTCATCCCAGCCCTGATTCCGTTGGTTGCCTCGCATACTCGTTTTGCTGGGTGGGGAAGCGCAATGTTTGTTACGTGGCTTGATGGCCCACGTGAAGTAGCGGTCGTAAGTTCTATCGATTCTGAATTCTGCCAGGTGTTAGCTCGGGGTACCGCACCAGGAATGGTTTACGCCTGGGACCCAGAACAACCATTGCTACAAAATCGAAAAATGATTAATGAAAAATCGACAGCTTATGTTTGCCGAGGGTTTGTGTGCGATGCACCAACTACCGATTTAGGTGAATTGAAGAAGTCGATCGGGGTATTTCACTAAATACCGAAGCGGCGATGTCTTGCTGCGTAGGAACGTACCGCACGCAAGAAATCGATTTGTCTAAAGTTTGGCCAATACGCTTCGCAAAAATAGAACTCAGAATGCGCGCTTTGCCACAACAAGAATCCGCTCAATCTTTGCTCGCCTGAAGTTCTAATCACAAGGTCTGGATCCGGCTGGCCCTTTGTGTAAAGGTGCGCGGCGATGTGTTCAATTTCAAGTTTCGCCGCAACCTCATCAAGAGACTTTCCAGCTGCTGATTCTTCAATGAGTAAAGATCTAACGGCATCGACAACTTCTTGGCGACCACCGTAACCAATTGCAACGTTTACCAAAAGGCCAGGAACATTTTCGGTTGCAGATTTAGTTGCAGTTAAGAGATCCCGAGTCTTCTGAGGTAGAAGTTCAAGTGCTCCCACGGGATGAATTTGCCATCTACCAGTATCGCCCAAGGATGTAACGGTGTCTTCAATGATTTCGAGTAAGGCATCTAATTCCGTTGGTTCGCGAAGCAAGTTGTCAGTGGATAGCAACCAAAGAGTTACGACCTCCACGCCAAGTTCTTCACACCAGCCAAGAAACTCAGTAATCTTTTCGCCACCAGCACGATGACCATGGGCACTTGAGGAACCCATCTCTGCTGCCCATCGACGATTGCCGTCCAAGATCACGCCGACGTGGGCTGGTAGCTGATCTTGTGGAAGTGAGGAAGTCAAGCGATGACCATAAAGGTCATAGGCGATGTCGCCAACGAGAGTGCGAATTCTTCCCATGCGCCCAAGATTAGTAGATTGCCAATGCCGACTTGGCATCCCCGTAATTCTTCAGAAATTCACCGATTAGAAACTCTCTGATTCGGCGTGTCTGACCGAGCAAATTCGGCTCGAGGTTTACCGTCATTCGTATCGGGCAGTTCCGAGCCTTCCCACGGATATATCTGAAAATCTGGGGTGAGCTCGTGACCGAATCGAACACTCAAAAGCGCACATACGTTTTAGATACCAGCGTCTTGCTTTCTGATCCGAGCGCCCTGTTTAGATTCGATGAACACGAGGTTGTCATACCGGTCGTGGTTATCACCGAGCTTGAGTCAAAACGAACCCATCCTGAACTGGGATACTTTGCACGTTCTGCGCTTCGCAGTTTGGACGACTTAAGAATCAAATATGGACGCCTAGATGCACCACTTCCAATTGGAGATAAAGGTGGAGTACTTCGAGTCGAACTGAACCATACAAACTCAGAGATTTTGCCGGCTGGTTTTCGACTTGGTGACAACGACACAAGAATCCTTTCGGTAGCCAAGAATCTTTCAACCGAGGGTTGCGACGTTGTGTTGGTGAGCAAAGACTAACCGCTTCGGGTTAAGGCTTCAGCAGTTGGATTAGAGGCGCAAGAGTATCGAGCTGAAACTGTGCCATCGAGTGGCTGGACCGGAATGGCAGAAGTTTCAGTTAGCGGCTCTGAAATAGATTCTCTTTACAGTGATGAAATTATTGATCATGAAAGTGCTCGAGAACATCCATGTCACACCGGGATAGTCCTTTCAAGTGATCGCGGTAGCGCATTAGCTCGAGTCACATCGGATAAGCGCTTACAACTAATTCGCGGTGACCGTGAAGCATTCGGCTTACATGGTCGAAGCGCCGAACAAAGAGTTGCGCTAGATCTTTTGCTAGATCCTGAAATTGGAATTGTTTCTTTGGGCGGCCGAGCTGGCACTGGTAAGAGCGCATTGGCACTTTGCGCAGGATTAGAAGCAGTGATGGAGCGCCAACAGCACCGAAAGGTAGTTATCTTCCGCCCACTGTATGCAGTTGGTGGCCAAGAGTTGGGCTACCTCCCAGGTAGCGAGAATGAAAAAATGTCGCCATGGGCACAGGCTGTTTTCGACACATTGTCTGCTGTCACATCTGGAGACGTTATTGATGAGATTTTAGATCGCGGCATGCTAGAAGTACTGCCACTTACTCACATTCGCGGTCGTTCGCTACATGACACTTTTGTAATTGTGGACGAAGCACAGTCATTAGAACGCAATGTATTGCTCACGGTACTTTCGCGCATTGGTAAAGACAGTCGAGTTGTTTTAACTCATGATGTTGCGCAGCGAGATAATCTTCGAGTTGGTCGACATGACGGCGTCGTGGCAGTAGTAGAAAAACTAAAGGGACATCCATTGTTTGCTCACGTAACTCTGAATCGCTCCGAACGTTCGCCGATCG
>JAOATY010000037.1 GCA_030157865.1 Candidatus Nanopelagicales bacterium | reverse complement strand
CTTGGCATGATTTCTGCCTTGTCGAATGGCAAGATTTCTTCTGACTCAACCATGAGTGGACGGTGCAAGTACGAACCAATACCCATGCCATTGAAGCGCTGACGGAAGTAAAGATCCTCGCCTTGGTGACGCATGATCGGAATTGTGATTTCTTCAGTTTGATCCGCAAGGGAAGGGATGTCTTCAGTCCAAGCAAGTTGATGGGCAAGTGGCTGGAATGCTTTTGCCATGCCAAACATGCGGCCAACCTTTGGACCCCAAATTCCAGCACAAGAAATAACGATTTCAGCCGGGAAGAATCCTTGATCTGTCATTACGCCAGTTACTTGACCTGCTTCTTGCTCAATAGAAATAACTTCAGTGCGATCTTTGAAGATTGCTCCGCGAGATTCAGCAAGACACTGTAAGGCTTGAACTGAGCGAACTGCTTTTGCGATTCCATCAGTAGGGCAGTAGATCGCGCCAAGAATTGATTTTGGATCGAGCACTGGATGAAGTTCACCGGCACGCTCAGGTGAAATTACTTCGGCTTCGTAACCGTAAGCATGCAGCCAAGCTGTGCGTCGATGTAATTCCTTTAGGCGCTCGGGGGTAGTTGCAACTTCAAGAGAACCAACTTGGTAGAAGCCCGGTCCTTCTTCGTGTTCAATCGTCAAAAGTTTATTAATTGTTTGGTCAGCCATCGCAGCAAGAGTCTTGTTGCCAGTTACTTTTTGCACTAAGCCAGGCGCATGTGAAGTTGATCCACCTGGAGCGGGCATTGGTCCTTGCTCAAGAACTGTTACATCAGTCCAACCGCGTTCAGTTAACTCGTCGGCAAGTGAGCTGCCAACAATTCCGCCACCAATGATTACGATTTTCTTCACGAGCTAACCTCATTCGCTAAAAATTGACTGTTGCGAACTATGCAACACAGTGCGTTGTGCGCAACAAGACAATCGTCCTCTTGATGAGGTTAGAGGTCAAGCGGAATTAAAAAACTGGTGGGCCCAATTTCTTGGACCCACCAGTTTTAGGTGACTTATTCGCCAGGCTTACTTAAGCCAGCCATCCACCGTTGCCTTGTTGGCATCGATCCACTTCTGAGCTGCAACTGCAGGATCAGTTCCGGATTCGATGTCAGCAGCTACTGCATTCTGATCAGCATTTGTCCAAGAGAAGTTCTTAACGATCTTGGTGAAAGCGTCATTAGCATCCATAACCTTTGGAGTTGCAAGCTTCATCAGAGGTGACTCTGGGTAGTCAGTTAGACCTGAAGCCTGCTCTGCATCTGTCCAGTCATTAGCTGGGAACTTGATACGAGCCAGTGGAACCTTCGCTAGGAAGTTCTGTGGTTCGTAGAAGTAACCCAATGCTGGAGTCTTGTCTGCAGCTGCCTTGGTGAATACATCAATCAATGCCTGCTCTGAACCAGTTGAAATAACTGTGTAGTTCAGTTCGTTAGCGGAAATCATCTTTTCGCCGATTGTGGTGTATCCCGGAGGACCTTCATACCAAGCGCCCTTACCCTTTGATTCGTCTGTGACGAATAGGTCAGCGTACTTGTTTAGGTTTGCTGAATCAGTGATGTCTGGGTATTCGTCAGCCATCCACTGTGGAACGAACATACCGATTAGGCCAATGTTTCCGTTGTCGCCAACTTCAACAAGTGCGCCACGGTCTGCCCATTCTTGCCAACGGCCGCCGCCCCAGTCTTCTACAACTAAGTCAACAGATCCGCTTTCCATTGCATCGTAAGTTACGCCTGCTTCAGCAAGTGTTACCTGCGAAATGTCGCAACCAGCTGCTTTAGCAACTTCGGTTACTACCTGTGCTGAGGCTGTGTAACCAACCCAAGCGTGCATTGCAATTGCGTATGAACCACAAGCTGCTGCTGCATCACCGGATGGTGCTGCTGATGCTTCTGCATCTACGCCTGCGCCACCACATGCAGAAAGCAACAATGCAGCTGCTGCAGCAAGCACGGAGGCTTTAGCACCAACTCTTTTGTTCCGAACCATTCTTATCTCCTCGCTAGGAAATGAACTGCCTTGCGACAGTCCTTCAAACCAACGTTTGTTAGTTTGAAATCTAGTGCTTTGGGGCCGAATTTCGGGCCACCATGTACTGGGCAATTCGGTCAATCATTACGCCGAGCAACAAGATACAAAAGCCTGCAACCAGACCCTTGCCTTGAAGTTCAGGCTTTGAGGCCCCTAAGAGCACCAAATAGCCAAGTCCGCCTGCGCCAACAAAGCCACCGATAACCACAACTGCAAGTACAAATATCAATCCTTGATTAGTTGCCAACAGTAGGGACTTCTTTGCCGCTGGAAGTTGTACTTTTGTTATCAGTTGCCACTTTGTGGAACCGGTTGAAGTTGCTGCCTCAACCATGTTTACCGGCACTTCTCGAATGCCTTGACCCACGATTTTCACCACAATTGGAATCGAATAAACGATGCCTGTTGCGATTGCGGTAAATCGCGATGGCCCAAAGAAACCAAGCATTGGAATTAGGTAAACGAAAGCGGGCAGGGTTTGACCTGCATCCAGGATTGGACGCAAGGCTTTTTCAGCTCTAGCGCTTCGCCCGATCCAGACCCCAAGAATCACGCCAACGATCATGGTCAGCAAAGTTGCCACGATTGTTTGCGTGAAAGTGATCATGGTGTCGTACCAAAGGCCAGTAGCTACAACTGCAACTAAAAGCACTGCAGTGACAATCGCAGACCTGAGACCACCGAGAATTAAAGATATTAAAGTGATCATCGCAATTGTTAGGTACCAAGGCGAGTTGGCCAACACGCTTTCAAGTGGATTAAGGACACCAACTGTTACTGCCTTGCTCAAGCCAGCGGTTAAGAGTTCCATGTTTTCAGTTACCCATGTGACTGCTGCATCGGAAGCATCTGCAACCTGCTTGCTGATGTCGATCTCCTTTGGGAAGAATGCAGCCCAAGCCATTTGACGCGACAACACAATTCCAACTATCGAAACAATTCCAGCAACTAGCAATGCAATTTTTCGACGCTTGCGATCAGCTTCTGAAGGTGGAACGAACGAATCCTTTTTCGAAATTGCCGCAGAGGTGCTGCGGTCCAACATGATTGCAATCAATACAACTGCAATGCCAGCCACAAAACCTTCGCCAACATTTCGAATGATCAACGCATCAATGACTGGCTTACCTAAACCAGGTGCACCAATTAATGCAGCAATAACAACAAACGAAAGTGCAGCCATAACTGTTTGATTAACGCCCATGATGATTGTTCGCGACGACATAGGTAACTGAATCTTTTGGAGTAGTTGTCGCTTTGTTGTTCCCATCGAAGTGCCGGCTTCAACTGGGCTAGTTGGAACCCCACGAATACCAAAGGCAGTTAAGCGAACTGCGATTGGAATGCTGTAAACCATCGTTGCGATAGTGGCAGATGCTGGACCAATTAAAAAGAAGAGCGCTAGGGGAGCTAAGTAAACCAAAGTTGGCAAAATCTGAGCTAAATCCAAGATCGGAGTTACAGCTTTAAGCACGCGATCGGAAAGACCAGCCCAAATACCTACTGGGATACCGATCGCAAGCGAAAGAATTACTGCCGCAAAAGTCATGGCTAATGTGTCCATTGACTCGGTCCACAAACCAAGTGCGCCGCAAGCAAATGTTAAAACAATTGCTGCAAATGCCATTCGAATATTTGAAACTGCAAAAACCACAAAACCAATCACAGCGATAACGCCAAGCCAGCCAAGAACTGGAATGCTGGAATTGCCATTTGGAATAGCAATGATTTCTCGAATTATGGTTACAAAGCCGTCAACGAATTCACGGATTGGATTAAAGAAGTACTTGAATGCGAATCCATCCGTTCGGTTATCTCGAATGGAGTCTGCAACTTCACCAGCCCAAGCAGTGAACTTTGAATTTTCCGGGACTGCTAGTTCTAGGGTTGCCTTTCCTTGCAGAATTTGAGCTAACGCAACCCAGATGAAAACTAAGCCACCAAGAAGCCAGCTACGCCTAATTGATTTAGGCGCAATCTTTATTGCTTGTTCAGTGCGAACGCTCATGCCGGCGAACCACCTGCAACGACCTGCAAAATATCGCGTGACTTAATGTAGCCAATTACGTTTCCGTTAGAGACAACGGCAACTGGGCCATTTGCATCAAGTACCGCAGCCGTTGCATCGCGAATAACGGTTTCGGCTGGAATCGTGCGTCCGGTTGCAGTTTCGGTATCAGCCAATGGCCGTGCGATTGTGCGAACGGTCAAAACGTGAGACTTAGGAACATCGCGAGTGAAGTCCTCAACATAAGCATCTGCTGGATTTGCAATCAATTCTTCAGCAGTTCCCATTTGAACCACAGCACCATCACGCATGATTGCAATTCGATCACCAAGCTTTAATGCTTCGGATAAATCATGGGTAATGAAAACCATGGTCTTACCAAGTTCTTCATGAAGGCGAATAACTTCAGTTTGCATGTCACGGCGAATCAAAGGATCCAGTGCCGAGAATGGTTCATCAAGGAACATGACTTCTGGATCAACTGCAAGTGCGCGCGCTAGACCAACACGTTGCTGCATACCGCCTGAAAGTTGCTCTGGGTAAGCATGTGCGAAACCTTGGAGTCCAACAAGTTCAATTACTTCGTTGGCACGAGCGTGACGCTTTTCTTTGCTGACACCATTTACTTCAAGTGCGAACGCAATATTGTCGATGACCTTGCGGTGTGGCAGCAACCCGAAGTTCTGGAAGACCATCGAAAATTTGGTACGGCGCAATTCTCTTAGGCGGGCATCGTTCGCTTTCATGATGTCTTCGCCATTCATAACGACGCTGCCAGATGTTGGCTCAATCAATCTGGTTAAACAGCGAACCAAGGTGGACTTTCCAGAACCCGAAAGACCCATGACAACGAACACTTCACCAGGAGCGACATCGAAAGAAACATCGCGGACAGCGGCAGTATTGCCAGTCTTGTCGCGAAGTTCTGCACGTGGCAATTCGGCATCTGGACTTCCAACAATCTTTTCTGGATTAGGGCCGAAGACCTGCCAAAGATTCTTTACTGAGATTGCACTCGAGTTGTCAGACATTTACTTGCCCTTTCGTTGGTGTGAACCACTCCGATGGTGCTGGAGCTAGATTTTGCCAAATGTGTTTGTGCTCTTGGTACTCCGCTAGTCCGGCTTCGCCGAGTTCACGTCCGTTGCCGGATTGCTTGAAGCCACCCCATTCTGCTTGCGCAACGTAAGGGTGGTAATCGTTGATCCAAATAGTTCCGTGACGTAGGCGTCGCGCCATGCGCTGAGCTTTTTCGGAATCGCTAGTCCAAACTGCACCGGCAAGACCAAAGATTGTGTCGTTACCAAGTTTGATTGCTTCTTCTTCGGTCTCAAAAGTTTCAACAGTCAAGATTGGACCGAATGATTCGTCTTGGACGCAGGTCATTTCTGTTGTGCAATTATCTAGAACAGTTGGGCGGTAGAAGAAACCATTTGCAAACTGCGATCCTTCAGGACGCTTGCCACCTGCGCGAAGAACAGCGCCTTCGGCAAGAGCATCAGCCACATAGCGTTCTACTTTGTCTCTATGTGCTGCGCTGATTAGCGCACCGGTTTCTGCTTCTTCATCGTGCGAGCCACCAAGGCGAATAAGTTCGGCCCGACGCGCAATTTCATCTACAACTTGGTCGTGGACTTTCTTCTCAACCAAAAGTCTGGCACCTGAGGAACAGACTTGACCTGAGTGCAAGAAGACAGCAGTTAATGCGTTATCAATTGCAGCATCTAGATCGGCATCCGCAAAAATAATGTTTGGATTCTTTCCACCAAGTTCAAGTGCTACGCGCTTTACGGTCTCAGCAGAATTAATCATCAGGCGCTTACCTGTAGCCAAGCTTCCGGTGAATGAAACCATGTCAACGCCTGGGTGAGTACTTAAAGGACCGCCAGCAACTGCTCCAGCACCAAGCACTAAGTTCGCAACACCTGCAGGTAGACCTGCCTCAGTAAACACATCCATCATCATGGAAGTTGTTGTTGGCGTAAGTTCACTCGGCTTGATTACAAATGTGCAACCAGTTGCAATCGCCGGAGCCATTTTCCAAGAAGCTTGCAGCAGGGGATAGTTCCAAGGTGTGATCATTGCAACCACACCGATCGGTTCGGTTGTCATGGTGCTTCGTACGTTTTCGCGCCCTGGATCAACTTCGCGTTCATGTGGCTTGTTTGCCAACTTGGCAAAGTATCGGAAAACCGAAATTACATCATCAATGTCGTAACGAGCTTCAACAATTCTTTTCGCTGTATCTTCGGATTCAGCTTGTGCGAATAATTCTTTGTCGCGTTCAAGAATCTCAGCGACTTGCTCCAAAATCTTTCCACGTTGTTCGTCACTGAATGATGGCCAGTGCGTGCCATCAAAAGTTTTTCTTGCGGCATCAATTGCCGAAACTGTGTCAGCCGCACCACCTTCGTGGAAGGTTGCAACTAGATGTCCATCTGCAGGATGCAAAACATTTCGGATTTCACCTGAGGAACTACCTTGACGTTTTCCGTCGATGAACAGCTCAGTTACTTTTTCGTATTTCATAGGTAAAAACCTTACTCTCGCCAGAAGTTCGGATTACCCGAAAGCTTGGATGCACTTAGTTTCACAATGTGGCCCAATGACTCAAAATCTTCAGGCTTAATTCGACTTGCTGGTCCTGAAATCACGAGTGCTGCTGTGACTTCATCGTGCTCGTCACGAATTGGTGCAGCTACCGCCATAAAGTCAGTTTCCATCTCTTGATTCGCAACGGCGTAGCCCAAATCCCGAACGCGCTTTAATTCCTTTTCAAGTGCGTCGCCAGAAGTAATTGTGTTTTGAGCTAGTTTCTTCCAAGAGTCTGGTCGGGCTGCAATTCGCTCTGCTTCATCAAGCCATGCTGTTAATGCTTTGCCACTGGCAGTGCAATGTGTTGGAACGCTTTGTCCGAGCCAGCTACGCATTGAAACCATTGATGGACCGATAACTTGATCGACATACAAAACGCGATTGTTATCTAGAACTGCGATGTTTACAGTTTCGCCAACTTCGGCGGCTAGAGCTTTAGTTACTGCGCGGGATCCTGAAACCGCATCAAGAGAACTAGTTACCGAACCCGCTAGGCGAACTAAACCAAGACCTAAGCGATAGCGACCACGGTCAGATACTTGGTCAACTAATCCGCGATTCAGTAGGGCAGTCATCAAACGGGAGGCAGTTGACTTGTGAACCCCAAGGTCAGCAGCAATTTCTGTTACGCCAGATTCACCGCGTTGAGCAAGGATTTCCAGGATGGTAAGTGCCCGGTCGACGGATTGAACCGAGCTACTTTCCGCCAAATGAGTGTTGCCCATGGCGCAACGTTATGCGTCATGGGCAACACTTGTCAGGCGTTTTATCAATTTGTTAGAACAAACCGACAACTTCACCGTTTTCGAGCTTGATTGTGTTTGCAGCAGGAACCTTTGGAAGGCCTGGCATTGTCATGATGTCGCCAGTGACGACAACGATGAATTCTGCACCAGCACTTAAGCGGATTTCCCGAATCGCAACAGTGTGGCCAGATGGCGCACCCTTTGCGGCTGCATCGGTTGAGAACGAGTACTGAGTCTTCGCCATACAGATAGGGAAGTGACCGTATCCAGCATCTTCAAATACCTGGAATTGATCCTTCACGCTCTTATCGGCTACAACTTCAGCAGCGTCGTAGATTTCAGTTGCAATGGTTTTGACCTTGTCCCATAGCGACATGTTGTCTGGGTAAAGCGGCTTGAAGGAAGCAGAGCCACCTTCAGCAAGTTCAACAACCTTTTTAGCTAATTCAGTTGTTCCCTTGCTGCCCTCGGCCCAGTGAGTGCAACGAATTGCATCTACACCCATGTCAGCGCAGAACTTTTGCACTGCAGCAAATTCAGCATCGGTATCAGTTGTGAAGTTGTTAACACCAACAACAACTGGGACACCAAACTTTTGAACGTTGCGGATGTGGCGACCTAGGTTTGCAAGTCCGGCTTCAACGGCTGCGACGTTTTCTTTACCAAGATCATCTTTGGCAACGCCACCATGCATCTTTAGCGCACGCACTGTTGCAACGATAACTGCAGCAGCTGGTTCAAGCTTGGCCTTGCGACACTTAATGTCGAAGAACTTCTCAGCACCAAGGTCTGCACCGAAACCAGCTTCAGTAACTACGTAGTCACCAAGCTTTAGCGCAGTGTCAGTTGCTAGTACGGTGTTGCAACCGTGAGCAATGTTGGCGAATGGTCCACCGTGTACAAATGCTGGGTTGTTCTCAAGTGTCTGAACCAAGTTAGGCATCAGCGCATCTTTAAGAAGCACTGTCATCGCACCATTTGCATTTAGCTGAGCAGCAGTAACAGCAACCTTGTCTCGGGTGTATCCGACAACAATGTTTCCAAGGCGACGCTCTAGATCTTCTAGGTCCATTGCTAGACAAAGAATTGCCATAACTTCACTTGCAACTGTGATGTCAAAGCCAGCTTCACGTGGGTAACCATTTCCTGGTCCACCAAGTGCGGCAGTGATTTCACGCAACGCACGATCGTTCATGTCGATAACGCGCTTCCAGGCGATACGACGTACATCGATGCCTAGTTCGTTACCCCAATAGATGTGGTTGTCGAGCATTGCAGAAAGCAAGTTATGTGCAGCGCCAATGGCATGGAAGTCACCAGTGAAGTGAAGGTTGATATCTTCCATTGGAACTACCTGAGCAAAACCGCCACCAGCAGCGCCACCCTTCATGCCAAAGCATGGACCAAGGGAAGGTTCGCGCAAGCAAACAATTGCCTTTTTGCCAATTGCATTCAAGCCATCGCCCAAACCAACTGTTGTAGTTGTCTTTCCTTCACCCGCAGGTGTTGGGGTCATTGCGGTAACGAGAATTAGTTTGCCGTTTGGCTTTGATTTCAGCGAAGAAATGAAGTCCATGTTGATCTTGGCCTTTGTTGGACCATAGTTCAGAACTGCATCTGCTGGAATACCGATCTTGGCTGCAACCGAAACGATTGGTTCAGTTGTAGCTGCCCGAGCTATATCGATATCTGATTTCATGCTAGTAACTCCTTCTTGCGCTTGTCGACCCATTCGTCAAGCTCTTCTTTGATTGCGGAATCCATTGCTGGCGCTTCGTACTCGTCGATCATCTTGTGTGCTAATTCGTTTGCACGTACATCTGTTGTCTTTGATCCATTACGTGACCAGCGATCGAAGTTATCTGCTGACGAAAGGAATGGACGGTAGAAGCAATCGCGGAATCGTTCCATGGTGTGCATGGTTCCTAGGAAGTGGCCACCATGACCTGATTCTTCGTGTGCTTCGTAAGCAAGTGAAGCTTCATCAATTTCAAACGGAGTGAACTCAGCCTTCATTGCCTGCAAGATTTCAACATCCATTACGAATTTCTCGTAAGAAGCAACTAGGCCACCTTCAAGCCAGCCAGCTGCGTGCATTACGAAGTTAGTGCCAGCAAGGAATGTTGCGTGCATTGTCATCAAGGTTTGGTAACCCGCCTGTGCATCAACAGTCTGTGCCGCATTTAGACCGCCACCACCACGGAATGGCAAGTTAAAGTGACGGGCAATCTGGCCAGTGCAAAGCAGACCCATTGCTGATTCAGGTGTACCGAACATTGGGGAACCGGACTGCATGTCAATGTTTGAAAGGAATGAACCAAACACAACTGGGCAACCTGGGCGAACCAACTGTGCCAACGCAATACCGCTTAATGCTTCAGCGATCTGCTGAACCAAGGAAGCTGGAATTGTTACCGGGCTCATTGCGCCCATCAAAAGGAATGGGGTTAGAACACAAGGCTGACCTGCTTCGCTGTATTCAAATAGCGATTCCAACATGCGATCATCCCAGCGAAGTGGGGAGTTGCAGTTAATCAAAGAAATGATTGCTGGAGTCTTCTCGATGCTTTCGCGAGAACCGAAAACAATTTCAGTCATCTTGATAACGTCGCGTGCATTCATGCCAGTTACAACATTGCCCATGAATGGCTTGTCGCTAAGTGTCATCAAGTTGTAGATCATGTCGATGTGACGTGTATCAAGATGTGCGTCATTTGGTTCAACTACAACACTGCTTGAAACGTCAAGGTCATCAAACATGTAACCGAGCTTGGTTAAGTTTTGGAAGTCAGCCATAGTTCCATCGCGACGCTCACCAAGGTCACGAACGAACGGCGGACCGTAAACGCCAGCGAAAACCATATTGTCGCCACCGATGATGACATTCTTTGCAGGGTTGCGTGCCTGCAACGTGAATTCACTTGGAGCCTTAGCAACCTGTTCCAAAATCCATTCTGGATCGAACTTAACGTTGTTGCCTTCAACCTTTTGGCCGGCTGCACGGAACATATCCAGTGCGCGCTCATGCATGAATTCAATTCCCATTTCGGAAACGATGCGTCGCCAACCCTTGTCTAGGACTGCCATGGCATCCTGCGAAAGGATTTCATAACGTGGGCTTTTGTTCTGGAACATAACTGGCTCCTGTTGTGCGGCTATCAAATTTGATAACAAGTTGAAATTTTTCATCAAAAGGGCTTGACGAATACCCGATATGTTAGCGTACGATGTGGAACATAGGTTCCAGATCGTGAAACTTTATGAAAAGCTTCTGATCTAGATTTGACCTCTATATAGAGGGAGGCGAGATGAGCGAAGAGTTAGGCGAAAAGCCAGTAACTGGAACGCAATCCATCGATCGCGCCTGTGACCTATTAATCAGAGTCATGAACTCCGAAGATCCACAGACTTTAAGTGAACTAGTCGCTGCGACTGGCCTTGCCAAAGGTACGACTTCCCGCATTCTTAGTGCATTGGAAAGAAGTGGCCTGATTGCCCGCAGCGCTGTTGGCGGATTCGAATCTGGCCCGGTACTAAATCAATTTGCAGTTAGAGGCGGGGCATACACCGCACTTATTGGTTCGTTGACTCCTGCCATGGAGCGCATTGCGGATATCACCCACGAGACCGTAAGCCTTGCAGTTACTGGACATACAGGCATCGACAACATTGCTCAGGTTGAGGGCTCATACCTATTAGGTAGCCGTAACTGGGTAGGCGAGAGCGTTCCTTCCCATTGCTCAGCTGCCGGAAAAGTCCTAATTGCCTTTGGTGGAGCTACTGTGCCGAGCACATTGGCGCCTCGCACAACAGAAACGATCACAGATTTTTCAGTTTTGGATTCCCACGTCCGTAAAGCTCGCGAAGTTGGATACGCAGTTATCCGAAACGAACTTGAGCAAGGCCTAATTGCAGTAGCTATCCCAGTATTGGGCGCAAACGGGAAAGCAATTGCAGCTTTGTCGGTAAGCGGACCGGCTGAGAGAATTACCCCAGGCGATGAATTGCACATCGCACAACTTATGCGTCGAGAACTAAACCAAGTGCAAGGCTTACAACAAGAAGGAGCGGCATGACACCCGACGAAATCCTAAAGGAAATGTACGAACGCACCATGGAAGGCAATGCACCACGCGTGCTTGAGCTAACTCACATGGGTCTTGATGCAGGACTAACTCCTGACTCAATCCTGTTCGATGCATTAATCCCTTCACTTGAGGAAGTGGGCGCACGTTTCGAGCGTGGCGATTACTTCGTTCCGGAAATGCTTATTGCTGGTCGTGCGATGAGTGGCGCATTAGATGTTCTTCGTCCGCTACTTGCAGACACCGGTGCAGAGACTGTTGGAACTTTTCTAATGGGAACTGTTAAGGGCGATGTTCACGATATCGGCAAGAACCTTGTAAACATCATGCTTGAAGGCGCTGGCTTCCAAGTTATCGACATCGGCGTTCAGTGCGCACCTGAAAAGTTCATTGATGCAATCAAGGAACATCAGCCAGACGTTGTTGGTATGTCAGCATTCCTAACAACAACAATGCCTATGTTCAAGGTAAACATTCATGAAATTACCAAGGCTGGCATGCGCGATGATGTGATCATCATGGTCGGTGGAGCTCCGGTAACTCAGGAATACGCAGACGTAGTTGGCGCCGATGGTTATGCAGCAGATGCATCAACCGCAGTTCGCAAGGCTAAGGAACTAATCGCCGTTAAGCGAGGCAAGTAAACCTCAACATGACAACCTTTATCGCCACTATTGAGCATGTAGTCAAGGGCCCAGTTTGGGGTTGCCAAGACTGCGGGCAATGTGTTTTGCATTCAACCGGCATGACCTGCCCAATGAATTGCCCAAAGACATTGCGCAATGGCCCATGTGGTGGTGTACGCGAAAACGGTCACTGCGAAGTCAAACCAGAAATGAAATGTGTTTGGCTAAAGGCTTATGACCGCACGCAAGATTGGCCATTGCCGTCAACTTGGAAAGACGAATACAACCACCTTCGCCCACCCGTTGATAACCGTCTAAAGGGAACTTCATCCTGGAAGAACTTCTTCACTAAGCGCGACCGCTGGACTCCAGCTGGTTGGAAGAACACAACTGAAGAAGTAGCTGCCCAAGGAGTTGATCATTAATGTCAAAACTTGAACACAAGTTACTAAACACAACTGAAACTGTTTTTACCGCAGAGTTCCACACACTTGATGGAAATGGTTTTGAAAAAGCTAAAAAAGTAGCCGATCGTTTCCGCGGTTGGTTTGATGGCGTTAACGCAACCGACAACACCGCAGCTCATGCGCACGTTTCAAACGTTGCCTCTGCAATTGCAATGAAGCAACTTGGCCTAGAGCCAATTTTGCAGGTTGTGTGCCGCGACAAGAATCGTTTGGCTCAACAAGCAGACATCATGGGTGCATCGATGTTCGGTGTTGAAAACTTTGTTGCCTTAACGGGCGATGATGTAACTGCCGGCGACGAAACTGAAGCTCGCAGAGTTTTTGATTTAGACGGTCCGCAACTTGTTCGACTAATGAGCACAATTAAGCGCGGCGAATACATGTCTGGCCGCAAGATTGATCCAGCCCCACACATGTTTATTGGTGCAGTTGAAAATCCTGGTGCGCCACCGTTTGAATACCGAGTGCAGCGCGTTGCAAAGAAGTATGCCGCTGGTGCAAAGTTCCTGCAGCTTCAGATTTGTTACCACCAAGATCGTCTGGAAAAGTTCTGTGCTGGTGTTCGCGATGCCGGACTTGCTGGCAAGATCTCGATCATCCCTACCGTGGTATTGGTTAAGGGCGCTCGACCATTGAACTTTATGCACAACAGCGTGCCAGGCATCGATGTTCCAGCAGATCAAATTGCTCGCGTAGAAAAGGCTGCTGATCCAGCCGAAGAAGCGTATTTACAGACTCTGGAATTTGCTCAGCACGCTTTGGCTCAGCCAGGTGTTCGAGGATTACACATTACAGACTTCAGAAACGATGACACTTTAGAACGACTAATGACAGATCTCGGCCGAGTTCGCGAGATAACAAAAACAAATGCAACAACAAACGATGTAAAGGACGACCATGCATACAGTGCTTAGTTCCGCCACCAAGACAGTAACGATTGGTGACGATGTCCCATTCGTAATCATTGGCGAGCGCCTAAACCCAACCGGCCGCAAGCTATTTCAAGAAAAGCTTCGCGCTGATGATCTGTCCACAATCAACATCGACGTTGCAGACCAGGTTGCTGGCGGCTGCGACATGCTTGACGTAAACATGGGTGTGCCATTAACTGATGAGCCAGCTCTTCTTGCAAAGGCAATCAAGCTAGTTCAGTCACTTACTGATCTTCCAATTTGCATCGACTCATCCGTAATCGAAGCACTTGATGCAGGTCTTGCGGTTTACGAAGGTAAAGCACTTATCAACTCAATGACCGGTGAAGACGATCGCATGGATGCGATTCTTCCTTTGGTTAAGAAGTACGATGCTGCGATCCTGGCACTTCCTAACGATGAAATTGAAATCCCAATGCTTGCTAAAGATCGAATGGTAATTGTTGAAAAGATTGTTCGTCGTGTTGAAAAAGAAGGTATCTCGCTTGAGAACCTATTGATCGATCCGCTTGCAATGCCAGTTGGTGCAGATCCTGAAAATGCTAAGAACACACTTGAAACCATCTACTTGGTTAAAGAAAAGTACGGTCTAAACATGTCGATCGGTGCATCAAACGTTTCATTTGGTCTACCAAATCGTCATGCCTTAAATGCAGCCTTCATGCCAATGGCAATGTCCATGGGTCTAACTTCAGCGATCATGGATGGTCGTACTCCTGAAGTTGTACAGGCTGTTCGTGCTGCTGACCTTCTGCTTGGACTAGACCAGTGGGGCGCTAATTGGATCACCAATTTCCGCGCCAACAAAGAAGCGTAATTTTCAAAACTAGGCGAGGGATAAACCGTGCCAAACGAAGAAACACCAAAGACTGACACCACAGTTAGTGGACTCGGTCGCGTTCAATTGCAGTTCACGCCTAGCGGGACTGACGTTCGCGTACCACCAGGCGTCACTGTCTTTGATGCAGCTTCATGGAACGGTTTAGCCATTGACTCAACTTGTGGCGGCCATGGAACTTGTAAAAAGTGCAAGATCCAGGTCATCGAAGGTGAAGTTCCAGTTTCACGTCTAGACATTCGCGCCTTTAGCCCAGAACAACTCGAAGACGGCTGGCGCTTAGCTTGCGTGGCAAGAGCGAACGGAAACCTAAAGGTTGATGTTCCACCGCTTTCAACTCGTCCTAAGGCAGCAACTGTTGGTGTTGGTCGGCAAGTTATTTTGCGTCCTGCAGTTCAAAAACGCTATGTAGAACTTGTTGAACCAACTCTGCATGATCAGCGCCCAGATATTGATCGTTTGCGCGACGCCATGGAGGACTTGGAATTTGAGGCTGACTTGTCAGTTCTTAAGACGCTTCCAACCGTTCTGCGTAAGAACGATTTCAAGGTCACAGCTGTAGTTGTAAATGAAGCATTGATTGCAGTTGAGCCAGGGGACACCTCGGCACAAAACTATGCAATCGGAATTGACCTTGGAACTACAACAGTGGTTGCAACTTTGCTTGATCTAGTCACTGGAACTCCAATGGCTGTTAAGTCGATGTTGAACAAGCAACAGCCCTTTGGAGCTGATGTTATTTCACGAATTTCGGCAACCATGATGGATCCGCAAGCTGCAGGCTTAATGCAGACCGCAGGCCTGGCAACTTTGAACGAATTGATTGCCGAAGTTTGCACTGAAGCAGAGATTTCAGCTGACCAGGTTTATGAAATTGCAATCGCTGGTAACGCAACTATGGTGGAAATTCTGCTTGGAGTAGATCCAGAACCAGTTGGCGTAGCACCATTCATTACTGCTGCTCAGAAATGGCCAGTATTTACCGCCGCTGAAGTTGGAATTGAACTGCTGCCATCAGCGCGAGTTTTCTTGTTCCCAGCCTTTGGCGCCTACGTTGGTGGCGACATCGTTGCAGGTGTACTCGCAACAGGAATGGATCGCGATAAGCGCGTACGCCTCCTAATTGACGTCGGCACAAACTGCGAAATCGTACTTTCCAATGGCGATCAAATTCTGACAACTGCTGCACCAGCCGGACCAGCCTTCGAAGCTGCATCCATCGCTTGCGGTATGCGGGCTGCAGATGGCGCAATTGAAGTAGTTCAGGTTACCGACGAAGGTATTCAGTTAGGTGTGATCGGAGACGCTACACCTGTTGGTATTTGTGGCTCTGGCTTAGTTGATGCGGTTTACGTATTGCACAAAGCAAAGTTGATTGATGACTCTGGCAGATTTGTAACGGATGAAGATGCTCTAAAAATTGCCCCACATTTGGCCTCGCGCTTGTTAACTCGCGAAGCTGGAGATCGAATCTTCGTACTTCATTGGGATGGCGAAGAACCAACGGTTTACTTGTCGCAGCGCGATGTGCGCGAACTTCAGTTTGCTAAGGCATCCATTGCAACTGGTTGGCGCTTGCTGCTTGAAGAAGTAGGGCTAGTTGACGACGATGTTCAGCAAGTTTTGTTGGCCGGTTCATTTGGTTCTTACCTGTCACCAACTTCGGCAATCGGAATTGGTTTAGTTCCAAAACTTCCTGTTATGCGAATTGTTAGCGCTGGCAACGTGGCCGGCGAAGGCGCCAAGATGGTTCTACTTTCCAGCACTGAACGAAGCGGCGCAACAACTTTGCTTGATGAGGTTGATTACGTAGAACTTTCGGATCGTCCAGATTTCAACGACAAGTTCTTTTTGGAGTTGGCGCTTCCGTCATGAGTGTTGCAGTTATAGCTTGCGGTGCACTAGCAGCTCATGTGCACGAGATTGCAGATCGAAAGAATCTCACATTGCGAATCGAACCAATCAATCCAATGTTGCATAACCGCCCTGAAGGCATAGCTCCCGAAGTTGAAAAAATGATTTTGGAATTGCAGCCAACTCACGATCGAGTAGCAATCGCTTATGCAGATTGCGGAACTTATGGCGCCATTGATGCTCTTTGCGATAAGTATCAAGTTTCTCGACTTTCTGGCGATCATTGCTATGACGTTTTCGCAACTGCCGAAAAAATGAAAGCTGAATTTGAATCAGTTCCAGGTACCTATGTATTTACTGACTATTTAGTAAAGACTTTTCGCCGCAGCGTGATGACCGAAATGGGCTTAGATCGCTACCCAGAATTGCGCGATGACTACTTCCATTCCTACAAGCGCGTTCTGTGGCTGGCTCAACATCAAACTTCAGAGCTAGAAGCAGCCGCAAGAGACGCGGCAGACTTAATTGGATTACCACTTGAAATAATTCAGGTAGGCGATCAGCACCTCGAAGAACAACTGTTAAAACTAATTGGAGCGCCAAGTGAGTAATTACTCGGAAGAAAGCATTCTCAACTTCTTGGGACCATACAAGGGAAACCGTTCAGCAGTTTTGCGTTCCCTGCAGTTGGTCCAAGAACTACTTGGCTACGTTCCAGACAGCGCCTTAGACATCATTGCTAAGAATTCCAATGTTTCTCGTGCCGAGGTTTATGGAGTTTTCACTTTCTACAGTGACTTCCGATCAACACCTCCGGCCAAAGCGGTCGTAAAGGTTTGTGTTGCCGAAGCTTGCCAAGCTTCAGGTAGTGCAAGTTTGATCAGCGAGCTACATGACAAGGGTTATGACATCCACAAGGGAAACATCAAGGATGACATTCAAATGGAACAGACTTTTTGCCTAGGTAACTGTGCACTTGGTCCTGCGGCAATGGTTAATGGCGCACCAATTGGTAGGGCAACCTGTGCGAAAATCTTTGCATCCACATCGGCGGTGACAGCATGACAAAAGTTTTTGTATCAATGGACTCGGCAGCCCTTTCAATGGGTGCCAACGAAGTCGCGGCTGCTATTTCCGAACATGCTGCAAAAGCCGGACATGATGTAACTATTGTTCGCAATGGCTCGCGCGGAATGCTTTGGCTGGAGCCACTTGTAGAAGTTGAAACTGAAGCAGGTCGCGTCGGTTATGCAAACGTTTCTGCAGACCAAATTCCTGAGTTGCTTGCTTCGGGGTTCTTATCTGGCAGTTCACATGACTCTTGCTTGGGCCTTGTTGAGGAATTAGATTTCCTTAAGAATCAAACTCGAATCACGTTTGCGCGAGTTGGCGTAACTGACCCACTTTCACTTGCGGATTACGAAGCTCATGGTGGCCTAAAGGGATTGCGAAATGCGATCGCAATGACCCCGGCAAACATTGTCAATGAAGTCACTGAATCAGGTTTAAGAGGCCGTGGTGGTGCAGGCTTCCCAGCTGGAATCAAGTGGAACACCGTACTTAACACGGAATCAGATCAGAAGTACGTTTGCTGCAATGCTGATGAAGGTGACAGCGGAACATTTGCTGACCGCATGCTTATGGAAGGCGACCCGTTCACGCTTATCGAAGGCATGATCATTGCTGGTATTGCTGTCGGTGCGACTGAAGGTTTGATCTATGTCAGATCTGAATACCCACACGCGATTGATGTTCTAAACCAAGCAATCGCAATTGCAAACGAAAACAAGTTGCTTGGCTCTTCGGTTCTTGGCTCAAAGTTTGCATTCAACTTAGAAGTTCGCGTTGGTGCCGGTAGCTACGTTTGTGGCGAAGAAACCGCAATGCTGGAAAGCCTGGAAGGCAAGCGCGGCATGGTTCGCGCTAAGCCACCAATCCCAGCACTAGTTGGATTGTTTGGGAAACCAACTGTCATTAACAACGTAATGACTTTGTCCGCAGTACCGATGATTCTGGCTGATGGCGCATCTTCTTATCAATCATTTGGTATGGATCGCTCCCGTGGAACTCAAGTTTTCCAACTTGCTGGAAACATTTTGCGTGGTGGAATCGTTGAACTTCCATTCGGAATCACCCTTGGTGATCTAGTCAATACTGTCGGCGGCGGAACTCACAGCGGTCGCCCGATTAAGACTGTTCAAATTGGTGGTCCACTAGGTGCGTACCTCGGCGAAGAGTCATTTGATGTTCCAATGGGTTACGAATCCTTAGCGGAAGCGGGTGGCATGCTGGGCCACGGTGGAATCGTAGTTTTTGACGACACTGTAAATATGGCCAAGCAAGCGCGCTTTGCTATGGAATTCTGCGCTGAAGAATCTTGCGGAAAGTGCACGCCGTGTCGTATTGGTTCAACCCGTGGTGTTGAAGTAATTGACCGAATTGTTGCCGGCGAAGATCAAGCGAAAAACCTTGAACTTCTTGAAGACTTATGTGAAGTTATGACTGATGGTTCACTATGTGCGATGGGTGGCCTGACACCACTTCCAGTTCGTAGCGCCCTGAAGTTATTCCCAGCCGATTTTGGTATAAAAGTAGAGGTGAAGTGATGACATTACTTTCAGATCCACGCGGAACAATGCCGATGCGTTCAGGTATCGGTGAAGCCGACTATGGAACTCCAAAATCAACCTCTGACGTAATGGTCAGCGTCACAATTGACGGTGAAACCCACGTAGTTCCTGAAGGCACTTCAGTAATGCGCGCTGCCGGTGAAGCTGGTTGCGACATTCCAAAGCTTTGTGCGACTGACTCACTTCAACCATTCGGTTCCTGCCGTATGTGTATCGTCGAAATTGATGGCCGTCGTGGAACTCCAGCATCATGTACAACTCCAGTTGAAGATGGCATGGTAGTTCGCACCCAGACAGCTAAAGTTGCAAAGCTTCGTAAGAACGTCATGGAACTTTACATTTCGGATCACCCACTTGATTGCTTAACTTGTTCAGCAAATGGTGATTGCGAACTACAGGACATGGCTGGGGTAGCGGGTCTTCGTGAAGTTCGTTACGGCATGGATGGCAAGAATCACTTAGATGCTCCAACAGATGCATCCAATCCATACTTCTCATTCGACGAAAGCAAGTGCATTGTTTGTAATCGATGCGTTCGAGCCTGTGATGAAGTTCAAGGAACACTTGCACTAACCATTGAAGGCCGTGGATTTAACTCAAAGGTAAGTCCGGGTGGATTGAACTTCCTATCCAGCGAATGTGTTTCTTGTGGAGCCTGCGTCCAGGCTTGCCCAACTGCAACTTTGCAGGAAAAATCCGTCATTGATCTTGGTATGCCAACTCGTACCGTTCAAACTACTTGCGCCTATTGCGGCGTCGGTTGCTCATTCAATGCTGAATTACGTGGCGATGAATTAGTTCGAATGGTGCCAACCAAAACTGGTGGCGCAAACGAAGGCCACAGCTGTGTAAAGGGTCGCTTCGCTTGGGGTTATGCATCACACTCTGATCGCATCACCAAGCCAATGCTTCGCGAGAAGATTACCGATGAGTGGCGTGAAGTTACATGGGATGAAGCAATTCAGTACACCGCAACCAAGCTAAAAGAAATTCAGGCAAAGTACGGCGATAACAGCATCGGTGGCATCACTTCTTCACGTTGTACAAATGAAGAAATCTTCGTTGTGCAAAAGATGATCCGTGCTGCATTTGGTAACAACAACGTTGATACCTGTGCCCGCGTTTGCCACTCACCAACTGGCTACGGCTTGAGCACTACCTTCGGAACTTCTGCTGGTACTCAGGACTTTAAGTCCGTTGCAAAGACCGACGTAATCGTTGTAATTGGTGCAAATCCAACTGATGCTCATCCGGTGTTTGCATCTCGCATGAAGCGTCGAATTCGTGAAGGCGCAAACTTAATTGTTATCGACCCTCGCAAGATCGATTTGGTTGAATCCGCGCACATCAAGGCGGATCATCACCTTCAGCTACAGCCAGGAACTAACGTGGCTGTTATCAACGCAATTGCACACGTGATTGCCACCGAAGGTTTGATTGATGAAGAGTTTGTGGCTGAGCGTTGCGATCCAGGACCGTTTAATCGTTGGCGGAAGTTTATTGAGCTTCCTGAGAACAGCCCAGAAGTTGTTGAAGCCCAATCCGGCGTCCCAGCCGAAACGATTCGTCAGGCTGCTCGCTTGTATGCCGCCGGAAACAATGCAGCAATTTACTACGGCCTTGGTGTAACCGAGCATTCCCAGGGTTCAACCATGGTTATGGGTATGGCAAACCTTGCTATGGCTACTGGCAACATCGGCCGTGATGGCGTTGGCGTAAATCCACTTCGTGGCCAGAACAACGTGCAGGGTGCTTGTGATATGGGCTCATTCCCACACGAGCTATCTGGCTACCGACATGTTTCTGACAACGCAGTACGCGAGCAATTCGAAATGCTTTGGGATGTAAAGCTCATGTCTGATCCAGGTATGCGTATTCCAAACATGTTCGACAATGCAATCTCGGGTGAATTCCGCGGGCTCTTTGTACACGGTGAAGATATTGCACAGTCAGATCCAAATACCAAGCACGTAGAACATGCCTTGACTTCAATGGATCTAGTTGTGGTGCAGGATCTGTTCTTGAATGAAACTTCAAAGTTTGCCCATGTATTCCTGCCAGGCACTTCGTTCCTGGAAAAGGACGGCACATTCACTAACGCAGAACGACGCATCAACCGCGTACGTCCGGTTATGGCAGCGAAGAATGGTAAGCAGGAGTGGCAAATCATCTGCGAACTATCTCAAGCCATGGGTTACGAAATGCACTATGACAACGCAGCTCAGATCATGGATGAAATTGCAGAAATCACTCCTACCTTCAAGGGCGTTAGCTTTGCAATGCTTGACGAAGTGGGCAGCGTTCAGTGGCCTTGCAATGATGCTGCGCCAAGCGGAACTCCGATCATGCACGTAGATGGTTTCGTACGTGGTCAGGGACAATTCATGGAAACCCCATTTGTGCCAACCGAGGAACGATCAAATCGCAAGTTCCCGCTACTACTTACAACTGGACGAATCTTGAGTCAGTACAACGTTGGAGCCCAAACTCGCAGAACTGAAAACGTTACGTGGCACCCTGAAGATGTCTTGGAAATCCATGAGGCAGATGCAGCAATGCGCGGAATTGTTGATGGTCAAAAGATTGCGGTATCAAGTCGAATTGGTGAAACCATTTTGACTGCGGTCGTTAGCGAGCGCGTTCCAGCTGGTGTGGTTCACACAACTTTCCACCACCCAATGAGTGGTGCGAACGTGATCACAACTGAGTTCTCTGACTGGGCCACTAACTGTCCGGAATTCAAGGTGACTGCAGTTGAAATTCGTCCAGCAGATTCAAGTGATGCACCAACTAACACACTTGAATCAGTTTTGACTAAGGCGTAATTGTGGACATTTCAATCCTTACTCGCATGGCTGGAGATATCGAAAGAAATCTTCCGGTACATGAAGAGACTTACCTGCGAATTTCTGAGCACCTAGTGAAATTTTGGACGCCGAAAATGCGTTCAGATTTTTACAAGCATGTGACAAGCAATCGTGAAGACTTTAGCGAAACCTTAAACAAGGTTGTTGATGAGTTACGCGCGAAGGCAAACGCTTAATTAACTCGCCAAGGAAGTGGCAATACTCGAATTAAAGTGCCACTTGGGTTTTCGCCCGGTGAGATGACTCCAAGCCCATCGGCCTGAGATAGTCCGCGCAACATTGCTGATCCCCGGAACTCTGTCATTTCGGCAGCGCCCGATGACAAGACGACAGGAACAACTCGAGTGCGATCGCACTCAAATCCTTGAGCTAGCGGTATCTTTGACATTCGGTTCTCGCTCTGGCCGGAAAGCCCCCGCAAGGCTGGAGCTACAACCGTCATAAAGCTCACGAGTGCAGCAAGTGGATTACCTGGTAACCCGGCAACGAGTTTTCCATCTGGAAGTTTGGCAAGCAGAGTTGGATGTCCTGGTCGCATCCAGATTTCGCTCACCACATAGATCGCACCAAGTGCCTCAAGGGCTGGTCGCAAATAATCATGTTCACCGAATGAACTACCACCGGTAACAATAACGATGTCGCCATCAGAATTCTTTATGGCTTCTTTGAGTGCGGTTAAATCATCAGCGCAATTAACACTGGCGTTAACTTTTGCACCCAGGTACTGCGCCCATGGTGTGACTTGCACAGACAAGGAATCGCGAATCTGCCCAGGTCCTGGTTTTCCAGATGAAGTTAATTCGCTGCCAGTAACAACAACTGACACCTCTGGAGATTGATGAACCAGCACTTCGTCAATGCCGGAGCTTGCAGCCAGGCCAACAATCGCGGGAGTTAGAAGTGTCCCGGCGGCGGCAATGCTTTCGCCAGCGAGAGCTTCATCGCCAGGTTGGCGAATGTGTTGCCCAGGCGTGAATGAGCTCTTGCTTGCCACGTCACCTTCAAAAAGGGTTGCAATTTCCTGGGGGATCACGAATGAGCAATGGGGAGGCAGGTGAGCGCCAGTACTAACCTTTAACGCACATCCGCTTTCTAGATAGGGCAGAAAGCTGCCGGCATGAAGTTCGCCAACGATGCGCCAAGGGCCCTGGCCAAACACTGCGTAGCCGTCCATCATGGCTGTGTGCGCAGGAGGCAGATCAATATCAGCAGTTAAGTCCTGAGCCAAAACCATATTGATGGCCTGAGCAATCGGTAGCTGAATAGCAGGCTTTGGCACAACGGATTCGAAGCTCAGCGCAACGGCCAAGTCCCATTCCACATTGTGATTAATCTCTGCTGACATAGTCACAATCTACCGAACCCGTGTCATGCTTTATAACTATGAGTGCAGTTACCGCAGCAATTCCTGACTCGATCGTCGTTGCAGGTGGCAAAGCATCGCGTATGGGAGGCTTAGATAAGGCGATGTTGCCTCTTGGGCTAAGTGGAAATGCATTGTTGGCAGATGTCATCAGGTCTTGCCCAGGAAAAGTTTTCGTAGTGGGTTACCCACGCAACCTTGATGCGAGAAGTAGTGATTTAACGACTTGGGTACCTGACTTAAATCCAGGCGGGGGACCAGCGGCTGGAATCTGGTCGGGACTTGAAAACGTTACTAGTGAATATGTTGTCATTTCTGCAGCAGATCAAACACTTAATGCTGAGACGGTTAACACGTTAGTTCAGGTTGCCTCCGGCAATGATGGAGCCTGGGCGATTCGAAGCGATGGAAGCGGTCAGCCATTGTGTGCATGTGTGCGAACCGAGAAATTGCGGGAGTTGCTAGAGCCAACGCAAGGGGTGAATCAGTCTCCATTGCGCCTTCTTTCCTCGTTAAACATGGTTGGCGTAAACGTGAATCCGGATCAAGTCGTTGACTTTGATACATGGCAAGATGTTGTTAAGGCAGTTAAGGGAAGTGAAGTAATGGATCAGATTACGCAAATGTGGATGGCCCGAGTAGCAACCTTGTTGGAGGTGGATCCACATGAAGTTTTAACTTCTGAGCTTTTGGATTTAACCCGCGATGTAGCGCACGGTGTTGAACGTAAGTCAGCACCACTAACGACCTTCTTGCTTGGCTATGCCGCAGGAAAGGATTCATTAAATCCAGATGAAGTACGAAAGCTGATTGAGACTGTGTCTAATGCGGTAGCGGAATGGCAAATCGTTGACTAGCCAAGAGCCAATGAATCCAACCCAGCGGATTCAAGTTTTAAAAACCAAATCAAATACCAAGGCCAGCGACCATGTCGTTGGTGAAGAACCACTTGAGATTCGAATTGATGGTGGCGCAGGACTACAACAGCTAGCCATAACCATGCGAACTCCTGGTGCTGATATTGAATTGGGCGCTGGTTTCCTTTGGACTGAGGGTTTGCTGCGCACTCGCGATGACTTAATTGGAATCACGACTTGTAAAGATAAAGAATTAACTCCGCGCGAGCAGGAAAATGTAATTGTGGCTCGAGTAGTGCCTGATGCCCCTGCGGTTACGCGCACGCTTGAACGCAGGTTCACAATTTCAAGTGCATGCGGTGTGTGTGGATCTACTCACATTGATGATTTGCGTGGACGAGGTTGCTCTAATGTTGCAGCGCCTGGAATTTTGGAATCTGAACTACTGAAATTGCCAGAGTTAATGCGACCTAAACAAAAGATTTTTGATAAAACAGGCGGGCTACATGCTGCCGGTTTATTTGACCCACAAGGAAAATTGATTGTCGTTCGAGAAGATGTTGGCAGGCATAACGCAGTAGATAAAGTCATTGGCTATGCGTTAATGAATGATCTGCTTCCGCTGGATGGTTATTCATTGGCGATCTCAGGTCGCGGTGGTTTCGAGATAATTCAGAAAGCAATTGCAGCCAGAATCTCAGCAGTAGTTGCAGTGTCAGCGCCGACTTCACTGGCTGTTGAAACCGCTCGTGAATTTGGATTAACTCTTTATGGATTTACTCGGGAAGACTCAGCGACTAAATATTCGCCAGCTCCAATAACAGGTAGCAACTAAGAACTAACAGGTGCACTTGCCAATGCAGTCGCAGTCGTCACATGCGAGTTCACCAGCCCAGGCCTCTCTGCCTTCGATGATTGCAAAAACTGCAATGACCAAGCTGGCAATACTATCTACCCAGTTCCAACTAAAGATGTAAAACGTTACTAGTCCAGCCAAAGTTGAGACAGAAAGCCAAGCGCAAAGCTGAGTCTCTTTGGCATCTGCCATTAGCAAACGAGATCCAAGCTTTCGGCCAGTGGACATTTTTAGATGTGCCAGAAATGGCATGATTAGTACTGACAAAGAAGTTAGGACTATTCCAACTACGCTTACTTCCGAAGTGCTGTCAGTGAGAAGGTTTCGGATGCTGGTAAATGTCACATAAGCAGCCAGCAAAAAGAACGTAACTCCAATGAGCTTTAGGGCTCGGCGTTCTTTTTCTTCATTGAAGTCACCAGAATAAAACTGAGCTCGCAGCCTAGTTAAAACTAATACAGCGGCAAAAACTTCAATTCCGGAATCAAATCCAAATCCAATCAACGCTACAAAGCTTGCGATGAATCCGGCAGTAACTGCTATGACGCCTTCGATGACGTTGTAGGTGATTGTAAATTGCTCCAACCGAATGCCGCGAAGTTGAAGCTTTTTCGTATCCGCTGCTGACGTTGACATGAACCAAACCTTAGCAGGTGGGACCAAGTGATGGATCGAATTTTGACCGTAATGGGGTGAGTGACGGGACTTGAACCCGCGACGTCCTGCCGCTTACGCTCAGCAGTCCGTCCGGGTTCTTTACGTTGCGAGATTTTGATGCCAGTCTGACGTCCTGCCGCTTACGCTCAGCAGTCCGTCAGCGGATTTGCAAACTTGGGGTGAGTGACGGGACTTGAACCCGCGACGTCCTGGACCACAACCAGGTGCTCTACCAGCTGAGCTACACCCACCATGTTGCTTCAGATTTCTCTGCAGCGAACGTTTCCCATTCTATTCAGGGAAGTTCAGTTGGGCTAATTTGGTGCAAACTTGGCACCAATCTCCTTGGCCTTTGAACTATCTGGACCAGGTAGTTCAACAAAGACTGCTTCGCGATAGTACTTCAATTCGTTGATCGAGTCCAAGATGTCGCCAAGGGCACGATGGTTTCCAGTCTTCGTTGGGTTAGCAAAATAGGCACGGGGATACCAACGACGCACAAGTTCCTTGATGCTGGACACGTCGATGATTCGATAGTGCAGGTAAGAATCCACTCGAGGCATATCGCGCTGTAAGAAAATTCGATCCACATGCACACTTGAACCAGCCAGGGGAGCCTTGTTGGCTTCTGGAATGTGCGAAGAGATGTAGTCAAAAAGCTGTTCTTCTGCCGATTCGAGGGAAACGCCATTTGGGATTTCAGGCAGTAACCCTGATTCCGTATGCATATTCACCACGAATGGATCCATGGCTTCTAGGCGATCTGCTGGCGCCTGAATGACGATGTTCAGACCCTCGGTAACCAACTCCAGTTGAGCGTTTGTAATTACGCATGCAATCTCGACTAGTAAGTCATTTTTGAAATCTAGTCCGGTCATTTCGCAATCGATCCAGACGATACGGTCTGGCTCTTGGGTTTCGCTCATGATCCAAGGTTAATCGAAGGAGTATGAGGCAATTGTGGTTGGGGCGTTACCAAACGTTGTCGTAGAGTCAAAGATATGAAACGAACCGCTATCGCCCTAATGATTGCTGGATTGAGCTGCATGGTTGCATTTTCCATAATTGGCTCGTCAGTAGCTGACGACGGAACCTTAGTTGAACCATTCTTTTTGATACCAATTGCCTGGCTATTCTTTCTGTCTGGCGGAATCTTAGGAATTGCAGTGTTTATCAAGAATCGAACAAAGTAAGTTCTGCCGCAATGCGTCTGTACTGAGCGATTAAACTAATTGCTATGACTCGTTATGGATCAATGTACGGACCAAACATCACTTTCTTAGGTGTCGATGAATGCGACATCGAAGTTCCAGATTCTTATGCTGATGCCGATGTAGTAATTGTTGGTGCGCCATTCGATGGTGGAACCAGCTACCGTTCGGGCGCTCGGTTCGGTCCAAAAGCCATGCGTGAAGTTTGCAATGAAGAACATAACGGGTCGCGCGAAAGCATGGCGCTTCGAGTTAATGGTCTTAAGGATCTTCGCGTCTATGACATGGGCGACGTTGAAATGTATTCCGGCGATGCCGTTAAGTCTTGTGAGAATTTAGAGAAAGTCATTGAGAAGATTGCTGCCTCTGGTGCGATCCCATTAGTTCTTGGTGGCGATCACACTGTTACTTGGCCAAATGTGACTGGCGTTGCTCGCGGTGCTGACATGTGGGGACGCGTTGGCGTTATTCACTTCGATGCTCATGCCGATACCGGCGACATTGCATTTGGATCACTGGTAGGCCATGGCCAGCCGATGCGATTATTAATTGACAGTGGCGCCGTTCGTGGCGATCGATTCATTCAGGTTGGTCTTCGCGGCTATTGGCCACCACCAGACATTCTTGATTGGATGGCTGCGCAAGGTATGCGATCCTACGAAATGACTGAGATCACACATCGCGGCCTGAAGGAATGCATCGACGAAGCAATTGAATTGGCCTTGCAAGAATGCGACGCAATTTATCTAAGTGTTGACATTGATGTTGTCGATCCAGGTTCTGCGCCAGGTACTGGCACTCCAGAACCTGGCGGCTTAACTTCACGTGAGCTTCTTGATACCGTGCGCCGAATGGCTTACCAACTTCCGATCGTTGGCGTCGATGTCGTGGAAGTTAGCCCACCATATGATCACGCTGACATCACTGCGCTACTAGGTAATCGAGTAGTGCTTGAAGTGCTTTCTGGCATGGCTCGCCGCCGCAAAGATGATCGCGATGGAACTACTTGGAATCCAGGCCAACCAATTCTTGATGGCCGTTAAATAGTTCCGCTATCCAGTCCCGTTAGTACTTCTTGGGCTCTAACGCGAAGCTCCGGTAAATCGCTTAATCGCTTTAATCCGTTTACTTGCTGTCCCATTCTGTGATTCCTGGCGAATGCTTCTTTGTTTCGATCTAGGAAATCCCAATACAAGGTTGTAAACGGGCAAGCATTGTCGCCAACACGCAGTTTCGGATCGTACTCACAGCCTTTACAAGACTGGGTCATTCGATTTATGTAGGGTCCACCAGCGGCATATGGCTTAGTCATCAACTTTCCACCATCGGCGTGAAGTCCCATGCCAATTACATTCGGAACCATTACCCATTCGCTGGCATCAATGAATTGCTCGCGCATCCAATCCAAGAACTCGATCGGTTTAGTTCCAGTGATGAGCGCAAGATTGCTCAGGATCATTAGTCGAGGGATGT
>JAOATY010000036.1 GCA_030157865.1 Candidatus Nanopelagicales bacterium | reverse complement strand
GGTGTAGTTGCTATTCACAACGACCTACCAATCTATTTAGAACTTCCAGCTAGCGTTGAATTGATGATCACATACACAGAGCCAGGTCTACAAGGCGATCGTTCAAGTGCGGGAAGCAAGCCGGCAACGCTTGAGACGGGTGCTGAGATCAAGGTTCCACTTTTCATTGAGTCAAACACCAAGGTCAAAGTTGATACTCGCGACGGTTCGTACCTAGGTCGAGTTAACTAAGTGCGCACCAGAACTAAAGCTCGGCAACGAGCTATTGAATCACTATTTGAAGCTGAGCAGCGTGGTGTTAAGTCCACTGATGTCTTCGAACGTAATCCAGATGTAAATGATTATGCAATTGAATTAGCAGCGCTGGTTGAACTTCACATCGATCGAATCGATGAAGTGATTTCGACTTATTCACAAGCATGGCCGTTAGACCGAATGCCAGCTGTCGATCGAGCCATAGTTCGAGTAGGAATCGCAGAACTATTGTGGCGGCCCGAAGTTGATAGTGGTGTTGCAGTTTCTGAAGCCGTTGAAATTGCGGCTACTTTGAGCACTCCCGAGTCTGGCAAATTTATCAATGGTGTTCTAGGTCAAATTGCATCCATAAGAGGTTCGCTAACCGGGCTTTAGAAACCGATTTGAGGCCGATTGCTTGGCACTCAGATTATGAATACACCTGCGTGAAATAACTATGGTGCCCTGAGTGGGATTCGAACCCACACTGAACGGTGTTTGAGACCGCGCTCTCTGCCAGTTGGAGTACCAGGGCTTATTTTTCTTCTCGGGAAAGGTTATCGCATAGAAACCGCAGTGATGACCGTAGGCTTAAGTTATGGAAAATCCGAAGCAAATAGGTGTCGCTAACAGCAATTGGACGATTCCAAATGCACTCAGTGCGCTGCGCTTACTTGGAGTTCCAGTTTTCTTCTGGCTAATTGTGGTTCCACAAGATGATGGGTTAGCGCTAGCTGTATTGATTGTTAGTTCCTTCACCGATTGGCTCGATGGCTACTTAGCTCGACGACTTAATCAATTTAGCCGGCTTGGTGAATTACTAGATCCACTAGCTGATCGCCTCTACGTAGTTGCTGCATTAGCTGCACTATACATTCGTGACTTATTGCCACTTTGGGTTGTGGCTGCACTAGTGCTTCGGGATGTAGTTATGTCCATGCTGCTTATCTATTTAAAGCGAGATGGCATAACAGGTATTCCAGTTCATTTTGTAGGTAAAGCTGCAACGATGAACTTGCTTTACGCCTTGCCACTTATCTTGATGGGAACGTTCTCTGGGTTAGTTGGAGAAGTTGCTCATGTATTTGGGTGGGCATTCTTGTTGTGGGGCATAACTATGTATTGGTATGCAGCATCGCTTTACTTCACTCAAGTTTTCAAAATGAAGCGTGTACACCATGCGAGTTGATGCTTCACTCGATGCACTACTTTCAGATGCGTTAACTTCTGATTACGCAAACACGGCACCAAATCAAGACAAAGGTCGTTGGCGAGTCCTGTTTATTGCCGCGGCTGCAACCGTTGTAACACTTGTGCTCGGTATGGCGATAGCGCAGACACGAATTCAAGCAGATGAAAACTCTCTGACTCGTAATGCGCTAGTGGAAAGAGTTATCGCAGCAGATCGCAGAGTTCAAGAACTCGAAGCGACCGTGCTGACTGCTCAGAGCGATTTGTTAAATGCGGAGGCGGCCACTTTGGCAGGAACTTCGTTAGGGGAGCAAGCGCGAAGCAGACTAGAGCGCCTTCGCATTGCCACAGGTCAAACCGAAGTATTTGGTGACGGCGTCACAGTGACAATTGATGATGCTCCGCTAGATCCACTTTCCGGAGATGACACGCCACCTGGGAAAGTCATTGATCGTGACCTACAGATGATTGTTAACGGACTCTGGCAAGCCGGAGCTACTGACATTGCTATCAATGGTCGCCGGCTGACGCCTACGTCGGCAATCAGAGCTGCTGGTGATGCAATCTTGGTCAACTATCGACCTATGTCGCCGCCGTATGTAGTGTCGGCAATCGGTCCAGATGCAGATCAGTTGGCTGGTCGATTCAGAGATAACCCGGCAGGACTCTTGCTTGAAGAGTTAGAGACCAAATACGGCGTAATCTGGGAACTACAAACAGTAGGTGACGTAAGTCTGCCGGCTGCTAGTTCGACATCAAAGAACAGTGAGGACGCGTCATGATTCCAGCAATCGGTTTGCTAGTTGGAATTGTGCTTGGGTTGCTATTTCAACCTACGGTCCCAGTGTGGCTACAGCCATATCTTCCAATCGCAGTAGTGGCTGCGCTAGACGCAGTTTTCGGTGCATTTAGATCAGTGCTTGATGGTTTGTTCAATGACCGCATCTTCGTGATCTCATTTCTTTCAAATGTCCTCGTTGCAGCGGTGATTGTTTTCCTAGGCGATCAACTTGGCGTTGGTTCCCAGATGTCTACAGGTGTTGTGGTCGTATTAACAATGCGCATCTTCGCAAACGTGGCTGCAATCAGAAGACACTTGCTAAAGGCATAACTATGGGAATGCATTCAGCTCCGCGAAGAGCGCGACCAGCGCGAACATCGGAAGAAGCACGCTTCCGACTTAAGCGAACTTTGACTCCGCAACGAAGCGGAACCCAAGTTGTGATCACTGTTTTGTTCGTAGTGTTTGGCTTTACTTTGACCGCAGCAGTCTCTGGAAATGAATCTGAATCGATATTGGCGAATGCTAGACAAAGCGACTTGGTGAGTTTGTTAGATGATTTGGCTCAGCGTGAAGCTCGTCTAGAGGCAGAAAACTCCAGACTAGAAAATGCTCGCGAAACTTTGCTTGGTGGCGATGAATATTCAGCGCTGAACGAAGCAAAGCGTAGAGCAGATGCGCTTGGAGTTTTGGCTGGTAGTGAAGCGATTATTGGAACTGGTATTGAAGTAACGATCTCAGGTAACTTAACAGCCTCAACTTTGATCGACGCGATTCAAGAACTACGGGATGCCGGCGCGACTGCAATTCAGATTTCGGATCGCGGCCTAGCGGTTCGCTTGGTAGCAAATAGTTGGTTCGCAGACAGCTCAAGTGGCATCACGGTTAGTGGGACCGCGCTTCAGGTTCCAATCACGATCTCAGTGATTGGCGATCCTTCGGTCCTTGTTCCAGCGATAGAAATCCCTGGTGGCCTGGTTGACACAGTAGGTTCTGGTGGCGGGGAAGTGACTGTCTCTGAGAGCGAAAATGTGGACATTTCGGCGATTGTGCCCCTGCCGAAATCCTAGGCTGGTATGTCGTACGATTTATCCATGAGTAACATTCCTGCAGATCTTAATTACACCGCCGAGCACGAATGGGTTCAGGTTATTGATGAATCCACCATCCGTTTCGGTATCACTGACTATGCCCAAGATGCGCTTGGCGACATTGTCTTCGTATCCTTGCCAAACGTGGGCGATTCCCTAACAGCCGGAAGCACTTGTGGCGAGATCGAATCCACCAAGAGTGTTAGCGACATCTACGCTCCAGTAACCGGCGAAGTTATTGCGCGCAATGATGCGGTCGAAACCGCTCCTGACACCTTGAACTCCGATCCATACAAGAACGGATGGATTGTTGACGTTCGGGTAGCAGGAAATGCCTCCGACTTAGCAGCTGGCCTATTAGATGCTGCTGGGTACCAGGCACTTACCTCTAGTTAAACCTCACGTTAAGGTAGAGACATGAGCGGCAATGGAGACGAACCAGATCAAACTAGGGCGGTTCCATTGGAACCTGATGCCACTGGTGTGATCCCGGTTCCGAGTGACCCTGAAACTGGTGAACTTGGCCCAATCGATGCTGCAAAGATCTCTGAGCTAGCTAGCGGCTCGGCATACCTGTTAGTACGCCGAGGAGCCCTAGAAGGTTCGCAATTTCCACTACTCACCAATGAACAAATGACTATTGGTCGGTCGTCGGATAGCAAGATCTTCCTAGACGACGTCACTGTGTCGCGAAAGCATGCATCGGTTTCGCTTGTTGGATCAGATTGGATTCTTAGTGATTCAGGTTCGCTGAATGGGACTTACGTTAATAAGCATCGAGTCACTTCAACTGCTTTAGTAAACGGTGACGAGCTACAGATCGGGAAGTTTCGCTTCGTTTTTGTCTTAGCACCAACAGCAGGTCAGTAAATGAACTCACCCGAGTATGACTTTTCGCAAGAATCCCCAGCACTACTTAGTATCGGTGAAGTCCTAGTTCGTTTGCGTGATGAATTCGAGGACATTTCGATTTCGAAGATTAGGTTCTTGGAAACTAATGGCTTAGTTTCTCCTGAGCGGACGCCAAGCGGTTACCGCAAGTTCTCGCTGGTAGATGTTGAGCGATTGCGCTATGTCCTAAGAATGCAGCGAGATCACTTTCTTCCGCTTCGCGTCATCAAGGAACATATTGACGCGTTAAATCGTGGATTACAGCCAGCTCAAGTAGGGGATGTCTCTCCTAAGGCGCCACGCGCTTTGGTTAGCACTGAAACAATCGAACTATCAAACCAAATGCTTACGGTTCGCATGAATCGCTTAGAGCTAATGGCTGATACAAGTGCGGATGCCGAATTCATAGACCAGTTAGTTGAGTTTGGTTTGATTAAGCCAGATAGTCAGGGCTATTTCTCGGTGACCGCATCGGCGGTAGTGAATTTAGCGGTTACTTTGCGTAGCTTTGGATTAGAGCCTCGCCACCTCAAGACTGTGCTTTCTAGTGCAAGCCGTGAAGTTGATCTTTTTGCGCCGATAGTGAAAAGCGCAGCATCAGGAAAGAACGCAAATGCCAGCGCGCAGGCGCAGGAACTGACTTTGCAGCTTGCGAACTCAATTGCTTCACTGCATGGACTCTTGATTCGGGAAGTTATCGAACGTCAAAAATAGTCAGCAGCGCATAGTATTGGCTTTGTGAGACAAGTAGATGTCGTTGGTGTTCGTCTGGAATTGCCTTCAAATCAGCCAGTACTGATCCTTCGAGACCAGCAGGCGACTCGCTATTTGCCACTCTGGATTGGAACTGCAGAAGCAACAGCCATCTCGCTTGCCCTCGAAGGCGTCGAGGCACCAAGACCTTTAACGCACGACCTTTTGGCCAATGTCATTAGTCAGCTCGGCGGACAAGTTACTTCTGTGACCGTGAGTGAGCTAATCGAGGGAACCTTCTACGCCACCGTTAACTTCCTAAATCACGACTCAGTAAGCGCTAGGCCTTCGGATGCGGTTGCTCTGGCAGTCCGTAATCAAGTGCCGGTATTTGTGGCTCAGGAAGTCATGGACTTCGCTGGAATGGACTTGGCGATCGACGACGATTTCGAGGCTGGGGGGTCTGGTTTCGCAGACGCCGACATGTCTCAAGACGAGTTGGACAAATTCCGAGCCTTCCTGGATGACATCCAGCCAGAGGATTTCAGCTAGTTCTCTAGAATCAAGTGACATTTGAAGTTTTATCAAAAGTGCCGAAATCAATGGCTTTGAAACCTCAACCAAAGGTTTAGGGTAAGACTTCGGCGTGTCGCAAGCCAATGTCGTTGACCAATATATTCGCTAGTTCTATTGTGAAAGGACACAGGTTCCCCGCGGAACGATAAGTCGTTTCTCCCTGTTGTTCTCAGGAGCACTGCATGTCTGATCTAGGCAATACGCCAGACACTTCAGCCCAAAAGCAACGCGAAATTGCGCGTGATGCTGCGGCGATCAAGGCAGGCGAGCAGGGCTTACTTTTCGATGACCATGCGATGGAATCTTTGCCAGAAGTTGGCTACCGTGGCCCAGTTGCTGCAGGCGTAGTTGGCATCACTTACCGCCAGCTGGATTACTGGGCACGTACTTCTTTGGTGCTTCCAACAGTTCGTCCCGCAACTGGATCAGGGACGTCAAGACTTTATGGCTTCCGAGACATTCTTGAATTGAAGATCGTAAAGCGCCTCCTAGACACAGGTGTTTCACTCCAACAGATTCGTACCGCAGTTGAGCATCTTCGGGCACGCGGAACTACAGATTTAACCCAAGTAACTCTCATGAGCGATGGCGTAAGTGTTTACGAGTGCACCTCGCCGGATGAGGTTATCGACTTACTTGCCGGCGGCCAGGGTGTGTTTGGAATTGCAATTGGTCGAGTATGGCAAGAAATCGAAGGCTCACTTTCACAGCTTCCGAGTGACCAGTCTGAATTTGCGGTCAGCGAATCGGACATCTCGGATACCGCGAATGGCACTGACGAATTGTCCTTGCGACGTCGCGCTCGCGTATCCGGGGAATAGCCTGACATTTAGTCCATAGGAGGAGTAGCATTTAGATGCTATCGATTCCGTGTGGGAGAGAGCGCACAGCCAGTGCGCCGCCGAAGGGGCAATGCTCCCCAGAACCTCTCAGGCGCAAGGACCACTTGGGATCAGCGACTCTGAAGTATCCATGACAGAGGGGGAGGACCGGAAACGGTCTATCCGTCTATTGTTTTTGGGGTACAAAATGTCAGTGCAAGCACAGCAGGATTCATACGCACAGTTTGCAGATCGCCACATTGGTCCGAACACTAGTGATTTGGCAAAAATTCTTAACTTCATCGGTTACAGCTCACTTGATGCCTTAAGTAAAGATGCAGTTCCAACAAACATTCAGAACCCAGCGCCACTCGCGCTAGCTGAAGGTGCATCCGAATCAGATGTTCTCGCAGAACTTCGTATGTTCGCAAATGCCAACGAAGTTTTGACTTCAATGATCGGTCTTGGTTACTACGGAACGTACACACCTGGTGTGATCTTGCGTAACATCACCGAGAACCCAGCTTGGTACACCGCTTACACGCCGTACCAACCAGAAATTTCTCAAGGACGTTTAGAAGCGTTAATCAATTTCCAAACCATGGTCACTGACCTAACAGGTTTGGATATTGCTAGTGCATCACTACTTGATGAATCAACAGCAGCAGCTGAAGCAATGACACTTATGCGTCGCACCTCAAAGAGTGAGTCGAACGTGTTTGCAGTTGATGCAGATACGCATCCACAGACACTTGCCGTGCTTGCAACTCGCGCAGAACCAATCGGAATCGAACTTGCTCTGATTGATGTTGATGCGCAGGAGATTCCAGAAAGTTTTGGCGTGCTTCTTAGCTACCCAGGAAGCAGCGGAAAGATTCGTAACATCGAATCAATTGTTTCGGCAGCACACGATCGCAATATTTTGGTTGGCGTCACATCAGACTTGCTAGCACTTACCGTTCTTAAGTCACCAGGTGAACTTGGCGCAGACATTGTTGTTGGCTCATCCCAGCGCTTTGGTGTCCCAATGGGATTCGGTGGTCCACACGCAGGCTTCATGTCAGTTCGTAATGGCCTTGAACGATCATTGCCTGGTCGTCTAGTGGGCGTAAGTGTTGATGCAGATGGCCACACGGCATACCGTTTGGCACTACAAACTCGTGAACAACACATTCGTCGTGATAAGGCCACAAGCAACATTTGTACCGCGCAAGTACTTCTTGCCGTTATGGCATCGATGTACGCGGTTTATCACGGTCCTGATGGTCTAGCTCGGATTGCAACCAATGTGCACCGACGCGCAACTGCATTGGCGCAAGGTTTAGCCACAGGGGGAGTAGCGGTTAGCGAGGGCTTCTTCGACACAATTCGAGTATCTGTTCCAGGTAAAGCACGCGCTGTTGTAGACGCTGCCCGTACCCGTGGCATCACGGTTTGGGAAGTTGATGGCGACACAATTTCACTAAGCGTTGACGAGACCACAAGTGAAGAAACTGTTGAGCAAGTCTGGACAGCATTCAAGGAAGCTACCGGGGGTTCATTCCCATCGAGTTACTCCGAAGTTCTTGAAGTTGAAGCGTTGCCAACTGAGTTGATTCGCACATCTGCATATCTTGAACACCCAGTGTTTAACTCGTACCACAGCGAAACCGAAATGCTTCGTTACATTCGCAGACTGTCAGATAAAGACATCGCACTTGATCGCTCGATGATTCCTCTTGGTTCCTGCACTATGAAGCTAAATGGAACTACTGAAATGGAATCAATCACTTGGCCAGAGTTTGCCGGGATTCATCCATTCGCACCGCTAGACAGCGTGAGCGGCTACTTAACCATGATTCGCCAACTTGAAGATTGGCTAGTTGAAGTTACTGGTTACGACGCAGTCTCATTGCAGCCAAATGCAGGCTCGCAAGGGGAGTTCTCAGGCTTGCTTGCCATTCGCGCTTATCACAAGTCCCGTGGTGACGATCAGCGCAAGGTTTGCCTGATTCCAAGTTCGGCACACGGAACTAATGCTGCCTCTGCAGTTATGGCTGGCATGAGGGTTGTCGTTGTTGGTTGCGATGACTTCGGCAACGTCGATATGGATGACTTGAAGCACAAGATCATGGAGAACGCTGACGAGTTAGCAGCCTTGATGATCACGTACCCATCGACACACGGTGTGTATGAAGCAACTGTGTCTGACATCTGCGCAATGATTCACGATGCTGGCGGTCAGGTTTATGTTGACGGTGCAAACCTAAACGCGCTTGTTGGTTTAGCTAAGCCAGGTAAATTCGGTGCAGATGTTTCTCACTTGAACCTGCATAAGACTTTTGCAATTCCGCACGGTGGTGGTGGACCAGGTGTTGGTCCAGTTGGTGTTCGTGAACATCTTGCACCGTTCTTACCGTCACATCCATTGCGCCCGGAAGCTGGACCAACTGCGCGTGGCTACGCCGATGGTGGGGTAGGAGCAGTCAGTGGTGCACCTTGGGGTAGCGCAGGCATCTTGCCAATTCCATGGTCATACATTCGCCTAATGGGTGGGGAAGGCCTAACCAAGGCAACTCAGGTTGCTGTAGCTTCGGCAAATTACATCGCAAAGCACTTGGGTGATGATTTCCCAGTTCTATACGTTGGTGCCAATGGGCTAGTAGCTCACGAATGTATCTTGGATCTTCGCGACATCACCAAAGAGTCCGGAGTAACTGTAGATGACGTGGCTAAGCGCTTAATCGATTTTGGATTCCATGCGCCGACTATGTCATTCCCAGTAGCTGGAACTTTGATGGTTGAGCCAACTGAAAGCGAATCCTTATTTGAGCTAGATCGCTTTATTGAGGCCATGAAGACTATTAAGCAGGAAATCAACAAAGTTCAACAGGGGATTTGGCCAGTTGAAGACAATCCACTGCATCATGCGCCTCATACTGCGGCTTACCTACTTGGAGACTGGGAGCATCCTTACACCCGTGAGGAGGCCGCATATCCGGTTCCAAGGCTTCGTGAGACAAAGTATTGGCCGTCAGTTCGCCGTCTAGACGGTGCCTACGGCGACCGAAACTTGGTTTGCGCTTGCCCACCGATTTCTGATTTTGCCTAATTACGCAACTAGTTTGGTTTTCCAGTTTTCGGTCTGAATCGCTGTGGCTAATTACTTGCCCTAAGGCGCTCCAGGAAACTCTGAGCGAGTCCTAGAAACGTTCCTGGGAGAGTTGTGTGCAAAGTTATGTGGTCAGATATTCGAACCTTAGGAAGCCTTGGGTTGAATCTTCGGTACTTGACATAATGTATCTTATCGGGTACTTATTCAAGCTAAAAACTCAATAACCAAGGGACTTTCGGAAACCCTGTAAATCTCTCAGGTTTGATTATCACTAGTTATGGGTAACCCATGGACAAGAGAAATTAACCATCCATGGGAGGGAAATTATGGGTGAATCAATGCGTGGCTCACGTTTGGGGACAACGAGCTATGAAGTCGATTCTGGTGAGTATGCACCTAGAGAACTGACAACTTACATCTGTGAAAATCAGCACCGAGTGACGATGCCGTTCTCAATCGAGGCTGATGAGATTCCGGATTCCTGGCCATGTGCCTGTGGGTCCAAAGGCTTACGTATGGGCGTCCAATTACAGCCTGTAGCCGAGCCTAAGCACGTGCGAACTCACTGGGACATGTTGCTAGAGCGTCGCAGCATCAAGGAGCTTGAAGGCATCCTCAAGGAACGCCTCGAAGTCGTCCGCGCAAAAGCTTCGTAATCCCTTAGATCCTTCTTAAGGTTGCTTGCGCTAGTGAGCGCTCCAGTTGCTTACCTAGCGTTCCTTAAGCATGTAAGAGCTCCAGAAAACAGTCCGCTGCTCAAAAGAGTTGCTCCGCAAATTTTTCGCCTCGGAGTTTTCTGGGCGCTTACTGCTGACTCGCCCATTCAAACTTCAAAATTATCTTGAAACTTGCATTGTTTCGACGTGAAGAAAAGTCATGATCGAAAAATTTGGGAAGCAACTCTTTTGAGAGAATGAGCTTTTCGTAGCGTCGAATGTGACCCAGCCACTAAATACTAACGACCAAAGATTCGTTTCAAATCGGAGTAACGCTTTTCGATTCCCCACTGAGTGACTCGCCACAGAGCTTCCTTGACGATCGACCCATCCATTTTGCTCTCGCCTAGTTCACGTTCAACGAATGTAATTGGAACTTCAGTAACTCGTAAGTTGGCTTTAACTGCGCGCCAAGCCATATCAACTTGGAAGCAATATCCCTGGCTCTCAACTTGATCAATGTTCATAACGTCTAGTGCGCTCATTCGGTACGCACGAAAGCCACCGGTTGCATCGTGTAATGGAATGCCGAGCCACATGCGGGTGTAAAGATTTCCGCCACGAGATAGAACTTCCCGACTCTTCGCCCAGTTAACAACTTTGCCATTTTTGATCCAGCGCGAACCCAGAACTACATCGTTGTTAGTTAACGCATCAAGTATCTTTGTCAGGTCCTGTGGCCGATGTGAACCATCGGCATCCATCTCAACGACCACTTCGTATCCATTTGATTTTGCCCAACCGAACGCATCTAGATACGCAGCGCCTAATCCAGCCTTAGCGGTGCGGTGCAGGACGTGAATTGAATTATCCGCGGAACTAATGCCATCAGCCACTTCCCCAGTGCCATCTGGTGAGTTATCGTCGGCAATCAGGATGTGAACGTCAGGCTCTGCTTGTCTAATTCCTGAGACGATAACGGGCAAACTTTCGCGTTCGTTATAAGTGGGAACGATCACTAAAACTTTCCCGAGATCGCGTATGGCCACTAGTTAAGAATAATGCAGATTGTCCGAAGGATTTGCATCAAGGTGTTCGCTTAAATCGCGCATTCCAGTAACTACGTGTGCTCACAAGAAGCAAGATCAGGCTGAAACCAAGCACCCAAAATGGATATTTCGTGCTGAAAGTCTTCTCGGTTATCAAAGGTGCAGACCCAGTGACAATTGCTGATTCAAATTGCTTAGTTCTACCTGAAACTGAACCATCGATTTGAATTAAGCCAGAAACACCTGAAGTGCTAGCAACTAGAAATGCTCGCTGGGTTTCGATTGCTCTGAACCTTGTGATTGCGAATTGTTGCTCAGGTTGATTGGTGTTGCCATACGTAGCGTTATTTGTTTGAACAGTTATTAGCTGGGCGCCGGAATTAATGGTGTCGTAGATGTGAATGGCGTAGGCAACTTCAAAGCAAATGACATCACCGATTTTTGCGCCGGCAACATCAAAGACTCCTGGTCCCTCCCCTGGTATAAAATCATTTGGAATCTGATCAAATCGCGTAATCCACTTTGCCAAGAATTCTCGCAGCGGAAGATATTCGCCAAACGGAACCAGATGATTCTTTGAATAGATTTGCGTTGGCCCATCGTTGGTCCACATGATTCCCGAACTCGTAGGTCCATCGCCCTTGGAACCTGAGCTGTACCAAGTAGTTGCACCGATCAAGATTGGCGCATCACTGCGCTGCGCAAGATCGCTAATAGCCTCGGCGGCGATCCCAGGAACTAATGGATCGATGTCAGTACCACTTTCCGGCCAGACGATTAGATCTGGTTGTGGCGTTACTCCAGATTCGATGTCGGTTAGCAGTAGCTCAGTTGTTTTCACATGATTGTTTAGGACTGCTGCCCGTTGCACGCTTAATTCGTTACCGACTCTTGGAACATTTCCCTGAATGGCTGCAACTTCAAATTTTTGACTCGAGGACACAGTGTCCACGCTTGCTGAAGCGATTGAAAGAAATAACAAAATCAAAAGTGCTGTAACTGACCTGAACTTAATGACCTTGATCAAAATTGCAGCACACAGGACGACAGCGCCACTGACTAAGGCTTGCCCACCTAATGTCGACAAGGCGACTAAAGGTCCATCGACCTGACTATAAGCAAGTAGCCCCCATGGGAAACCTCCCCAGGGCCAGTTAGCTCGGATAGCTTCCATGACAACGACTGCCGCCGCAGGTTGCAAATAGAACCATTTGGATTTTGAATCAATCGGAAGCAGCGCAAACAGTAGCCAAGGCAAAGTACAAAGGATTACTAAGCCAAGCCAGGCGTCATTTCCAAGGACACTCACCCACTGCACATGAAATGCAAAAAATGTTAGCGAAAATGCGGTGGTGAGTTTTAATCGAGTACGACGAGGTTTTGAATCTAGGGTCGCTAGCAATAACGCAATGCCAATGATCGAAGCCCACCAGTGGTGTGGGTAAAACGACCAGGCGACTATCGCGCCTGATGCTGTTGAAAGTAGAAACCGCATTGAGATTTAAAGAACTACGAGCTCACGCGTTGTGTTGTTTGCGCTCTTAATTCCATCCTCAGTACAAGTCACGATATCTTCGATTCGAGCACCATATTTTCCTGCAAAGTAAAAACCTGGCTCAATCGAAAAAGCATGTCCTGGCACTAGCAAAGTTTCGTTCCCGGTAACAATGTAAGGCTCTTCGTGAGTTTCCATGCCAATCCCGTGCCCGGTTCGGTGAATAAACTGCTCACCAAGACCTGCTGACTCCAAAACTTCGCGAGCCGCAGCATCCACGGACTCACAACTAACACCTGGTCGAGCATGCAACCGAGCGGCTTCTTGAGCAGCCATCAAAACTGAATAGTGCTCTAAATACTCTGCTGGTGGCTCGCCACAGACATACATGCGAGTGCAGTCACTGCAATATCCACTCGCCATGGTTCCACCGATGTCCACAACTACCGGTTCGCCAACTTGAATCACGCGATCAGACAATTCATGGTGTGGACTGGCACCATTTGGTCCGCTAGCGACAATGACAAAGTCAACTGTTACATGTCCAGCAGCAAGAATTGCTTCGGCAATGTCCTTACCTACTTCGCGCTCAGTGCGTCCAGGACGTAACCACTTGTGCATGTTTGAGTGCACGGTATCGATAGCAGCTCCGGCTTCGTGTAAGTAAGAAACTTCATCAGCAGTTTTTACTTCGCGAATGTCAGAAAGCAGTTTGCCTGCCAATTCGACATTAACGCCAGCTGCTCCTTGTAATCCAAAAGCCTTTTCAACCCACATCAGATTGTTAACCAATGGATTGGTTATGGAACCAACCTTGCCGATTAATAAGTCATATGGATTCTCAGTTTCCTGCCAATCCAAAAGTTCAATACCCATGTCAGGAACGCCGTGAGCAAGGGCCGATGGTTTCTCTAGTGTTGGCACAATCATCCACGCATCACCATTGCTGCGAACGGCAAGGCAAGTTAGTCGTTCCAGTGGCAGAGCGTCGTAGCCCGTTAAATAGCGCAAGTCAGCACCTGGAGTAATGAAGATTACGTCGGAATTGGTTTTGGCAAGACGCTCAGCAACACTGGCAATACGACTCTGGTGCATTTTCGACATGTATCTAGGCTACCCATTCAATGTTCAGAGTCTTAAGGAATCTCTTGATCTGGCGCTCTATCCCCCAGGCTTCAGTGAGCTCTTGTAAAGCCTCAGGGTCCTTAACTTTTGTAGGCCTCGCCAAACTTTTCGGCAACTTTGCGCTTGTCTTCACCCGTACCACTTTGCTAGCTGCCTTCATGTAAGCCTGGCTCTCGAGCAGATTCCTTCGAACTGCCGGCGCAAGAGGAATTTGATCATCCTTTGCCGCAGTTATCAATCCAGCCACGTCTTGGTGCTCAACTATCAACTTCGCCGCTGTCTTTTCGCCAATGCCTTTAACACCAGGCAGGCCATCTGAAGCATCTCCACGCAACATAGAGAAGTCTGCGTATTGATTACCAGGAATTCCGTATCGGTTTACTAGATATGAATCGTCTACAACTTCGAGCTTCTTAACGCCCTTAGTAATCGAGATAACTCTGATGTCATCTTCATCACTTACTAATTGAAAGAGGTCTCGATCCCCAGTTACCACATCGCTAGCGCTCGTTGCCTTGCTTACTAGAGCCCCAAGTACATCGTCGGCCTCATGACCAATCTGTCCAATTCGAGGTAAGCCAATCGCATCCAGTATCAAAGCAATCGCGTTGATCTGTGGTGACAATGCATCTGGAACCACTTCAAATGCAGCATCAGGCTGATCCGATGTCTCTTCGTCAATTCTGTGCAGTTTGTAACTTGGAATTAAGTCAACGCGCCACTGTGGTCGCCAATCATCGTCCCAAGCGAATACGACTTCATTAGGTGGAAATTGTTTTGAAATCGCGCTAACCATGTCCAGGAATCCGCGAACTGCGCCAGACGGTGTGCCATCTGGCGCCGTGATGCTTTCCGGTACTGCAAAGAACGCGCGGTAATAGAGCGTTGCCGTGTCAAAATATAGATTTCTGGTTTCCACATTGGTGTCAGTGCTTGTTTTTACCATGCAACAATTCCTCGATTGATTAAGTCGCTAGATGCTCGAGCAGCTTTAGCAACTTCAGGATCTTCACTTGCTTGCGAAATCTGACCAAGTAGATCAATAACTTGCTTACTCCAGCGTACAAAATCACCGGCCTGTAAGTCCGAACTCTTAAGAACTCGTGCAATCGATTGACCCCTTGTCCACTTAAGGGTGAGCCAGACAAAACCTGGATCCATGTCCCGCAAACTATCCATTCGGTGCTGAGTTTCGATTTCTTTAAGTTCTCCCCATTTGTAAACCATGTCAGTTAATGCTGTTCCAAGACTGCCTTCAGGAATGTGCTGAGGGTCGCGATCGTCATCTCGCCTTGATTCGTAAACCAATGTGCTTACCGCGCTTGCCATTTGCTCTGGCGTCAGATCATTCCAAACTCCGCTTCGAAGACACTCAGCCGCCAAGAGGTCAAGCTCGCAATAGATGCGTCCCAAGATTGCACCAGCTTCAGTTACTGAATGTCCCTCTTCCAGTTTTTCAAGGTATTTCAATTCGGTTAGAACGTCACAAATCCGGTCAAACTCTTTTGCAATCGAACTAGTTCGAGTCGCAACTCTTGACTCTAGCTTTTCAATCTCTCGCTGAGTTGAGTAAATGCGCTCATGCCATCTCACGTGCTCTTCGCGATCACTGCAGCCATGGCAGGCGTGCGCTCTGATCGCTTTTCTGAGTCGAGAGATCTCGACATCTGTTTGAGTTTCAGTATGAGCAGGCTTAGAAACTTTTGGTGCGCCTCGAGCGATATCGGCAATCTGATCAGCCAGCCAATTACGAGTCTTTGGAGAACGCGAATCAAAAGTGTTTGGGATTCGAATCCGACCAATTACGCGGCCTTGGTCCCCGACGTCTGTGTAACCAAGCCTCTTAACAACACGAGATTGGGACATAACTCGTGGCCGCGGATCATCCATATCCCTGGCTTCATCAAGAACAACGTAAGGTGTGCTGGAACGTCGATCTGAGTCAATGACGATCACATCTCCACGTTGGACTTCATTTAAAAAGTTAGTTGCGGTATTTCGACGTTCCCTCACGCCATCACGTTTAGTGTCTTTTTCAAGCGTCGTCAATTGTCGGCGAAGTTTCATGTAACTGGCGAAGTGACCTAAGTGACATTCCATAGCCTCTTGGTAGCCATCGATTGCCGACTCATTGCGACGCATTTGAGTTGCTAATCCCACAACTGATCTATCGGCTTGGAATTGCGCAAACGAAGACTCAAGCAACTCTCGAGCTCGCATTGTGCCAAACTTCCCGATCAAGTTAATTGCCATGTTGTATGACGGCTTGAAACTTGATTTAAGTGGATAAGTTCTTGTACTTGCTAAACCAGCCAGCGAATCGGGATCTAACTCGTTATGCCAAACCACGATTGCATGTCCTTCGACATCGATACCTCGGCGGCCAGCTCGACCAGTTAGCTGGGTGTACTCCCCTGCAGTAACCGGTGCATGGATCGAACCATTCCACTTGGTGAGCTTCTCCAAGACAACACTTCGAGCTGGCATGTTGATACCAAGTGCCAAAGTTTCTGTCGCGAAAACGACCTTAACTAGACCTTCTTGGAACAATTGCTCCACGACAACTTTGAAAGCCGGCAATAGTCCAGCGTGGTGAGCGGCTATACCTTTCTCGAGACCTTCACACCAGGACGCAAATCCAAGCACTCGAAGTTCCTCAGAACTTGCATCAGGGAAATGAGCATCGACTACTCCACGTATAAGCAGTTGCTCTTCCGGCGTTGTCACGCAAAGACCACCAGCTAAGCATTGTGCAACCGCGTCATCGCATGCTGCCCGAGAAAAGATAAACGTAATGCTAGGTAGCAATCCAGCGCGATCAAGTTCCTCGATAACTTCAACTCGTGAAGGTGTGTAGCGACTTCGAAAGCGATTGGCTCTGCCGTAACCATGTCGAGAATTCTGCCGATCATTGCGGGCGATTCGCTGAAGTTCTGGACTGACTTTAGTTCTGGCCTTATCTACAAAAAGATCGTGCAGCTCATCGCCCACCATGACGTGCTGATGCAACGGAATTGGCCGATGTTCTTCAACGATTACATCCGTCTTGCCTCTGACAGTGCGAAGCCAGTCACCAAACTCTTCTGCGTTACTTACTGTCGCTGACAAGGCAACAACTGAAACCGTTTCCGACAAGTGGATGATTACTTCTTCCCACACGGCGCCACGAGATCTATCGGCTAAGTAATGAACTTCGTCCATCACAACGTGACTTAAACCGTTAAGTCCAGTGGAACCCTCGTAAAGCATGTTACGAAGCACTTCAGTCGTCATCACGACAATTGGTGCATCGCCATTAATCGAACTGTCGCCTGTTAGCAGACCAACATTCTCAGCACCATAAAAGCCAACAAATTCATTGAACTTCTGATTTGAAAGCGCCTTAATAGGTGTGGTGTAGAAACACCGAGTTTGTTTTGAAAGTGCGGTGTAGACAGCAAACTGTCCAACTACTGTCTTGCCAGCACTGGTTGGAGCTGCAACTAAAACCCCAGAGCCTTGGTCGATTGAACGGCAGGCTTGCAGCTGAAAATCATCGAGTACAAAGCTAAGTGAATCTTGAAACGATCCCAACAAGCCTTGATAGTCCTTGCTTCGGGCTTTGGCCGCTGCATATCTTTGTGCAGGCGACTCAGTCATGACTCAAGATTACGGTGTGTTTATGGGTTGTGCTTGCCACACACGCATCGCTCCTGGGTGGAGTGTGATCCGCACGGGTCCGTAGCCAACTCTTTCGCCATCAGCGTAGACCGGAAAGCTCTCGCCGCTGATGTCAATGCTGGCATTAGTGGACTGAGTCACCTGACGGTGCTTCGTATGACCGCCCCAAAATACTTTCGGCAATACTCGAACTAAAAGACGGCGAGTGACTTTGTCAACATAAGTAATTTCAAAAACTTCATCGTAGGCGCTAGCAGTCGGACACATTTTGAGTCCTCCGCCGTAAGAAGAGGTGTTCCCTACTGCAACCAATGTTAAATCTTGGCTGCGACTTGGTTGACCATCAACAGAAATGGTGAGAACTCGGGAATTCAAGTTAGCAAGCTCCATAGCCAGTGCAGCTAAGTATTTAAGAGTCCCAGCTGGACCACGATAGGTATTTGCTCGCTCGTTTACTTGCGCATCGAATCCGCAAGATGCAATTCCAGCAAATCTCACAACTGTTCCATTTTCTAAAGTGATGGTTCCCATATCCATTGAACGTGGAATCGAGCTCTGCAATACCGAAAGGGTGTGAGCTGGTTTCATTAACCCTAAATAGCGGGCGAAATCGTTTCCGGTGCCGAGAGGTATTACGGCGATCGGAATATCAAGGTTGGGTAGTGAATTTAGCGCCAGATGAAATGTGCCGTCACCACCGCAAGCGGCAACTGTTAAATCGTTATCGCGGTCCCACAATTCTGCAATCTCTGATTTGAGACTCTCCTTTGTTGATCCAGTTAGCACGACAGGCTCGAGCGATTCTAGATCTGATAACACTCTCGAGAATCGCGAAGTATCACGAATCGATGGTTTAACAATGAGAGCCAACATTGGTGCGACCTAAACTGACTCGGCGAAACGCTCTCGCCGACGATCATTGGCTAATGCAATACCCACTGCAATAAAGCTCATGGCAATCATTGGTAACGCCACAAACGTCATTGCCAGTGGATCACCGTTAGGAGTAGCAACCGCACCGAAAACGAAACTGCCTAGGATTAACCAGCGCCAGGCAGCTCTAAGGCGATCTCCCGACAGAATTCCAGCAAAGTTCAAGGAAACTAGAACTAGTGGAAGTAAAAACCCAATTCCGAAAAACAAAGTTAAATGAAGAAAGAAACTCAAATAGCTTTCGACGCTGGTCACATTTTCCACATCAGATGGCGTGAACTCGAAGAGAATATCTAGCATGCGCGGCATAACGTAATAAGCCAGTAATACTCCGCACGAGAACAAGGGCACAGCTGCTGCAGTGAATGCGTAGGCCCACTTCTTTTCATTTCGCTTTAAGCCTGGTGAGATGAATCGCCAAAGTTGATAGATCCATATCGGACTTGATAGTACGAAGGCTGCTGCGAGCGAAACGCGAAGTTGTAACGAAAATCCACTAGTAACGCCGGTAAGTGCAAGAACTGCATTCGATCCAAGGCCTTGAACACTGTCGTAAGGCGCACGAATAACTGCAAAGATTTCAGAAAATTGATTCCAAACAGCAACTGTGTAGATAATTAATGCCAACGCGCTGCGAACTAAACGCTTTCTAAGTTCAGCAAAGTGTTCAGCGAGGGTCATAGCCCCTAATTGAGAGCCTTCAGTTGCGGCCTGCGCCATAGCGAAAACTAACTCTTGTCAGAGTCTTTTGATTCTGCAGGCTTGTCAGATTCCATCTCAGACTTAAAGACCTTGATGGACTTACCTACACTCTTTGCAGCATCTGGCAAACGGCGAGCGCCAAAAAGCACAATTACGAGAAGCAGCAAAATGATTGCAGCTGGTGAATCGAAAAGGGCTCTCATGTCGTCTCCTTGAATCTGGTTATCCAACGGTATCGCATCCCTGGAATGGATACTTTTTCTAGGCTACTAATCGTTCCTATTCCCAGCCGTTAGCACGCTCAACAAGGGCCTGGATCAAATCTGGCGGTCGAACAGCCTTTACTCGTCCACCAGAGGCCAGAATCATGGAAACTAGCCAGTCACGCGAATAAACCTTAAGTTCGACCTCAACGGCATGCCACATGTATTCCTTGAAGCTAACGATGTCCACTTGATCAAGTTGTCCGTAGTAAGCCTTATCCAATTCAATTGCAGCCAAATATTCTCGCTTAGCTTCCTCTGGCTCGCTGTCTGCTGGAATGTTGACTGGTTCGGTTCCCAGTTTGGCTTCAAGAATTCGATCTAGCCGGAAGCTGCGCCAAGCTTCGGAACTTCGACACCACGCCTTTAGGTACGTGAAGTCATCCTGTGAGTAAGTAGATGCTGGATCAACGATTCGAGTAGAGAGATCATCCTTTGTTACCGCAGCGTATTTGATCTCAATCGAAAGTCCAGACGCTATTGCCTCTACCACCACGTTTCGTACATCTTCATCAATCGGAGCTGCAACAACATTGATCGGACTGTCGATGTTTGGTAGTGCCCGCTGGATTTTCTGAATCAAAGCAGAAACAACTTCGGAATCAACCAAAGTTGGGAATTGCTCAAGATAATGCAAACCACCAAGAAGCGACGCAGCTTCAAACTCAGAAAGTTTTACTGGACGATCTAGCGCTTTTGCATCGGAAACAAAAATTGATTCGGCATCTTCGAAGTCAATGTCGACTAATCCGCCGCCAGCTTGCGATGGTCCAGTGACAACTAATTGCCCCATCAACTCAAGCGCATGCTTTTCTGAAATTTCGAATTGCTTCGCGATCTCAGCTAACGAAGCCCCATTGTTAGCAACTAGCCAAGGTAACAATCTAATTAGTAACTCAAGATCATTTGCCATAGTTATGCACCGACAAAGTTGTGGTAACCACACGACTAACTGCAGCATGCAGTGATTCTGGTGACTTCACCCGAGCAACATCGCATGCGCTCGCAATCAATCCAACCAATTGAGATTCATGGTGATACGGAATAGTAAGTTCATCCCAGTCCTCGCCAATCACGGTTCCGGTAGCCAAAACTCTTAGTGATGCTGCTCGACCTGGGCGAACCAGAATTGTTGCGACGGTTGCATCGGACTCTGAATTCTCCCAATTTGAAATGATGGTCGAGAAATCAAACTCCTTCGGGAGCGGCTCCAGGATGTCGTGCTTAGTTTCGACCAAGTCCCCCACTATGCGATCAGTGCGAAACGATCTGACCTCACCCTTGTCTTGGTCAAAGCCGATCAAATACCAATGGCCTGAATGCAATAGCGCGCGCCAGGGATCAATAGTTCGGCGCACAACCTCAGAATTCTTTAACCCCACGTAATCAAACGTCACAGTCTTGCTGTTGGATATAGCTGAGAGGATTTCAGTGATGTGCCTGCGGCCCTTTGCTAGAGATACTGGAACGTTTATTGAACCGTCCTGCTCGCGAGCATCAACGCTGGTTACCGCTTGTTTAGCGGCGTTACTGAGTTGGGCGCTTTGCCAAGCACTGGCAGCCAAACTCAGATAGGTACGTTCCTGAGCTGAAAGGGAGATCTCTGGCATAAGCCAATCTGAGCGATCTATTCGATAGCCCAAAACATCATCATGAAATAGATCAACTGGCTTGGTTTCAAGCGGAATCGCTAGCTCTCTAAGCGCAGCTTTGTCCCGCTCGAACATTCTCTCGAATGCTTCGTTCGAATCTCCGTATCCAGGCACTCGCTCACGAATTTGCTCGCGTGTAAGTGGCGTACTGGAATTCAACAGCACAAAGAGCAAGTTGAGCATGCGCTCGGTACGTGCTCTGGCCATGACTTAGGAAACAGCTAAAAGATCGATTATGAAAACTAGGGTCTTGCCAGAAAGGCGATGACCGCTACCAGCAGGTCCGTAAGCCATCTCAGGTGGAATAGTTAACTTGCGTCGACCGCCAACTTTCATGCCTGGAATACCTTCTTGCCAACCAACAATTAGTCCCTTTAGGCGGAACTCAATTGATTCACCGCGATCCCATGAAGAATCAAACTGTTCGCCGGTTTCGAAATCAATTCCTGCGTAGTGAACTGTTACGGTTTGGCCTGGTCCGGCTTCAGTGCCGTCACCAACCTGAATGTCTTCGATAACCAATTCAGTTGGGGCTGGACCTTCTGGAAAATCAAACTCTGGGGGTTGCATAACTTCCTCTATCTACTCGGCTTAGTACTTCTCATATAGAACTTTGCGTGCAATGTTTAAATCTATTCAAAACTTACAAGGTCAACGACGAAAATCAAGGTTTCGCCAGGTTCAATGCCACTTCCTGGTGGTGGGTTGTTTCCGTAACCAAGTTCAGCCGGAATAACCAGTAGACGACGTCCACCAACTTGCATTCCCACTAAACCCTCTTGCCAACCAAGGATCACGTTGGATAACGGGAAGGTTGCTGGTTCACCACGAACCCAAGAAGCATCAAACATCTGGCCAGTGGCGCCGCCATAGCCAACATAATCAGCAGTCAATGTTGCTCCGGCCGGAAGCGGATCGCCTTCACCGACGATGACGTCAGTTACTTCAAGCTCAGTAACAGGATCACCTGGGGTGATAACCACTTCTGGTTGAGTTCCATACTCGCCAGAAACTTCAACGCTCACTGGAGTTCCAGTTAGTGCTGGTGCACCATCAGAAGACTGAGTATTGATTGGCGTGGCCTGATCACTCGAAGAGCAACCAGTTAGAGCTAGCGCTGCGGAAACTATCAAAACAGAGATGCGAGTTAACATAACGCAATCCTACATTTAGGAGCTTGCTGGCTCCCGCATGGAGTCAATAAGTTTCTGTACTCGCTCATCAACATTGGCAAACGGGTCCTTGCAAAGCACAGTTCTCTGGGATTGGTCATTCATCTTTAGGTGAACCCAATCAACACTGATGTCCTTGCCAGCATCTTGTGCAGCCGCGATGAAATCGCCACGAAGCTTCGCACGTGTTGTCTGTGGTGGGACGGTCTGAGCGGTGACAATTTCAGCATCTGTCGTGACTCGATTGACTCTGCCGTTGTTTTGGAGCAAATAGAACAAGCCACGATTCTGCGTAATGTCGTGATACATCAAATCAAGTTGTGCAATTCGCGGGGAATCAAGTTCTAAGCCATTCTTTTGGCGATAGGAATCAACAAGTTGCTTCTTGATGGCCCAGTCAATGTCACTTGAAATAAGCGAGTGATTGTTGGTTTGAATCGCGGTTAGCGTGCGCTCCCAAAGCTCTAGTGCAATGTCATGTTCCTTGGTCATGTTCATGTCGCCGGTAGCAACATATTCCTTAACCATTTCAAGGTAGGCCCACTGCATGTCTAGTGCAGTCATGGTTGCTCCGGAATTTAAAGTAACGGTTGCCAACCCAGTGATGTCATGTGACACGTCGCGGATTGCCCTAATTGGGTTCTCTAGCGTGAAGTCTTTGTTTAGGTTTCCAGTTTCAAGCAACCGCAAAACAAAATCCATTGAGACAACTTTTAGCAATGTAGTCATCTCAGACATGTTCGAGTCGCCAACGATTACGTGCAATCGTCGAAACGCCTCAGAATCAGCATGAGGTTCATCCCGAGTGTTAATGATCGGACGTGAACGCGTGGTTGCGCTTGATACGCCTTCCCACATGTGATCCGCACGTTGCGACAACGAATAGATCGTGCCTCTTGGTGTTGTTAAAACTTTGCCAGCTCCACAAATCAACTGACGGGTTATGAGGAACGGAAGCAGGGCTTCAATTTGCTCTAAGTAATCCTGGCGTCGCTTGATTAAGAAGTTTTCGTGACAGCCATAGGAGTTGCCGCCAGAGTCGGTGTTATTTTTAAAGAGATAGATCTCTCCTTCAATACCTTCTTCAAGCAAACGCTCTTGGGCATCAAGGATTAACTCTTCAAGAATGCGCTCGCCTGCTTTGTCTTGAACAATCAGATCGTGAAAATCATCGCATTCAGCTGTTGCGTATTCTGGGTGGCTACCAACATCTAGATAAAGTCGAGCGCCATTAGTTAAGAAAACGTTTGAACTTCTCCCCCAAGAAACAACCCGCTTGAACAAGTAGCGAGCAACTTCGTCAGGAGTTAGGCGACGTTGGCCTTGGAATGTGCAGGTGACACCAAACTCAGTTTCAATTCCGAAGATTCGTTTATCGAGTTTGCCGGAAACCACTTACTGTCCACCTTTTTGCACGAAACCCTTAACAAACTCTTCGGCATTTTCTTCCAAAACTAAATCAATCGCATCAAGTAAGTCAGTTACATCCAGATCAGAACTTGAGGCAGTTGGCAGCGGAGTGAATTCTGCAGACTGCTCTCGATCGGAGTTACCTTTTGCAAACTCGCGCTCGCTCATGTCGAACTCCATTCCCAGTTCTCTGGTGCCGTTGTTGACTCCAGACTATTGCAATTACCTAAACCCTACGACAGGACGTGTTCTTGTTTAAGGTTTGCCAACAAATCGGCGGCAGCCGAAGAAGTCGCAAACAGTTCTGCGGTTGCGCGGGCGGTACCGCCCAAAGCATCTGGCGTTGAGATTCGCTTCAAAGGCACATCAGGTCCTAGATCTAAGATCACGGAATCCCATGAAGCTGCAGCTACTTGATCGATGAACTTTGCAACACAAGTACCTCGGAAATATGCACGGGTATCTTCCGGTGGGTGAGACACTGCCTGAGCCACTTGCTCTTCTGTAAACAGCAAATCCATCTTGCCCTTTTGTTGCAACACTCGTGCTAGACCTTTATCAGGTCTCAAATCTGCAAACTGAATGTCAATCGCGGCAAGTCGTGAATCATTCCAAAGCAATTGATCGCGATTTCGGTAACCATTTAGAACTGACAACTTGGTGATCCAATCGACTTCATTAACTAGCGACATCGGATCGTTCTCAAGTGAGTTAAGAATTCTGCCCCATTGCTGAACCACGTCATGTGACATCGGATCGGTTTCGCCGGTCTCAGCTAGGAATCTAACGGCGCTCTCTTGATAATGCTTCTGAATCTCAAGGGCTGACATTTCAGAACCATCACGAAGTCGTTGCTTAGTTTCAAACTTGTAGTCATGGCTGACTAAATGCATTGAAGTAACTGCGTCGTAGAGTTCAAAGTCGACCTTTAAGTAGCCAGCTTCGATCATGCTGAGAACAATTGCCGTAGTTCCCATCTTGAGGTAGTTGATTTTCTGCGACATGTTGGCATCGCCGATGATCACATGCAAGCGACGGAATTGATCCGGATCTGCGTGTGGCTCATCGCGGGTATTAATGATTGGACGGCGTAACGTCGTCTCTAAACCAACTTCAGCCTCAAAGAAATCAGCTCGTTGACTGATTTGGAAGCCAGGTTCAATAATGTCTTGTCCTAGGCCCACTCGACCGGCGCCAGCAAAAACACACCTGGTCACGAAGAATGGCGTTAAGTACTTAACTAGGTCATTAAATGGAACTTCACGTAGAACTTGATAGTTCTCATGTGTTCCGTAACTAACCCCTTTGCCGTCAGTGTTGTTCTTGTAAACCGTAATTAGCTCACCAGTTAATGTGCTGGCTAATCTCGCACTTCGTTCGATGATCCGATCTCCTGCGGTATCCCAAAGCGCAGCGTCGTAGGGATTAGTGACTTCAGGAGACGCGTATTCTGGATGCGCGTGATCCACGTAATATCGGGCGCCATTAGGTAGAACTAAATTTGCTAACCCATAATCGTCATCAGTTAATTGACTTGGATCAGCATCGGCACGACTCATATCAAAACCGCGAGCATCGCGTAATGGAGATTCAACGTCGTAATCCCAGCGCATGCGTCGAATTCGGTTAGGCATCACTTCATTGCCGTATGCATTAACTACTTGGCTTGAAAGCAGCATCGGATTCGCGCTTGAATCTTTTGGATTAGAAATACCGAATTCAGATTCGATTCCCATAACGCGACGAACTGACATGCCTAAACCTTATGCGAATGGATTTGGAGACAACGAAGTGTCGATGCTACGGCCTGAGTCATCACCCTTTTTGCCATGAATCAGAGTTCGCATAAAGACAATGCGATCACCCTTCTTGCCTGAGATTCGTGACCAGTCGTCAGGGTTTGTTGTGTTCGGCAGATCTTCGTTCTCGTGGAATTCATCTAGGCAAGCTTGAAGCAAGTGCTCGATCGTTATGCCCTTGTCGCCAACAGTTAGGAAAGACTTGATTGCAGCCTTCTTTGCGCGACTAACAATGTTCTCGATCATTGCACCCGAGCTGAAGTCCTTAAAGTAGAGAACTTCCTTATCCCCGTTCGCGTATGTGACTTCCAGGAATTCGTTACTAGGCGTGGTGGCGTACATTTCTTCGACTACTCGTTGGATCATTGCTGTTGCTGTCGCTTGGGCATCATTACCGTGCTCGGCTAGATCTACTGAACTCAAAGGAAGTTCGGTCGTTAGGTACTTAGCGAAAATGTCGATAGCTGCCTGAGCATCAGGACGCTCAATCTTGATTTTCACATCTAGACGTCCTGGACGAAGAATCGCAGGATCAATCATGTCTTCACGGTTAGAAGCACCAATCACAATTACGTTCTCAAGGCTCTCTACGCCATCGATTTCGCTAAGAAGCTGAGGCACGATGGTATTTTCAACGTCGCTAGAAACACCGCTGCCTCGGGTTCTAAACAGAGAGTCCATTTCATCGAAGAACACAATTACCGGAGTGCCCTCACTTGCCTTCTCACGAGCTCGCTGGAAGATGATGCGGATTTGTCGCTCAGTCTCACCAACAAACTTGTTGAGAAGTTCAGGACCCTTGATGTTTAGGAAATAGCTGCGACCTTCACCAACTCCCGAAATCTCCGAAACCTTCTTGGCGAGCGAGTTTGCTACTGCCTTCGCAATTAAAGTTTTGCCACATCCCGGTGGACCATAAAGCAAAATACCCTTTGGTGGCTTTAAGTCGTATTCCTTGAATAGTTCGGGATGCAGGAATGGCAATTCAACTGCATCCTTAATCGTGTTGATTTGGTCTCCCAAACCACCGATGTCTTCGTAGTTGATATCTGGAACTTCTTCAAGCACTAGATCTTCAACTTCAGACTTCGCAATACGCTCAAATGCATAGCCTGCCTTCATGTCGGCAAGCAAGCTATCCCCGGAGCGAAGTGGGATGTCCTTTAGAGGCGCTGCGAGATGAATTACGCGCTCTTCATCGCTACGGCCGGTAACAATTGCGCGAAGTCCATCTTCAAGAACTTCCTGAAAAATAACGATTTCACCTTGGTCATCGAATGAACCTGCAACAACAACGTTCATGGATTCGTTAAGAATAACTTCTTGGCCAGGACGCAAGGTATCTCGATCGACTTCTGGCGCCATAGCAACGCGCATCTTGCGTCCGTTGATAGTTACATCAACCAAGTCATCTGCAGCCGGGCCTAGGTAGATCGCATATCCATTAGGTGGAGCGCTAAGACGATCTACCTCTTCCTTCAGGCCAATGATCTGATCTCTGGCTTCACGAAGTGTGGCAGTTAACTTTGCGTTTGATTCAGTTAAGTCATCAATTCGAGTGTTTAGCGAGCGCAGCTGCTCTGGATTACTGGCTTCAGTCATCAGATGCCTCCTCGCGAATCTCGATATTCTCGCCTGTTGTTACTTCAGCAACAGTATCCAATCCGCCTTTAGTAGGGCGAATTCGACGGGCTGGTAAAACAACTCCTGGAGCTAATTTGCGGGCAGTAACCAAGAAGCCAGTGTGACCTTGCATTCTGTGATTTGGACGAACTGCCAGACCTTCAAGGTGCCAAGGTCTGGATATCAACTCTTGGCCCTCTGGATTTGTCCATCTCTTATCTAGGCGCAAGTCCTCAACAAAGCGAGACATCTGAGTTGTCGTTGCAACATAAGCAATCACTACCCCACCTGGACGAAGTACGTGAGCGATGGAATCGATGCATTCCCATGGTGCCAACATGTCCAAGACCACTCGATCAACACTTGCCTCTGGCAATGCAGTTACTTCTTCTTGCAGATCTCCCAGAGTCACTTGCCAATTGGTTGGTTCAGCACTAAAGAAATTAGTCACGTTCTTTTTTGCGATCTTGGCAAAATCTTCCCGACGCTCAAAACTATATAGATAGCCGTTTTCTCCAATTGCTCGCAGCAATGAGCAGGACAAAGCACCGGAACCAACACCAGCTTCAACAACTACACATCCTGGATAAATGTCTGCTAGCCCAACTATTGCTGCAGCGTCTTTTGGATAAACCACTGCAGCACCTCGAGGCATACTCAAAACAAAATCAAGTAACAACGGCCGCAATGCGAGGTAAACCATGTTTCCAGTCGATGTAACCGTTGAACCTTCGCTCAAACCGATCAAGTCATCGTGCTTAACAGCTCCATGGTTGGTATGAAACTCACGTCCAGCCTCTAGAACGATGGTGTGCTTACGCGATTTAGTGTCGGTTAATTGAACCCGGTCACCAACTGCAAACTCTGCGGCTTTGGCGGTGCTGACAACATTTACGGATTCCATTGGCCTATTCTCCCAGCCTTTCCAGAATTCGCTTAACCGGTGTCTGGGTGAGGACCTAAACTAGAGGCAATCGACTGAAACGGGGTGTTGTGCTTGGAGCTGGATGAATCCTTCCCAAGAAGCACAACCATTGTCATTGCTGCTTTCGGTGGCTGGAACGACGCTGGACAGTCTGCAACAGATGCACTTGAGCACCTACTTGAAGTTTGGCAATCTGAGGAAGTCATTGACCTTCCTGGTGACGACTTTTATGACTACCAATTCAATCGACCTGAAGTCAGCATCGGGCTAGACGGTGATCGTGAAGTCGCCTGGCCAGGCACCACCATCTTTAAGGCCTCCACAGATACTCTGCCTGATACCAAGATTTTCCTAGTTCATGGCGTTGAGCCAAGTATGAGATGGAAGCAGTTTTGCTCGGAGATCATGTCTCACATCGAATTGGGCGAACGTACCGTCTTGATCACGTTGGGTGCATTATTAGCTGACGTTGCACACACCAGACCAATTCCCGTCAGTGGAACAACTTCAAGCAAGAAGTTGCAGGAGATCACTGGCTTTGAATCTTCAAAGTACGAAGGACCAACTGGAATTCTAGGCATTCTGCAATCTGAATTTGAAGTGCAAGGTGTTCCGTCAGTAGCACTTTGGGCGGCGTTACCGCACTACGTTGCTGCCCCGCCGTGCCCCAAAGCAACATTGGCCTTGATTCGAGGCCTAGAAGATCTGCTTGATACTGCAATCCCAGTAGTGGAGTTAGTT